>VBDS01000097.1 GCA_005889085.1 Chloroflexota bacterium | reverse complement strand
TCGCACTCCTCAGTGATCAGCTCGCGGAACATCTGCGATGCGAGGTCGACGTGGATCGAGCCGTTGATCTGCGTCGCGAGCGAACGGAGGTGATAGGTGTGGTCCGGCTTTTCCGTCGAATCGTCGAGGTGAACCTTTACCTCGTCGAGCTGCACGAAGTCTGACCACCGCCTCACCTCCGCGGCGCCCGTCTCCGGCGCGTCTGACAGGTGGAGGCAGTTGAGCCCGCCGAAGATCCCGTAGCGCTCACGGAGCGATCCGGGCCGGGCCTTTGCGATCTGTGTTTCGCCGAGGTCGTGACGCATCTGCCGCAAGGCCTCGGTGGAGGCGGTGACGCGGCCGACCACCACTGGAAGCGCGGACATGAAATCGACGAGCCACGGAAAGAATGGGCGTCCCTGCAGGAAGTCGTAGTGGTTCTCGATCAGCTCCGGCGGTGGCTGAAACCACTCGAGCGACTCGATCTTCCAGTCGCGCTCGGAAGAGAGCCAGCCCCAGAGCCCCGCGCGCGCGGCGAGGCGATAGGCGGAGTCGGGTTTGAAGATGAGGAGCGCGTCAGCCAAGTCCGAGATTCTATTGTCCCGGCTTGCGGTCGCGCGGGTTTGGCGAGTAGACCTTGCGGCCCTTCAACTTCTCCGGCAGGTGGACCTGGGCGGCGACCCCGCCCTCGTAGTCGTGGGCATACCGGTAGTCGCGTCCGTAGCCCATCGACTTCATGAGTCCGGTCACCGCATTTCGCAGGTGCAGCGGCACCGGCTCGTTGCCCGTCTCCTGGATGAGCTCTCTTGCCGCGCCATATGAGGTGAGCGCGGAGTTCGACTTAGGAGCAAGCGCGAGATAGAGCGCTGCCTCGGTGAGCGGCAGCACCGCCTCGGGCATCCCGATGAAGTGCGCGGCCTGCTGCGCTGCGACCGCGACCGGCAGGGCCTGCGGGTCGGCGAGGCCGATGTCCTCGGCGGCCAGGATGACCAGGCGGCGGGCCACGAACATCACGTCCTCGCCGGCCTCGAGCATCCTGGCCATCCAGTAGACGGCTGCGTCGGGGTCGCTGCCGCGCACGCTCTTGATGAGCGCCGAAACGATGTCGTAATGCTGGTCGCCCGCGCGGTCGTAGAGGAGGTGACGCTGCTGCATCGCACGTTCGACCTGCTCGAGACCGATCGCCGCCTCGCCCGCGAGCGCCGCCGCGGCCTCGAGACCGTTGAGGGCGACTCGGGCGTCACCCCGCGCCACCTCGAGCAGCGCGTCCATCCCATCGTCATCGATCGTTGCGCCGAGCTCGCCCAGTCCTCGCTCGACGACCTGCCTGAGCTCGTCACGGTTGAGCTGCTCGAGCCGGAAGACGCGGCTGCGCGACAAAAGGGGAGCGATGACTTCGAACGACGGGTTCTCGGTCGTGGCGCCGATCAGCGTCACCGTGCCGTCTTCGACGTGCGGCAGGATGGCGTCCTGCTGCGCTTTGTTGAAGCGGTGGATCTCATCGATGAACAGGACCGTGCGCAGGCCCGCCCTGCGGTGGACCTTCGCCTCGGCAACGACCTTGCGCAGGTCGGCCACACCCGCGGTGACGGCCGACATCGCCACCATTCGCGCGTTCGTCTCGGTGCTGAGCAGCCCGGCCAGCGTCGTCTTGCCGCTGCCGGGCGGCCCCCACAGGATGATGCTCGGCAGGTTGCCGCCCTGGGTCAGCTGGCGCAGGACGTCCACCACCTGGCGCTGGCCGATCAGGTCGGCGAAGGTTCTCGGGCGCAGCCGGGTCGCCAGCGGCGCCTTCGGCTCGCTTCCGGCGGGGATCGGGAAAAGCTCGCCCTGGTCGGTCATTTGAACCTGATTCTGGGGCAAGGATCGGTATGCCGAGAGCGACTCCGGGGCCGGACACCTAGAATGCCGGGGCAATGACCACCTGCTGGTACTGCAGCTCAGAGGTGCCGGAGACGTCTCAGTACTGCCCGAGCTGCGGCCACAGCCAGATCGATAGGAGCTCGAGCCCCCTGTTCGGGGTGGTCGACACGACCACGGGGATCTGGAACTCCAAGTTCGTCAACGCCCTGGTCGGCCAGGAGGCAAACCGCGCCGTCCGCTACCGCCGGCCGCTCTCGGTGCTGGTGGCGGAGCTCGACCACGCCGAGCACGTCCACAAGGAGATCGACCAGATTCAGCTCGACGGGCTGCTCCGGGAGATGGCCGAACGCTTGGGCCAGGCAGTCCGCGACACCGACACGGTCGGTTTTCTCGACGCTGACGGCCCGCCGCACTTCGCCATCGTCCTGCCCGAGACGGACGAGCAGGGCGCGGCCCTGGCCGCGGACAAGATCCGGCGCTCGATCGCATCGCACGACTTCGGGACGACCGGCGCATGGAAGCGCATCACCGTCAGCTGCGGAGCGGCAACGATCAACGCCGACTACAGGCCCAAAGACGAGGCCGGGGTGATGAACCGGCGCGAGTACACAGGCAACCTGCTTCGGGAGGCCCAGCAGGCCCTCGAGTCCGGCCGCTCGGCCGGCACGAACCGGACGACGGTCGGCGCGTACAGAAGCTGACGCGGTTCTATCTCATCCGGCACGCCGAGGTCGAGAACCCTCACGGGATCCTTTACGGCCACCTCGATGGATTCAACCTGAGCGCGCTCGGTCGGGCGCAGAGCGCAGCGCTGGGCGACCGGCTGCGCTCATCCGGGCTCAATCGAATCGTCCACAGCCCGCTCGCCCGCGCGGCTGAGACGGCGCGGATCATCGCCGAGAAGCTGCCCGCGCCTCCCGCGATGGAGGTGGACGCCGACCTGCGCGAGGCGGAGTTCAGCCGCTACCTGCAGGGCATCCCGTACTGGCAGATCCCCGTCCGCCGGCCTCTGTGGTTGGTGCATAAGGCCAAGCGGGGCCTGCTGCCCGGCGACGAGTCGGTCGAGGTGATGGGCGGCCGCGTGCTGAACGTCGTCCGCCGGCTGGCGCGCGAGCACCCGGGCGAGACGATCGCCGTGGTCAGCCACGCCGACCCGCTGAACGCGGCGTGGATCCTGCTCGACGGCCGCCCTCAGAACGAACGAGAGATGCACCGGAGCGGCATGGGCAAGGCCGGAATGCTGCAGCTTGACCTGGAGGGTGACACGCCGAAGGCCTGGGAGTACATCCCCCCACCGCAGGTCGAAAAGCCGGCCAGCGCCGCGGCCTAGTGGCCCGGACCTTTCCCCAAGGTTTTCTGTGGGGAACCTCCAGCGCTGCGCACCAGGTCGAGGGTGAAAACCGCAACTCCGACTGGTGGGAATGGGAGCAGCAGCCGGGCCGCATCGCCGACGGTCAGACGTCGGTCGTCGCGTGCGATCACTACCACCGCTACCGAGAGGACTTCGCGCTCCTCCGCGAGCTGAACCAGAACGCCCACAGGCTCTCCATCGAGTGGTCACGCGTCGAGCCGACGGAAGGGGTGTTCGATTCGCGGCAGATCCGCCATTACCGCGACGTGCTTGGCGAGCTGCGCGAGCAGTCGATCACGCCGATGGTCACGCTGCACCACTTCACCAACCCGCTGTGGTTCTCGCGCAAGGGTGGATGGACAGTTCGCGGCGCTGCACGCGCGTTCATGCCGTTCGTCAATCGCATCTCTGACGAGCTAGGCGACCTGGTTGGGATGTGGTGCACGATCAACGAACCGAGCATCTACGCCGCGAACGGATGGATCACGGGCGAGTTTCCGCCCGGGCGCCGGGGGGACCTCGTCGCCCAGTACCGCGTAACGCGGAACATGCACCGCGCGCACGAGCTCGCCTACGCGGCGATCAAGCGGCGGTGGCCCGATACGCCGGTGGGTCTCTCGCATCACAAGTTCCTGTTCATGCCCGCCTCACGCAGGCGGCGCGACCGGTTTGCGGCCAGCGCTACCCAGATGGTCACCGACAGGTGGCCGGTCGGTTCGGGGCGGCTGCAGAGGGTCGTCGAAGCATCGAGCGACTACATCGGAATCGCGCACTACTGGGGTCAGATGTCCGCGTTCGATCTGCGCCGGCCGAAGGACCAGTTCGTGCGTCGCTTCAACGCCCCCGGGACCATAGAGACCGAGATGGGATGGGGTTCCAACCCGGACTGGATGCGCGGCGTGCTGAACGAGCTGAAGCGTTACCGCAAGCCCGTCTACATCACCGAGAACGGGATCGCCACGCAGGACGACAGCGTGCGCGAGAAATACCTGGCCAACATCCTGACCAACGTCCACGCCGCGATCGGGGATGGGGTGGACGTTCGTGGGTACCTCCACTGGACGAACATGGACAACTTCGAGTGGGCTCGCGGCTACACGGCGCACTTCGGTCTCATCGCCGTCGACCGCAAGACGCTCGAGCGCACGATCAAGCCGAGCGGGCGGCTGTACGCCCGAATCGCGACCGCAAACGGTCTCTGAGTGTCGAGGCCCGGATTTCCTCACCAGATTCGCGACCTCGACGGCTGGAGCCAAGGAGGGGGTGGCGCAAGGAGGAGCGCAGCTAAAGCTGCGTGACGACGCGGCGCCGGGCCCCCCGACGCAGGCTTCACCGCCGTAGGCGGCCGGCCGTCTAGGGCGCGAAGATGCGAGGAAAGTCCGGGCGTCGACACTCAATTAGACTGGCTCGACGTGAACCGCAAATCAGCGGTCATCGGGTCTCTCGCGATCGTCCTCGGCTCGATCCTGTTGCTCTCGCTCGCCTGGGGCCTGCAGCACGCCGCGCTGGCCAACCCGCCCGTGCTGGGCAGGACGGCGCCGAGGCTCGCCATCGAAACCGCGGCCGGTGACCAGGTCAAGGTCTGGGAGCTGCAGGGCAAGCCGGTGGTGGTGAACTTCTGGGCTTCATGGTGCGGGCCGTGCGTCGATGAGGCGGGCGTGCTCGCCTACGCTTCCGCCGCGCACCAGCAAGTGGCCTTCGTGGGCGCCGACAACCAGGACACGACCTCCGGGTTCGAAGCTTTCGAGCAGCGGCATCCGCACCCGTACCCCGCCGGGCCGATAGTGGCCGGTTCCTACCAGTCGTATGGCGTGGCCGGGCTCCCGGCGACGTTCTTCATCGATGCGCAGGGCATCGTCGTCGCGTCCTTCACCGGGCCGCTCGACCCCCCGACGCTCAACCACTACCTGGGCCTGATCGCTTCATGAGCATGGCGCTGAGGTGGGGCCTCCCGGCTGTCGTCGTCGCGGCGTGCGTCGGATACCTCATCTACTCGGCCTCGGGTGGCGCGAGCGAGTACTACGTCACGGTGTCGCAGCTGCGCACGCAGTCGGCGGCCGGAGACGTGCGCGTCGCGGGCGAGGTGCAGGACGACGTGCAGAAGTCGGGCGGCGGGCTGCACGTGACGTTCACGGAGAAGGACAAAACCGCGTCGATCCCGGTGGAGTACACGGGCACGCTGCCCGACATCTTCCGGCCGGGCATCACCGTCGTCGCCGAGGGCAAGCTGGGCAGCGACGGCGTGTTCCATGCGCGGACGCTGCTCGCGAAGTGTCCGTCGCGCTTCTCCACTCAGCCGTACACGCAGTGATCGGAGGATCACGCCGCCGAAGTTCCTTGCATCTTCGCGGCCTAGGCGACCGGGCGCCGACCCACCCCACGAAATCTGCGATTTCGCGGGGACCCCGGGAGTGGGCGCTGAAGCCAGCGTCGACTTCTGCGCGCGCTCGGTCGGGCATCTACGCGATGCGCTCCCTCGCGTGCTCGGCGTCTCCTTGGCTCCGGCCGCCGATGCCGCGAATATGCGGCGGACCTCCGGCGTCGTGATCCTCGGCTACCTGGGCGCAGGCGCGCTGCTGGCCGGAGTCGTGATGGGCGGCTTCTCCGCACTGCTCAGCTTCTGGGCCGGTTGGCGGGAGAGCGACGCTTTCATCCAGGTCGGGCGTCGCGCGTTCTACGCGGCTGCCGTGATGACCGTCCTCGCGGCCGTCCTGCTCGAGGTCGCGCTCCTGAGCCACGATTTCTCGCTCGCTTACGTCGTCGAGCACACCGACCTGTCGACACCCACCGCGCTCGTCGCGGCGGGCTTCTACGGCGGGCAGGAGGGGTCGCTCCTGTACTGGACGTTGATTCTCGGCGTGCTGGGCGCAGCCTCGCTCATCGCAAGCGCGCGTCTTGGGGCGCGGATCTCCGCTTACGCAACCGGAATCCTGGCCGCGATCCTGAGCTTCTTCCTGTTCGTCCTCGCGGTCGTCGCGAGCCCGTTCGACCTCCTGTCGGTCACGCCGCCGGACGGGCTCGGCCTGAACCCGGTGCTGCGCGACGGAGGGATGCTGATCCACCCGCCGGTGGTGCTCGCGGGGTTCGCCTCGTTCGCGATTCCTTTCAGCTTCGCGTGCGCCGCGCTGCTTGCCGGCCGCGCCGACGCAGCGTGGATTGCGCACACGCGGCGCTTCGCCCTGCTCGCATGGAGCTTGCAGACCGCGGGCCTTCTCCTCGGCATGTGGTGGGCGTATCACGTCCTCGGGTGGGGCGGCTATTGGGGCTGGGACCCGGTGGAGAACGTGGCCCTGATGCCGTGGCTCGCGACCACCGCCTACCTGCACTCGTCGCAGGTACAGGAGAGGCGGGGCCGGCTGCGGTCCTGGAACTTTGGGCTGGTGATCCTCGCGTTTCTTCTCGTTGTTTTCGGAACGTTCATCGTCCGCAGCGGTGTCGTGCCCTCGGTGCATACCTTCGCGATCAGCGCCATCGGCCCCTGGTTCTTCGGGTTTCTCTTCGTCTGCATTGTGTTTTCCGGCACCCTGCTCGCCTTCCGCGCGGCCAGTCTCGGCGCGGCCTCGGGTCCCGCGCCGACGGTTTCACGTGAGGGTGCCTTCGTGCTGCAGAACCTTCTCTTGATCGGCGTCGTGGCGGTCGTGCTGTGGGGCACGGTGCTGCCCCTGGTCTCGGGCATGTTCGGCACGGAGCGCGTCGTCGGCGCGCCCTACTACGAGCGCGCCGCCGGACCACTGTTCGCCACGATCCTTGCCCTGATGGCCGTCGGCCCGCTGTTGCCCTGGCGTCATGCGGGTCGACCGGTGCTGCGGGCTCTGCGCTGGCCGGCGGCGGCCGCGCTCGTCGTCATGGCGGGCCTGTTCGTCGCGGGCGTGCGGTCAGCTCCCGCGCTTGTTGCCGTCCCGCTTGCAGTCGCGGCCGGCGCGACGGTGGCGAGCGAGTTCGGCCGCGCCGCGTTGAAAAGGCCGATGTCCATCCTGCGCCGGCGGCGGAGGTACGGCGCCTACCTGGCGCACCTTGGCCTGGTGGTGGTGGTGGTCGGCATCGCCGCCTCCCACTTCGGGCAGCAGGAGAAGGACATCACGCTCCAGCCTGGCGCGCAGGTCACGGTGGCCGGTTATACGCTCACCTACACCGGCGCGCAGAAGCGCCAGCTCACGGATCACACCGAACTCGTCGCCGGCATGCGTTTCGGCGACCAGACGCTCGAGCCCTCGCGCGCGACCTACGCCGGGCTCGGCGGCCAGGCCCTGACCCACGTCGCGATCACGACGACCCCTTTGGCCGACGTGTATGTGGTGCTCGCGGGCACCAACGACGACGGCTCGGCCTCGTTCCGGGTCTTCGTCAACCCGCTGGTGAGCTGGGTCTGGGCCGGTGGCGCCGTCATCATCCTCGGCGTCGTGCTGGGCAACATTGGCGAGAGGAGTCCAATCCCGGAGTTGGCAAGGCGCCGGATACCGATTACTCTCCCCGCGTAGCGATGGCCCTGATCGTCGCGACGCTGCTGGTGTTCCTGGCCGGACCGTTTGTGCTGTGGCCGCTGCTGAAGACGCCACCTGAGCTGCCATGAGCATGCTGGTCGCCGACGGCTTGACCCATCGGTTCGGCAGCGAGCGGGCCCTCGACAACGTCGACCTGGTGCTCGACACAGGCGAGCACATGGCGGTGCTCGGCGACAACGGCGCGGGCAAGACGACCCTGCTGCGCATCCTCGCAACCGCGCTGCGGCCAACTTCGGGCCGGCTCACGATCGCCGGGCTGGATGCTTTTGGCGAACGCCGCCGGCTTCGGCACTACCTCGGCTACGTGGCTCATGCTCCCGGCCTGTATCCGGCGCTGTCGGCACGGGAGAACCTCGAGTTCTTCTGCGACCTGCAGGACGTGGATCGGTCACGAGTGGATGAGGCGCTGGCGACGGTCGGCCTCACGAGTGTCTCTCACCGGCGCGCAGGAGAGCTTTCCCGAGGCATGCAGCAGCGCCTGGCCATCGGCCGCGCCATCCTGCACGACCCACGCCTTTTGATCCTCGATGAGCCGGACGCGAGCCTGGGAGCGGATGCCGCAGACCTTCTTGCCGGCCTCATGCACGACAGGACTGCCGTCCTTGCCACGCACGACCACGCGCTCGCCAACAGGCTGTGCCCCCGCACGCTGGTTTTGCGCCATGGACGCTCGCTCGGCACTGCCACTCACCTCCGAGTGGTGAGATGAATCCGTTTCGCGTCGCGCTGGCTGTCGCGCGCAAAGATCTCAGGTCCGAGTGGCGTACGCGTGAGGTGGTGCCGGCGCTGGCCCAGTTCATCATCCTCGCGCTGCTCATCGGCAACTTCGGTTTTCAGGTCGACTCCCGCAACGCAGCGTCGATCGCGCCTGGAATCCTGTGGCTCGCGCTCGTCTTCGCGGGCCTGGTCGCCTTCGGTCGCACGTTCGCGGCGGAACGTGAGCAGGCTTCGCTCGAGGCGATGCTGATGACGCCCGCGTCGCCGGTTGCGATCTTCGCCGGCAAGGCGGTGGCGGCGTCCTTGCTGCTCATCGCTTGCGAGGCGGTGATGCTGCCGGCTCTCTCGCTGTTCTTCGGTACTCCATTTTCGGCGGACGTGGTGGCAGCGGTCCTGATCGCCACTGTCGGCATGGCGGCGCTGGGCTGCCTTTTCGCCGCCATGGTGGCCAGGGTGAGGGCGCGTGAGCTGCTGCTTCCGCTCCTCACGCTCCCGCTGTGGATCCCGTTCATCATCGCGGGCGGCCAGGCCGTGCAGTCCGCCATGGGCCTGCCGGGCAGCTACAGCGAGGCGATCAGCCTGCTGATCGACTTCGACATACTGTTTCTCGTGCTCACCTCACTGGCCGCGCGCTTCGTGCTCGATGAATAGATACGAAAGGGCGGCGATCGGAGCCGTCGCGCTGATGTTGATCGCCGGCGCCGCGATCTTTTTCTATGCGCCGACCGACTATCTGCAGGGCCCGGTGCAGCGCATCTTTTATCTCCACGTAAGCTCCGCCATTGCGGCGTTCGGCTGCTTCGCGGTCGTCCTCGTGGGCGGCGTCATCTACCTGCGCAACGAGAGCCCCGCCGCCGACCGCTTTGCGCGCTCGGGAGCACTCGTCGGAGTGGTGTTCACCACGGTGACGCTGGTCATGGGGATGCTTTGGGCGAAGACGGTGTGGGGCGCTTTCTGGGTGTGGGACGCGCGCCTCACGTCGACGCTTGTGCTGTGGATCATCTACGCCGGTTACCTGCTGGTGCGCCGGCTGGCCGATCCTGGCCGGCAGGCGGCCCGATTCGCTGCGGTGGTCGGAATCTTCGGCTTCGTCGACGTGCCGGTGGTGCACTTCAGCGTCACGTGGTGGACGACCCAGCACCCCGGTCCCGTGATCATCAACGACGCGCTGCCGCCGCAGATGCTCGCGACGTTCCTCTTCACCATGGCGTGCACGGTGGTGTTGGCGGCGGTGATGATCGCGATCCGCTACCGGATCGAGACGCTGGTCGACGAGCGCGAGCAGCTCTTCGACCCAGCGAAGGTCCTGGTCGCGCGCGAACCGGAACCGGTTCAATGACCTACCTCATCCTGGCCTACGCGTTTGGCGTCGCCGCGCTCGGCGGTTATCTCTTCTGGTCGCTGCGGCGTTTGCGGGAGCTGGAACGAATTCAGGGAGGCCGCTCCTAGTCGCGCTTGCGCGCCAGGTGGTAATCGTCGGCGGCGGTCCCGCCGGGGACGCCGTTGCGGCGGGTCTTCGCGATGCCGGGTTCGACGGGGAGATCACTCTCGTGGGCGCGGAGCCAAATCCGCCCTACGAACGCCCGCATCTCTCCAAGGGCTACCTCCTGGGCACCGTGCCTGGGGAGCGACTTCCGCTCCGGCCGGCCGAGCAGTACCGAGACCTCGGCGTCGAGCTCGTTTTGGGACAGCGTGTTGTCGAGCTCGGCCTGGAGCGGCGGGCGGTCGAGCTCGCGAGCGGAGCAACGATTGCATGGGATCGCCTATGCATCGCGACCGGCTCCGACGCGCGGCGTCTGCCTGACCTTGAGGATGCGCTGTACCTCCGTGAGCTGCCGCAGGCCGAGCGGCTTCGCGGCCTGATCGAGCGCCGCGGGCCACTCGACATCGTCGGTGCGGGTTTCATCGGCTGCGAGGTTGCGGCTGTCGCCACACAAAAGGGATGCACGGTGACGGTGCACGAAGCGCTCGAGGAGCCGCTGCTGCGCGTCCTGGGCGCTGAGCTGGGCGGGTACCTCGCCGGCGTGCATCGCGCACATGGGGTGGACCTTCGGACGAGTGTCGCTTCGATCCCCCGCCCCGCCGACAACTTGTTGGTCGCGGTGGGATCGGTGCCGCGAACCCACCGGGGTTTGCGGCTCGACGGCGGGATCGTGGTCGATGAATTCGGCCGTACCTCGGCGCCGGACGTTTTCGCGGCCGGCGACGTGACGAAGCACTTCAGCCCGCTGTACGAAACCCACATTCGCGTCGAGCACTTTCAGACCGCGCAGCGGCAGGGTTTCGCTGTCGGGCGAGCAATGGCGGGTGGGACCTCACCGTACAGCGAGGCCCCCTGGTTCTGGTCCGACCAGTACGACCTCAACGTGCAGTACGCCGGCGCAGGCCTACCGTGGGAGGAGACCGTCGTCCGAGGCGACCTTGGCGCGCCGCCGTTCTCGGTCTTCTATTTACAGTCCGGACGGCCCATCGCGGTGGCCGGCGTCAACGACCACCACACCGTCGCGCGGGCGCGTCGACTGATGGGGGAGAGAAAGAGCGTCAGTGCTCAGCAGCTGGCCGATCGGACCTTTGATCTGAGGCGAGCGCTTGCCTGAGCGTCGGAGCCAGCCCGTAGACGATGCGCTCGGTCAGGCCCCAGACCACGCTTTCCTCGTGTGCGAGGTAGCGGAATCGCCACGGCTCCTTGGACTCCAGCCACGCGCTGTCGTCAATAAGCCTGTCCAGCGGGATGGCCAGGACCCCTTCGAGCTCGCGCACGTCGTGGACGAACGAAGGCACCGGCTCGGGTAAGAAGGCGACAAACGGCACGACGGAGAAGTTGGTGACGGCGGCGTAGATCGGCTCCCCAGCGCCCAGCGGCACCAGCCGGCCGACCGGCACGCCGATCTCCTCGGCCACTTCGCGCTGCCCTGCCTCCCAGGCCGACTCGCCGGCCTTGACTCCGCCGCCCGGCAGCGCGACCTGGCCGGGGTGGTCGCGCATATCGGCCCGGCGCCTCACGAAGGGCACCGTCCACACGCCGGCGTCGCGATACAGGACGAAGACCACCGCGGCCTGACGGGCCCCCTTGCGGAAGGCGCCCCAGCCGTCAACTGGCCTGAACAGGTGTTCGAGGCGGGCCAGGAAGCCGTCCCTCAAGCGGCATCTCGCAGCGGGTAAGCTAGAAAAGGTAGCTCAACATGATCGATCGCACGAGCAGCAGGATCGAGAAGCAGGAAACCGCGGTGCGCCGGGAGAACCGGCGCCGCTATGCCTTTCACCGCATGCTCGAGGCTACCGACCGCCTGCTGTGGCGCCTCGAAGAGCTGAACCGCGACGGCGTCCCGACCGTCCCCAAGAAAGTGCGCGCTGAGCTGCGCAAGGTCGTGGGCGCGATGCCGGATGACTGCCGGGAGTCCCTGCGCGACAACGGCCACGTCCAGAACACTCTCGACAGCCTGTTCGAAGTCCAGGAGCGCCTCTTCAGGTGGCGCTATCCGGACTGGCAAGACCTCGACCCAGACGGTGCCGACAACCAGGACATCCTGGCAAGCTAGACCCGACTAACCACCGACCGCCGTCAGCAGAAGGTCGGTCGAATAGGCGGTCAGGAATCCGGCCAGCAGGCCCCACGCGAAGTTGGCCGGGGTGCTGATCCTGCGGCCGAGGTTGAACAGCTCGTTCAAAACGTAGAGCAGGGCGCCGGCGGCCACGGCGAGGAAAGCCACAGAGAAGTAGCTCGAGCTTGCAAGGTATCCGATCCAGGTGCCGAGAAACGTGGGTCCGCCGCCGATCAGGCCCGCCATGCCGAGGAACTTCCACGAGGCGGGCTTGGCCTCGGTCGTCATCGGGGCCGCGATGCCGAAGCCCTCGGTGATGTTGTGCAGGGCGAACCCGGCCGCCAGGACGCCGGTGAAGGCGATGGCGCCGATGTGGGCCGACTCCCCGATCGCCAGCCCTTCGGAGAGGTTGTGCAGCCCAAGCCCGGTCGCGATCGCGAGCGCCAGAGAACGAGGGTTGGGAGACGGCGTGCCGTGCCTCAGGTGGCTGAAGAGGCTCCGGTTGAAGTAGACGAGGCCGAGCAGTCCGGCGCCGACGCCGAGGGCGAAGATGGCCGCCATGGCCGCAAACGTTCCACGCTGCCCGTGGAGGAGGGCCGTCTTCACAGGATCGCCGGCGTGGGCGAGGATGTCCCAGAGCAGAAAGACCAGGATCCCGGTCGCGAAGGCGTTGAGGAAGCCCTGGACCGGCTTGGGCAGGCCGTGCATGCGGGCGACCGGAAGGCCCAGAAAAATGGTTCCTCCAGCGATGGCACCCAGTAGCACGGCGGTAGCTTGGTTCATAGTTGTTCTATCGCGTTAGTACGCACAAAGCATGCAATTAGATCAGTCTAACAACGCGTCGCCCGAGCCCTCCGAGGTCGTCTCGCGGTACCTCGAGGCCATCTACTACATGTGGTCGGAGAAGGAGCCGTTGCGGAGCTCCCGGCTGGCCGACTGGCTTGGTGTTAGCCGGCCTACTGTGGCGGTCGGACTCCGACGGATGGCGCGCGACGGGCTCGTGCAGATGAACGGGCGGAAGGAGATCGAGCTGACCGCAGGCGGGATGCGGTCCGCCGAGTCGATCGTCCGTCGCCACAGGATCATGGAACGGTGGCTGACCGACGGTCTCGGTCTCGACTGGGTGACCGCGGACCAGGAGGCGGCGCGCCTGGAACATGCAGTGTCGGACGTCGTCGAACAGCGCCTGTACGAGGTGCTCGGCCGGCCCGCGACATGTCCGCACGGCAATCCGATCCCGGGTTATTCGGAACCAGTGGCCGGCGAAACCAGGCTTTCGTCGCTGCGAGCCGGCTCGCGGGCGACCGTCACGCGCGTCTCGGAGGTGGCCGAGCGGGAAGCCCCGCTGCTCCTCGCGTATCTGCACCAGCGCGACCTGACGCCGGGCCGCGAGGTGGTGGTGCTGGAGGTCGACGAAGTCGGGAAGACATCGCGCGTGAGGGTGGCCGACCGGGACGTGACGCTGAGCCATGACACTGCGTCGAAAGTGTGGGCGGTTACCGCCAAACAAGCCGAATGGTTGCCTGTGATAGACGTGTTTGGCGCAAGACGAGCCTTTCCGAACGCAATGACTACGACTACGAAGTTAGATCGGCTGCGGTGAGGTGCAGAACGCGCAGCGCCTGGCGTCTTTCGGGATCTCGCTCAGGCACTCGGTGCACTTCTTGGTCGTCGGATCGGGTGAGGGCTCCTTCTTGGACCTGGCAAGCATCGCCGTGTACGGGACGACGACGAAGAAGTAGATGACCGCGGCGATGATGACGAACGACACGACCGCGTTGATGAAGTCGCCGTAGAGAAACTTGCTCTTGTTGATCGTGAAGTAGAGGCTCGCGAAGTCCGGCTTGCCGCCCAGGGCGGCGATGAGAGGCGTGACCATGTCCTTGACGAAGGCGGTGACGACGGCCGTGAAGGCGACGCCGATCACGACCGCAATCGCAAGGTCGACCACGTTGCCGCGCAGCACAAAAGTCCTGAAGCCACGCACCGCCGTCACCCCTCCATCGAAAGCACGACCTTCCCGAACTGTTCGGCCGCGTCGAGTCGTGTGAGCGCAGCCTCCACATCCGACAACGGATACACCTGGTCGACCACCGGCCTCAGGCCGTGGTCGATTGCATCGAGCACAGCTCTGAACTCTCCGACGTTGCCCATGGTCGAACCGAGCATGTCCATCTGGCCCCAGAACAGGCGCGGCATCATGATCTCCGCCTTCACTCCGGAGGTGGAACCGCAGATCACTATCCGGCCGCCAGAGACGACCGAGCGCATCGACTCATTCAGCGTCGCCGGTCCGACGTGCTCGAACACGATGTCGACGCCATCGCCAGTCTTCTGGCGCACAGCCTTGCTGAACCCGGTCGAGTCGAAAGCAGCCTCCGCGCCCATCTCGATGGCGTGCCGGCGCTTGATCTCGGAGCGGCTCGTTGCGAACACACGCGCGCCGAGGTGCCGCGCGATCCGCATCGCTGCCACGGCGACTCCGGCGCCCGCGCCAACGACCAAAACCTTCTCGCCGGCCTGCAGACGGCCTCGGGTCGTGAGCATCCGCCACG
The DNA here is from genome assembly GCA_005889085.1 of Chloroflexota bacterium. Taxonomy (GTDB): domain Bacteria; phylum Chloroflexota; class Dormibacteria; order Dormibacterales; family Dormibacteraceae; genus 40CM-4-65-16. The sequence continues at coordinate 8,040 of VBDS01000097.1, read as the reverse complement.
CGGTGAGGAAGGTGAGTGGAAATGCCGCGGCCTCGGTCCACGACAGAGACTTCGGCTTGCGAAAGACGTTGCGCGCGTCGATGTGGAACAGCTCGCAGGCGGTCCCGTCCGAGTGCTCGCCGACGACGCCGAACCGCGCGCATCTGACGTTTTGCCCGGCCCGGCACCACTCGCACTCCCAGCAGCAGACGACCGGGTAGACCACGACCTCGTCGCCCGGCTGCCAGGCCGGGTCGCCCGAGGCGTGGACTACGCCCGCACCGTCGGCTCCGATGACTCGGGGTGGCGTCACGCGCTGCGCGCCGTGCGCGAGGAACAGGTCGAGGTGGTTGATCGAGGCGGCGCGAATTGCGATCGCCACGGCTCCCGGGACGGGCTCGGTCTTCGGCCTCTCCCGGACCCGGACTCCCGCCGGGCCTAGCGGCTCCTCGTAGACGGCTGCCCGTCCCTGGCTCAAAACGGCGATTTCCGCTCCAGTCGAGGGGGTCATTTGCGAAACTTAACCAAAACTGGGGCAGGTCGTTTGGGGCGCAACCATACCGTGAGCATCCTCGTTTCCAAGGCTATGCGGGTTGTTGTTCTGCTTGTCACCCTCGGCGCTCTGCTTTTGTCTGCGCTCCCGGCGCAGGCTCATTCCGCGCTGCCTCCTGGCCACCAGCCCGTCAAGTATTCACGGTGGGCGTATCCGAGCCAGGTCGCGTATGGGCCGATCGAGAACGGGCAGGGGAGCACCGGGATCGGCCCGGCCGCGGGCGCGTTCCTGACCCTTCCGTTCATGGGTCCGCATTACATAACGTCGGTCTTCGATCACTGCTATCCCGACTACAACCAGCGCGACCATCTTTGCCGCTACGACGGCACCGTCGCTTCGGCCAAAGTCGGCGGCCCAGACCCGTCGTTCGACGCGGGCTTTGCGCAGACCCCCGGCGGCCATGACTACCTGTATTACAGCGGTCATGACGGCTATGACTACGGCCTTTACTACGAGCCGGTCGCCGCGGCCGCGCCTGGGCGCGTGACCGTCGCCAACTGGCTGGTCCCCGGCTGTCACACGTGCCTCAGCGGCCAGACGATCGAGATCGACCACGGCAACGGCCTGCTGACTTTCTACGGCCATCTCTCGCGGATCGACGTCTCGAAGGGCCAGTACGTTTCGCGGGGCCAGGTGATCGGTCTCTCCGGGATGACGGGCACCGCGACCGGTCCACACCTCCACTTCGGCGTGTATCACACAAACGGCGGCGGGCCTGTCGACCCGTATGGATGGGGCGGCTCGTACGCCGACCCGTGGTCGAAGGACGTCGGTGACCTGTGGGTCGGCGGCTCGCCTCGCTACGCGGGGATTGCCATGCCGCACGTCAGCGTGACCGCCGTGCCGCACGACGACAACCCCGCGGTGTTCGACGTGTCGTGGTCGAGCCCCGGCGACGGAGCTCGATTCACCGTGTTCGCGGTCGGCCCGGACGGCAACAGGCGGCTGTGGTCGGGAGGCGCGGGCAACAACGGCGGGCAGACGTTCGCCGGCAAGCCTGGAGAGGCCTACTGGTTCTGGGCGACCGTGACAACCAATCTCGGCTGGTGGGACGGAGGCGGATCGGACGTGGTGCGAGTTCCACACCTGAACCACGGAGCGGCCACGACCTAGGGGCTCGGTCGGGGGCGCCTCGGCGGATCTTCGGCGCCCAGGCGGCCATCTTCGGGTTCAGCTTCTGCGCTGCTCGCTCACGCATCTACGATGCGCTCGCTGCGCTGCTCGGCGCTTCGCCCGAATCTGCCTCGCCTGGATCGCCGAATCTCTCGCCGAGGTCCCCCGCCCAAGCCCCCTAGAATCAGGCCGTCTTGATCGCCGATGCCCTGCGGGGCAAGACCATCCTGGTCACCGGCAGCACCGGCTTCCTCGGCAAGTCGATAGTCGAGAAATGCCTGCGCTCGATTCCTGACATCGCGCGCATCAACCTGGCGATCCGCTCGAGCGCGCGGCGGCCGGCCGGGGAACGGCTCCAGCGCGAGGTGCTCTCCAGCCCCGCTTTCAAGCGCCTGAAGGACCAGCTGGGCGAAGACGGTTTCGCGAAGCTGGCCCGCGAGAAGCTGGCTGTGGTCGAGATCGACCTCGGTCGCGACGGTCTCGGCCTGAGCGAACAGGGACGCGAGCAGCTGCGAGCGTGCGACGTCGTCATCCACTCGGCGGCGGCGGTCGAGTTCGACAACCCCGCCGACCTCTCGGCCCAGACCAACCTTCTGGGCGCGGCCCGACTCGTCGAGGCTCTCAAGGCAAGCGGCGTCAGGCCGCACCTCGTGCACATCTCCACCGCGTACGTCGGAGGAATGCTGCGCGGCCAGGTGCGCGAAGAGTCGCCGCTCGACCCTGGCCTCAACTGGCGGCACGAAGCCGAGGTCCTGACCAGGCTGCGCGGACCGGTCGAGGAGGAGTCGCGGCGGCCCGAGGTTTTGAACCGGTTGAATCGCGAGGCGCGTTCGCGCATGGGGCCCGCAGGGACGCCAGCCGTGGCGCGCGCCACCGAGCGCTTGCGCGATCGGTGGGTCAAAGACAGGCTCATCGAACGCGGTCGTGTGCACGCGAACGCGATGGGTTTCTCCGACATCTACTCGTTCACCAAGGCGATGGCCGAACACGCGGTGGTCGAGCTGCATGGCGACATCCCGCTGTCGATCGTGCGTCCGTCCATCATCGAGAGCGCGCTCGATGAGCCATCCCCCGGATGGCTCGAAGGTTTTCGGATGGCCGAGCCGCTCATCCTCGCGTTCGGCCGCGGCGTGCTGCAGGACTTCTCGGGTTTGCCCGACTCGCTGCTCGACATCATCCCCGCCGACTTCGTCGTCAACACAGTGCTCGCGGTCGCCGCCAACCGTCCGCCCGATGCGGAGCCACGCGTCTATCACGCCGCCTCGGGCACGCGCAACCCATTGCGGTTTCGACGCATCGTCAACGAAGCCGACCATTACTTCACGGAGCATCCGCTGCGCGACCGCTACGGCCAGGCGATCGGCACGCCTTCATGGACCTATCCCACCCGCCAGGAGATGGCGACGCGGGCACGCACCGCGCTGCGATTCGTTGAGGCGGCGCAGTGGGTCGTCGAGCGCCTGCCGCTCGGAGCGAGCGTCGCGCAGATGTCGGACGACCTGACCGCCGAGCGCGACCGGCTCGACCGCGGGCTCAACCTGATCCAGCTCTACGGCGTGTACACGGAGGTCGACTGCATCTTCGACACGCGCCATGTGATGGAGCTGTGGGATCAGGTGCCTGCAGCAGAGCGAAAGACCTTTCCGTTCGACCCCGCGCTGTACGACTGGACGCACTATTTCCAGGACGTGCACTTTCCGACGGTGGTGCGCATGTCGCGCGCGGAAACAGTCGCGCGCAAGGGCAAGCAGCCGAGCGGGAGCACCTCGCCCAAGGCAGAGACCAGCTCGGTCCGCGCGGCGATCGAGCGTCGCTCCGGCCGCAATGACGTGCTGGCTGTGTTCGACGTCGACGGAACGCTCGTCGAGACCAACGTCGTGGAGTACTTCTTGTGGATGCGCCTCCGCGCGCAACCACTCGAGGACTGGCCCGCCTTCATGGCGGACATGCTTCGCAAAGGGCCGCGCTGGCTCTTCCTGGAGCGACGCTCGCGAGCGGAGTTTCAGCGCAGCTTCTATCGCGAGTACGACCGGCTCGACCCTGAGGTGATGAAGCGACTTGGCCGCGAGGCGCTCGACGCGGTGACCCTTCGCCGCATCTATCCCGAAGGCATGCGGCGGATCAGGGAGCACAAGCGCGCCGGCCACCGCGTTCTGCTGCTCACAGGAGCGCTCGATGTGGTCGTGGAGCCGCTGGCGGAGCTGCTTGACGTCGAGGTGGACTGCGCGCATCTGCTCCTCAAGGACGGGCGTCTGACCGGCGACCTGCAGTCGCCCCCGCCCGCGGGCGAGGCGCGATCAGCGCTGCTCGAGGAATACGCGGAGCGCAACGGCGTCGCGCTGGCGGAGAGCTTCGCCTATGCGGACTCGCTGTCCGACCTGCCGATGCTCGAGATGGTCGGCACGCCGGTGGCGGTGAATCCTGACGCGCGGCTCTCGCAGGTGGCGGGGCAGCGCGGATGGCGTGTCGAGCGCTGGCGGATGGCGCCGGGGAACTGGCGACTGCCGATGCCAGACCCACGCTCGCCCGAATACCTGGAGGCCGTGAGGCGATGAGGAATTCACCTCCCCACTCGCTGGGGAGGTCGGCGCGAAGCGCCGGGTGGGGAGTCGCGTGCTAGCAATCACGTATGTGCGTTCTATCCCCGCCTTCGCGGTGGTGAAGGCCGCCGGCGGGCGCCCCGACGTCGCTACCAGCGCGCTGTCGATGCTCAAGCTGGGCGATGTCCCCGAGCCGCCCTTGCCCGCGCGCGATTGGGTCCGCGTGATGCCGAACCTCAGCGGCATCTGTGGATCTGACCTCGCCGCGATCAGCGGCCACATATCCCTGTACCTCGATCCGCTCACCAGCTATCCGTTCGTGCCGGGGCATGAGGTGGTGGGCGTGCTCGACGACGGCTCACGCGTCGTGGTCGAGCCGGCGCTGGGCTGCGTGGTGAGGGGCATCGACCCGCCGTGCCCGCGCTGCGCGGAGGGACGGCCAGGCCTCTGCTACAACGTGACCGAAGGCCCGATCGAGGTAGGGCTCCAGACCGGTTACTGCGCCGACACGGGAGGCGGTTGGGGGGAGGTGCTCGTCGCGCACCCGAGCCAGGTCCACGCGGTCCCCGAAGCGCTGACGGACGAGGCCGCGGTGCTCATCGAACCGCTGGCGTGCTGCATCCACGCCGCGCTTCGTGGCGCCGCGACGAAGGACGACATCGTGGTCGTGTCAGGTGCCGGAACTATCGGCCTCCTGACGGTGGCGGCGGTCAAGCTGTTCACTCCGCCGAGGCGGTTGATCGCGATCGCCAAACATCCGACGCAGCGCGACCTGGCGCGCAAGCTCGGCGCGGATCAGGTCGTCGCGCCCGCCGACGTCTTTAAGAAGGTCCGGTTTGCCACAGCGGCGCGCAGGCTCGAAGGCATGAACCGCTCGCTTCTTCTCGGCGGCTCCGACGTCACGTTCGAGTGCGTCGGGCGTGCCGACAGCCTCAACGACGCGGTGCGCTTCACGCGCGAGGGTGGGACGGTCGTTGCGGTAGGCATGCCAGGCGAGGAGAAGGTCGACTGGGCGCCGATCTGGCAGCGTGAGCTGACCGTCATGGGCGCGTATGCGTACGGCAGCGAGCCGAAGAGCAAGGGCCGGCGCACCTTCGAGCTCGCCCTCGAAGCTGCCCCCGAGCTGGATCTCGAGCAGCTCACCGGACCGCTGTTCGGGCTCGGCGAGTACCGTGACGCGATCGCGTATGCGATGAGCGCAGGCCGGCTGGGGGCCGTGAAGGTCGCGTTCGACCTGCGAGGATTGAGAGTCTAAATGCCAAGACCGGGTGCGGTGATCGAGGTCGATCGAAACACTCCGCCGGTGCTGTTCCACTTCGGCGAAGGCATCCGGCTCGAGAAGCTGCCGCTCGGCGCGCGCATCGTCTACCCGCCCGACCCACTCGAACCGATCGCACATCCGGAGCGCGCGATCAAGCGCGCGCTGGCCAAGCCGCTGGAAGATGATCCGCTCAAGTCGCTGCTCCGGCGAGGGATGAAGCTGACGATCGCTTTTGACGACCTCTCGCTGCCGCTTCCGCCGATGGCAGCGCCGGACGTTCGTCAGCTGGTCATGGAGGAGGTCATCGACATGGCCGCGGAGGCGGGCATCGACGACCTGCACATCATCGCCGCGCTGGGCCTGCATCGCCGCATGACCGAGGACGAGCTGCGCCACATCGTGGGCGAGCGGATCTTCAGCACGTTCCATCCCGACCGCCTCTACCAGCACGACGGTGAGGACCCCGAGAACAACGTCTACGTCGGCAAGACGGCAAAGGGCGAAGAGGTGACGCTCAACCGGCGGGCCGCAGAATCCGACCTCGTGATCTACGTCAACCTCACCCTGGTCCCGATGGACGGCGGCCACAAGTCGATGTCCACCGGGCTCGCATCGTTTCGCAGCATCCGTGTGCACCACAACGCGAAGACGCTGCTCGCGTCGCGGTCGTACATGAATCCACCCGACTCTGCGCTGCACCACTCGTGTATCAGGCAGGGGCAGCTCATCGAAGACACGGTGCGCGTGTTTCACATCGAGACGACCGTCAACAACCACGCATTCCCGGCGATCGCCAACTTCATGCAGAAGCGCGAAACGGACTGGACCGCGCAAGACCAGGCGATGTTCCTCGCCACCAAGCAGATGACCGATCTCGCGCCGCCCGCGTTCAAGCGCAACGTTTTTCATGCCATGCGCGCTCCGTATGGAATGACTGCGGTCCACGCCGGCCAGGTGGACGCGGTGCACGACAAGACGCTCGAGGCCGTGCACAAGCAGATCAACGTGCCGGTCGAAGGTCAGACCGACATCGTCACGATGGGCGTGCCCTATCTCGGTCCGTACAACGTCAACGCACCGATGAATCCCATCCTCGTCGTGTGCATGGGTCTCGGCTACCTGTTCAACTTCTACCGCAACAAGCCTGTGCTGAGGAAGGGTGGAGTGCTCATCCTCACGCACCCGTGCCGCTACGAGTTCGACGCCGTGCAGCATCCGAGCTACATCGATTACTACGACGAGGTGCTGGCCGACACCACCGATCCGATCGCGATCGAAGAGAAGTACGAAGTTCGTTTCGCGGAGGACCCCTGGTTCAGGCAGCTCTACCGCAAGTCACACGCCTACCACGGCATCCATCCTCATTACGCGTGGATATGGGCAGCGCACGCGATGGAGCACGCTGGGGACATCATCTTCGTCGGCGCTGATCGCGACGTGGTGCATCGTCTGGGCTTCAAATGCGCCACCACCCTCGAGGACGCGTTCGAGATGGCGGAGCAGACCGTGGGACGCTACCCGAGCATCACGCATCTTCGTATGCCTCCAATCATGCTGGCAGACGTTGAGTAAGTAGATGCTGCGCGTCGTCCTGGCCCTGGCGGTCCTCCTGGCAGCGGTTGGTTGTCAGGCGCCCAGCGGTGCCGCGCAGCCCAAATCGCCAACCCCTCAGATGGTCGCCCTCCGCCAGGGCGACGTCGCCGGCATGCAGCGCTGCGCCGGCAGCGGCGACGTTGTTGCGGTCCTAGCGGACGAGAAGGCCAACAACCCCGCCGAGTATCAGATCAATCTCACCGAGTGGACACAGTGGAAGATCCGGGGGGCGACCGACGCGTATGTCGCGATCTTCGGCCGGACCCCGGCCGACTGCGCCTCCCTGTCAGGGTCGGGGACGGGCACGCCGCCGGGCGAGCTGATGGTGGGTCTGGTCGTCAAGTTCAAAGATGAGGCGATCGCGGCGCGGAGCTATCGAAGCGAATCGACGCTCTTCGGGTTCGGTCAAAAGGACATCACGTTCATCAGGTTGGCAGGTGGCCAGATCACGACCGGTCCCGAGACCGGCCTTGGACCAGACTCCTCCATCGGCAGTGGCATCGTGGCGGGCGCGAGATATTACTTCGCGCTCTGGCAGAACAAGAGCTTCGAATCGGACCTGCTCGCCTACAACATGGCTTCAGCCGACGCCGATCTGGCGGTGAAGAGCATGAACCAGAGGATTCACTAGATCGCTGTGAGGCGACTCGTGGTCACCGCGTGCGCGGTGGTGCTCGCGGCGTGCGGCGGGTCGGCGGGGCCGGGCCTTCCCGGATCGCAAGGCCCGGCGTCGGCACAGAGCGTCGCCTCCGGCTCGTCCGACTTCACTGCGATGCAGAAGTGTCCTGAAAGCGGCTCGTACGAGACCTACCTGAAGGCAGAGCAGACAGCGGATCCGGCCCAGTATCAGACCGAAAAGACGACCTGGGACGACCTGAAGGCCGCAGGCGCGAACGACAGCTACATCGTGGTCTACGCCGAGAAAACGTCCGACTGCGGCCAGTTCGCGTCGGGCACGCCAAGCGGCAAGGTCGCGTACGTGTACGCGATCCGTTTCAAGG
>VBDS01000096.1 GCA_005889085.1 Chloroflexota bacterium | reverse complement strand
TCTCGGGCGACCCGGCTCGGTAAAGCATCCCGGCCAGGCCGACGAGGTCGCCGGCTGCGACCACCCGTAGAGGTCGGGCGTCGGCCGAGACGAGTGCCTGGCCCTCCAGGATCAGCCAGAACCTTCCCCCCAGCTTGCCCTGGACTGTGAGCCGGGTGCCCCTTTCGACCAAGCTCTCTTTGAGCTCAGCCGCGGCAAGCTCCAGGTCCTGGCGGGGCAGTCCGCTGAATGTCTGGGTGGCGGCGAGCCGGTCTGCCCGCAGGCTGATCGGCTGCAGGACCTCGACCACCCGTGTAAGCCAGGTTCCGGACTCCATCTTGGGTCTCGGTTGCCAGGCTATCCGCGGCAGGTTAAGGCCGGAACGGGCTGAAGGTTAAGCCTTGGGGACTCCTCGAGTGCGATCCGGCGCTCCCCCCGGAAAGCCTTAACCATTGGCTAACCAAGGCGTCGTCGGCAGCCGCTAAAGTTCGTTTCGTGGCGGTCGGAGCCCACCCCGAACCGGAATCGGCGCCTGTCTTCTCGCCAGCCAGCCCCAGGTACATCAACCGCGAGCTTTCGCGGCTTGACTTCGACGAGCGGGTGCTGGCGATGGCGGAGGATCCGAAGCTTCGCCTGCTGGAGCGGGTTCGTTTCCTTGCCATCTTCAGCCAGAACCTCGATGACTTTTTTCAGGTCCGGGTGGCCGGCCTCAAAGAACAGGTCCTTGCCGCGGTCGCTGTCGCCTCGCCGGACGGCATGTCGCCCCTTGAACAGCTGAAGGCGATCCGCACTCGAGTTGAGGGCTTGGTCGATCGCCAGGTTTCGATCTACAACCGAGAGCTCGTGCCCGCGCTGGAAGAAGCGGAAATCGCGATCGTGCGCGCCGAGGAGGTGAGCAAGAAGGAGCTGGCGCAGCTGCACACGGTGTTCCGCGAGCAGATCTTCCCCGTCCTCACGCCGCTCGCGGTCGATCCCGGCCATCCATTTCCTTACATCTCGCATCTGTCGCTGAACCTCGCCGTGATGGTTCGCGATCCGCACCGCAAGCAGCAGCGCTTCGCGCGCGTCAAGGTGCCCCCGGTGCTGCCGCGGTTCATCTCGCTCATCGAAGGCGAGCGCTTCATGCCGCTCGAGGACGTGATCGCGCTTCACCTGCCGTCGCTTTTTCCGGGCATGGAGATCGTCGCCCGCCATCCGTTCCGCGTCACGCGTGACGGCGACCTGGACGATGTGGACAGCGATGCAGAAGACCTGCTCGCCGCGATCCAGACTGAGCTGCGCCGCAGGCGACGCCATGCGCGCGTCGTCCGGCTCGAGGTCGATCCCGGGATGTCACCCGAGGTGCTCGAGCTGCTGACGCGCGAGCTCGAGCTCCAGCCCGCGGACGTTTATCAGATCGACGGGCTGCTCGATATGGGAAGTCTTGTCACGCTCACCTCGCTCGACCGGCCGGATCTGAAGGAAGAGACGTGGACGCCTACCACGCAGCCGCGCCTGCGCGGCATCGCGGCCGAGGTCCCCGACCTGTTCGCGGTGCTGCGAGCGGGCGACATCCTGGCCCATCACCCATACGACTCCTTCGCGACCTCGGTCGAAGCCTTTATCGACCACGCGTCAAGCGATCCCGAGGTGCTCGCCATCAAGCAGACCCTCTATCGCACGTCTGGTCCCGCGAGCCCGATCGTGCGTGCGCTGATCCGTGCCGCCGAGCGCGGCAAGCAGGTGGTTGCGTTGGTCGAGATCAAAGCTCGCGGCGACGAGCAGGCCAACATCGGCTGGGCCCGCGCCCTCGAGGAAGCGAACGTCCACGTCGTCTACGGTCTCCTCGGTCTGAAGACGCACGCCAAGGTGACGCTCGTCGTGCGCCGCGAACGTGGACACATCCAGCACTACCTCCACGTCGGCACGGGCAACTACAACCCCAACACCGCTCGCATCTACGAGGACGTGAGCCTTCTTTCATCGGACTCCGACCTTGGCGCGGACGTCACAGAGCTGTTCAACCTGCTCACCGGCTACAGCCGGCAGAGCCGCTACCGCAAGCTGCTCGTCGCGCCGACAAACCTGCGCCTGGGAATCACGCAGCTCATCGAGCGCGAGGCCGTCGTGGGCGGGCGAGTCATCATCAAGGTCAACAACCTGATCGACCAGGAGATCATCGACGCGCTCTACGCCGCGTCTCAGTCTGGCGCGCAGATCGATCTCCTCGTTCGCAGCATGTGCTCGCTGCGTCCCGGTGTGCCGGGGCTCTCGGAACGGATCCGCGTCCGCTCGATCGTCGGCCAGTTTCTCGAGCACTCGCGAATCTTTGCGTTCGGCAACGGCGGCAGGCCCGAGTACTACCTCGGCTCTTCCGATCTCATGCCGCGCAACCTCGACCGACGGGTCGAGGCTGTGGTTCCCGTGACCGACTCCAGGCTGCGCCTTCGCCTGCAGCAGATCCTCGACGTTTCGCTCGCCGACGATGTCCTCGCGTGGGACCTTGGCCCAGACGGCTCGTGGCATCGGGTGCCCACCGTCCGCGGCCTCAACTCGCACAACCGCTTCAAGGAGCTCGCGCTCGAGAGCGCGCATGGAAATGGGGTCGGTGGCCTGACGCATGCTTGAGCGAGAGGTGAAGCTCGGGGCAGGCCCCGCGTTCCACCTCCCGGACCTCGCCGGCGTGATCGAAGGCGTGGCGGTCGGACCTTCCGAGACGGTGCGCATGGAAACCGTCTACTACGACACTCCCGACCTCCGTCTCGCGCGGTGGGGTGTGTCGCTCCGGCACCGCGCCGGGGAAGGCTGGACGCTCAAGCTCGCCGAACCGCCGTCGAAGCCTGGCAATCAGAGCGCCGTCCTCGAGCGTGATGAGCTGACGTTCCAGGGCGGTGCGAAGAGGCCGCCAGAGGCGGCGCTCGAGGTCGTGCGCGCTTACGTCCGCAAGGCCGAGCTTGTCCCAGTGGCTCGCCTTTCCACAGTCCGCCGCCGCGTGCGCCTGGTCGACGCCAGCGGGACACGCGTCGCCGAGGTGGTGGATGACGAGGTATCCGTCCGCGACGGGCGTCGCGTCGCAGCGCGGTTCCGCGAGATAGAGGTCGAGGTTCCTGGGGAGGACAGCGTGGACGGGATCATCACGCCGCTTGTGACCCGGCTGCGTGGCGCGGGAGCGGGGGCGCCAGATCCGACACCGAAGCACATCCGGGCCCTCGGCCCGCGAGCCATCGAGCCGCCCGAAGTCGCGCAGGCTCCGCTGCTGCCGGACGCGCCGGCCAAGGACGTCATCCAGAACGTGCTCGCCGAGTCGGTCGCTGCCTTGCTGCACAACGATCCACTCGTCAGGACCGGCCGCGATCCAGAAGCGGTGCACCAGGCTCGCGTGGCGACACGCAAGATGCGCTCCAACCTGAGGACGTTCGGTCCGCTGCTCGACCCGGGATGGACCGAGCCCCTTCGCTCTGAGCTTGGCTGGCTCGCGATGGGCCTGGGTGCGGTTCGTGACCGTGAAGTGCTGCTGGAGCGGCTGCGCGGAAGCGCGAGCTCGCTTCCGGCCAGCGACCAGAAGTCGGCGGCGTCCCTGCTCCACCTGCTCGAGAAGGAGATCGACGGGCTGCGCAAGAAGCTCATCGCCGATCTCGACTCTCAGCGCTACATCGATCTCCTCGAGACACTTGTGGCGGCCGCGCACGCTCCCGCCACGCTGCCGGAGGCGGATCAGCCGGCCAGGGCGGTGCTTCCCACCATGGCCACCACGCCGTGGCGTCGCCTTCGCTCGGCCGTGCGCCAGCTGCCCGAGGCGCCGACCGACCCCGAGCTGCACCGCATCCGCATCCTGGCCAAACGGGCGAGGTACGCGGCGGAAGCGGTGGCTCCTGTCGCCGGTCCTGGGGCGGCCGCTTTTGCCAAGGCCGCGGCCAAGCTGCAGACAGTCCTCGGCGAGCATCAGGACAGCGTCACCGCGCAGGCGTGGCTGCGCGACGCGAAAGTCACCGGCCGGCGCGCTTTCGTCGCCGGCGAGCTGATCGCGCTGGAGCGGATCGCCGCGAACGCTGCGCGCGCGAAGTGGCGCAAGGCGTGGGACGCCCTGGACCGCAAGCGGCTGCGCGACTGGATGCCTTGAAAAGTGGCAGCCAGAAAGCGCCGTGGATCACGCACGTCTTGCGCTAGGAGCTCCTTTCGTTGCGCCTCTATTCGCGCGTTTTTGCGCAAGGGCCCGAAATCGCGCTGCGTGGGTTGACGTGCGAACCTTCTACGTAGTCCGGCACGCGAAAGCCGGCAGCCGCGGTCACTGGACAGGCGATGACCGCCTCCGCCCGCTGAGCAAGAAGGGCCTGAAACAGGCCGAAGAGCTGGTCAATGTCTTCAAGCCGTTCCCGATCTCGGCGATCTTCTCCAGCCCGTACCTGCGATGCGTGCAGACCGTTGAGCGGCTGGCGCGCGCACACCGGCTCGCGGTCGAGACAACGGACTCGCTGGCGGAGGGGCATGGGCTTACCGGACTCAACGAGTTCTTCGGTGATCGAAATCTCGACCACGCAGTGCTCAGCACGCACGGCGACATCGTGTGGGACCTCGTCGAAGACCTCGTCAGCCGGCACGTGATCAAGCCAGGCGAGGGTGGATTTGCGAAGGGCTCGACCTGGGTCCTGGGCGTCGACGACTCGGCCGTCGCCGAAGCACGCTACATCCCCGCCCCATGAGCACCGCCCTGCGCGATTAGCCTTAGTCCTGCATGACCGTGACGCTGCGCGGCGCGGGGCTGACCGAGGACCAGGTCGTGGCCGTGGCCCGTCACGGGGAGAAGGTCGCGCTGGCCGCCACGGCGCGCACGAAGATGGAACGAAGCCGGGCGAAGGTCGAGCGCGCGGCAACATCTCGCGAGCCGGTCTACGGCGTGTCGACGGGATTCGGCGCTCTCGCGGGGACTCGAATCGCGCCGCTGCGCCAGCCCGACCTGCAGCTCGCCCTCATTCGCTCGCACGCGGCGGGCGTTGGACCTCCCGTGGACGAGGAGGTCGTGCGCGCCACGATGCTGCTTCGCGCTCGCACCTTGGCCATGGGGATGTCCGGCGTCCGGCCCTTGCTTGCCGAGGCGCTGATCGCGATGCTCAACGAGGGCATCACGCCAGTCGTCCCGCGCTACGGATCGGTTGGCTGCAGCGGCGACCTCGCCCCGCTCGCGCATATCGGCCTTGCCCTCGTCGGTGAAGGCGACGTCTTCGATGGGCGAGGTGCAACGAGGCCGGCGGCACCGGCGCTCAAGGCCGCGAAGCTGAAGCCGGTCAAGCTCGAGACGAAGGAAGGCCTTTCGCTGATCAATGGCACCGACGGCATGCTCGGCATGCTTCTGCTCGCCTGCACCGACGCCGAGCTGCTGTTCAAGACTGCCGACGTCACCGCCGCGATGTCCGCCGAAGCGCTGCTCGGCACAGACCGCGCTTTTCAGGCCCAGCTCCAGGAGGTTCGGCCGCACGCGGGCCAGGTCGCGAGCGCGTACAACCTGGCCCGGTTGATGAGCGGTTCGCAGATCGTGGGGTCGCACCGCCAATCCCAGCACGCGGTGCAGGATTCCTACTCCGTTCGATGCAGCCCGCAAGTCGCCGGCGCGGCGCGTGACACGCTCGACTTTGCGCGCCGCACGGCTGTGGTCGAGCTTGGCTCGACGATCGACAACCCGATCGTGATGGAGAACGGCGATGTGGAGTCGACCGGCAACTTCCACGGCGAGCCGCTGGCCTTCGCCGCGGACTTCCTTGCCATCGCGGCGGCAGAGATCGGATCGATCGCGGAGCGGCGGGTTGACCGTCTGCTGGATCCGCACCGCTCGCAGGGGCTGCCGCCATTCCTTGCCGAGGAGCCTGGCGTGAACTCCGGCCTCATGGTCGCCCAGTACACGGCGGCCGCCCTGGTCGCAGAGAACCGTCGCCTTGCAGGACCGGCGAGCGTCGACTCGGTCCCGACGTCTGGCATGCAGGAGGACCACGTTTCGATGGGGTGGGGCGCGGCTCTCAAGCTGCGCACCGTCCTCGACAACGTCGCCCACATACTCGCCGTCGAGCTTTGCGCCGCGGCTCGCGCACAGGAACTCCGCCTCCCGCTCGAACCATCGCCCGCCACCAAGGCTGTGCGCCTTGCGCTGCGCAAGCAGGTTGCCGGAGTCGGACCAGATCGTATCGTCGCGCCGGAGCTCGCCGCGGCCGAGGCGCTCATCCGGAGTGGAGCGATCGTCCAGGCGGCGGAGTCTGTTGTCGGAAACCTCCGATGACCAGGACCGTCCGAGCCCCGAGAGGGGCCGACATCAGCTGCCTCGGCTGGCCTCAAGAAGCGGCGATGCGGATGCTCATGAACAATCTCGATCCCGAGGTTGCGGAGCGCCCTGAAGACCTCGTCGTGTACGGCGGCACCGGCCGCGCGGCCCGGTCGTGGGAGGCATTCGACGCCATCGTCCGCGAGCTGCGCCGGCTGAAAGGCGACGAGACGCTGCTCGTCCAGTCAGGCAAGCCCGTCGGTGTTTTCGACACGCACGAGTGGGCGCCGCGCGTGCTCATCTCCAATGCGATGCTCGTGCCCGAATGGGCGACGTGGCCGGAGTTCCGCCGGCTCGAAGCACTCGGTCTGACCATGTACGGCCAGATGACAGCCGGCTCATGGATCTACATCGGGACGCAGGGAATCCTGCAGGGCACGTACGAGACCTTTGCCGCCATCGCGCGCAAGCGATTCGGTGGGTCGCTCGCGGGGACGATCACGCTGACCGCCGGCCTCGGCGGCATGGGCGGCGCACAGCCGCTGGCGGTCACGCTGAACGGCGGTGTCGCGATCTGCGTCGAGGTCGACGCCGAGCGCATCGCGCGGCGACTGGATCACCGCTACCTGGACGTCCGCGCCGATAACCTGGACCATGCGCTTCAGCTCGCGCTGGAGGCGAAGCGTTCCAAGCGGGCGCTCTCCATCGGGGTGATGGGCAACGCGGCCGACGTGTTTCCCGACCTCGCCGCGCGAGGTTTCGAGGTCGACGTGGTGACCGATCAGACGCCGGCCCATGACCCGTTGAGCTACGTACCGGTGGGACTATCACCTGAAGATGCGGCCGAGCTTCGGCTGGACGATCCAAACAGCTATGTAAGTCGCGCGCGCGAGAGCATGGCGCGTCATGTGGATGCGATGGTCGGCTTCCTCGACCGCGGCGCAGAGGTCTTCGACTACGGGAACAGCCTGCGGGCTGAGGCGCGGCTCGGCGGAAGCCCGCGCGCATTCGACTATCCGGGCTTCGTTCCGGCGTATATCAGGCCGCTGTTCTGCGAGGGCAAGGGTCCGTTTCGGTGGGTGGCGCTGTCGGGCGATCCCGCGGACATCGCCGCGACCGACCGCGCGATCATCGAAGAGTTCGCCGACGATCCGGCGCTGGTCCGGTGGATCAAAGCAGCAGAGGAGCGCGTCAGCTTCCAGGGACTGCCCGCGCGGATCTGCTGGCTCGGCTATGGCGAGCGTGCCCGAGCGGGCCACCGGTTCAACGAGCTCGTCCGCACCGGCGCCGTCAAGGCGCCGATCGTGATCGGGCGCGACCACCTCGACTCTGGATCAGTGGCTTCGCCGTATCGCGAGACCGAGTCAATGCTCGACGGCTCGGACGCCATCGCCGACTGGCCGATCCTCAACGCGCTCCTCAACACCTCGAGTGGCGCTTCGTGGGTGAGCGTCCACCATGGCGGCGGAGTCGGCATCGGCCGCTCCATCCACGCGGGGATGGTCGTCGTCGCCGACGGCAGCGCCGCGGCCGCGAAAAGGCTGGAGCGGGTCTTGACCAACGATCCTGGCAGCGGCGTGATGCGCCACGCCGACGCGGGGTACGAGCGTGCGATCGAGGTGGCAAACGAGCGCGGCGTTCGCATTCCGATGAACGAGTGAACGTAACAAAACAACCACGCGAGAGCATGCTCCCGCGTGTCTCAAACGCCTCCGAAGCACGCGAGTGCATGCACTCGCTGCACTGGCGGTCCGTTTGAACGGATCCGGCCGCTGGCACGCCGAGCAGGCGTGGCTCGGCCATCGCACGGAAAACGTGCTCATCGAGGTCGAAGGCGGCCGGATCAAGTCCCTCACCGAAGGAGTCCGCGCACCGCACGACGCGGTGGCATTGCGCGGGTGGACGGTCCCCGGACTCGCCAACACTCACAGCCACGCGTTCCAGCGCCTTCTCCGCGGAGAGGTCGAGTCGGGCGGCGGCGATTTCTGGGAGTGGCGCGCAAGGATGTACGCCTTTACCGAGTGGGACCCCGCCGACTACTTCAACCACGCGCGGCTTGTTTTTCGCGAGATGCTCGAAGCGGGCATCACCGCGGTCGGCGAGTTCCATTACCTGCACGAGCACGGCAACGAGCTCGGTATCGCGCTGATCGACGCAGCTCGCGAGGAGGGGATCCGGATCACGCTGATCGACGCGTGCTATCTGCGCGGCGGCCTGGACGGGAGGCCGCTCGAGCCCGAGCAGCAGACGTTCTCGGATGGCGACGCAGACAGCTGGGCGCGTCGTGTGGGCGAGCTGAAAGAAGCCGACGGAGTCCGTATCGGCGCGGCCATTCACAGCGTGCGCGCGGTCGATCCTGAATCGATGCGGATCGTCGCCACATGGGCGCGTGAGCACAAGGCGCCGCTGCACATCCATCTCGCGGAGCAGCCGGCCGAGGTCGAAGAGTGCCTGAGGGTCGAGGGCTGCACGCCGGTGGAGCTGCTGCAGCGCGAGGGCATCCTGGGCCCTGACCTGACCGCGGTTCACGCCATCCACGTCAACGCCCGCGACATCTCGCTGCTGGGCGACAACGAGGTCTCGATCTGCGCGTGTTCGACCACCGAGCGCGACCTGGGCGACAGAGTCGGACCGCTCACCGCGCTCGCGGATGCCGGCTGTCCGCTGACCGTCGGCAGCGACTCCAACGCGGTGATCGACATGCTCGAGGAGGCGCGCGGGCTCGAGCTCGACCAGCGTCGCGCGAGTGGCCGCCGGGTCCTGCATGAACCCGAGGAGCTGCTGAGCGCGGTGACCGTCAACGGCATGCGCGCGCTGGGTTGGGACGCCGGAGAGCTGCGCGTCGGGATGCTCGCGGATTTCATCACGCTCGAGCAGCCGCGCGGCCAGTGGCGCGAGCTGACACCCGCGTATCTCGTCTACGGGTTCTCGGGTCACGACGTCACGAACGTCGTGGTCGGAGGTGAAGCCGTGGTGCAGAGATGAGGCGGCTGCGCAACATCGGCCGCCTGTTCACGGGAACTCCAGTTGGAGTGGTCGCCGACGCGGCGGTCATCTGCGATGGCGAGGAGATCGCGTGGTGCGGGAAGCACGGCGATGAGCCGCGCGATCTCATGGAGTCCGTGGTCGAAGAGCACGACTGCATGGGCGGGCTCGTGACCGCGGGCCTGATCGACGCCCACACCCATCCCGTCTACGCGGGCGACCGCATGGCGGAGGTCGCGATGCGATCCGCGGGCGTGTCCTACTCGGAGGTCGCGAAGGCCGGCGGAGGGATTCGCGCAACTGTCAAGGCGACCCGCGATGAACCTATCGCCGATCTCGAGCAGGACACCGGACGCAGGTTGTGGTCGTGGCTCGACGGCGGGGCCACGACGATCGAAGCCAAGACTGGCTACCACCTGCAGCATGATGGCGAGCTCGAAGCCGTGCGGTTGCTCGCTCGCCTGGGCCGTCGCGTCGACCTGCCGCACATCGAGGTGACGTTCCTCGCCGCGCACGCCTTGCCACCTGACCGCTGGGCTCGCATGGGCGCATACGCGAAGCAGGTTGGTGAGTGGTGCGGAGAGGCGCACATCGCGGGAGCCCGGTTCTGCGACGTGTTCTGTGACCGCGGCTACTTCAGCGTGGCTCAGTCGCGCACCATCCTGAAGGCGGGGCTCGAGGCCAAGCTGATCCCGCGCGTCCACGCCGACGAGCTCGCACGGACCGGCGGCGCGCAGCTGGCGGCTGAGCTGCACGCCGTCTCGGCCGACCACCTGCTGCGCGCCAACCGCAGCGATGCGTTCGCATTGGCGCGCGCAGGCGTCGTGGCGACCCTCGCTCCGGGCACTGCGCTTTCCATCGGCAAGCTGCCGCCGGTCAAGGACCTCATCGACGCCGGTGCGGTGATAGCGCTCGGCACCGACCACAACCCGGGCACGAGCGGAATTACCAGCATGAGCGTGGTCGTGGCGCTGGCGGTGGCCGTATTCAAGATGTCGGTGGAGAGGGCTTTGCTGGCCGCCACCCTGGGCGGGGCGTATTCGCTATCGCGCTCCGATCGGGGGGTCGTGGCGGCTCATAAACTGGCCGATCTCGTGCTCTGGGAGGCGGAGCATGAGGGGGCGTTTGCCTGGGCCTACGGACTCAAACCGCGAGTCGTGTGGCTGAGGGGCGCGCAAGTATTTGCTTGAAAAGATGTTGCTAAAAGCGTGCAATCAGCCTATAAGTTGCACCTGAACGGCCGCCGCTCAGCGAATCGAATCCACCCGCGGTCGAAAATGGAGGAAGGCAACTAGTGGCTAAGTGGAACCCCCTGGCGTTGAAGATTCTCATGTGGGTCGTGGGAATCCTGATGGTTGTCAGTTCGGCGGCGAGCTTCATCGGAGTGAGTGTCTTCCAGAACAATGAAGGCCTTGCCGGAGCAATAACCGCCCCTGTGGCCGGCATCGCGTTCGGCGCCGGCATCATGATCGCGGGCTTCGACCCAGTCGCAAACATCAGCTGGGTGCGTGCGGTCGTCGTCTACGCGATCCTCGAGGTGGTCTACAACATCTTCACCCAGATCGCGATCGGAACCTTCGACATCGTCGCGTTCATAATCGGCATCCTCATCGCGGCGGTCATCCTGGTGCTCTACCCCAACAAGCCGGCTCTGTGGATGCAGGGCGGCACCCCTTCAGGAGCGCGCGCCTGAACAAGCGATAGACCTTTCCTTAAGGGGCGGCCAAGCGCCGCCCCTTTTTTATTGGTCTGAGATGACTTCTGTGCAGGCGATGTTGTCGTGCACGGATGTGCGCGTGATCCACGACAAAGGCAGCACCACTAGTCTCAGCAGCGATTGCGCAAGCGTGAGGCGCGAGCCGTCGACTGCGACGACACGCTGCCGCAGCACGAGCCCGCCGAGCGTGCGCCCCCAGATGCTCCAGCACACCACGTGGTAGGCGGCGGTGATCGCGAGCGTCCTACGGAGCCGGCGCCGCCCGGTCATGTGGGTGAGGGTCAGGCAGAACGCGGCGTCCACGGCGGCGGCGCGCCAGCGATCGGGCGCAGCAGCCGGGACGCCGGGTGCGGGCTCGCCTCCGCGCAGCCGCAGCAGGTAGAGGCGCGTGAACAGCTGGTGGACCTGGAGGTGGGTGAGCGCGTATACCGGCCGCGGCAGCCGCGGCCGGTAGCCAGTCAGGGAGGCTTCGACGCGGCCCGTCGATGCCTGCAGCCGCCAGCGACCACCCGCTGCGCCTGCCAGGAGCCCGCCCTCTATCGGCCAGTCAACGGCGTCGCGCGTAACGGTTGGCGTGCCGAAGCGCAGGAGTGTCAGCGGCCCGAGCACCAGTTCGTTGTCGCGCATACGGATGACCGACAGGGTCAGGGAGCTGATCGTCTCTGCGTAGCTGTCCCGCAGCCTGGCTCCGCTGAGCTGATCGGCAAGTGCGACCGAGGCTGCGGTCGAGACCCGTCCCGCATTCCAGGTGACCACACGCATATCTTCGTGAGTGTCATGGCCCGGTTGGAGTTCGCAGCGTCGGTCATCGTGAAGACCACGCCCGAGCGTGCCTTCGACTACTTCGCCGATTACCGCCATGTGGGCCAGGTTCTCGAGGGGGTCAGCCGGTGGGCGCCGATCGGGGCCAAGACACAGGGTGTGGGCGCGCGCTACAGCGTCGAGATGGCCGTCCTCGCCTTTCCGCTCAAGAACACGCTTCGGCTCGACCGCTGGCGCCGGCCGCACGAGATCGGTTGGGTCTCCGAATCGGGGCTGATCAAGCAGGAAGGCGGATTCACGTTCATCGAGGTTCCGCAGGGCGTGCGGATCGGGCTCCGGATCGCCTATGAGCCGCCGGCGTCCGTGATCGGCGCGGCGGTGGCGCACCGGCTCGACGGCATGGTCCGGGAGCGGCTCGAAGGCGCGATGGAGCGAATCAGAGAACTTCTCGAGGCTTGAGGCTCGGTTCTCGACCGAGCCTCTAAAGTTGGGCCCATGCGGTTGACCCGCGAGGCAGGCGCCATCCTCGGCAAGACCACGATCGGCATGCTCGCCCTGCGCTCGCGCCGCCTCCCGTTGGTCAACCCGGCCGTCTTCAGCTTCGCCGGCGGATCGCTCTGGATGACCACGTCGCGTTACGCGGCCAAGACGATCATGGCCAAGCGCGACCCAAGGGCGGCCTTCCTGGTCGACAGTGGGGCGGAGGCTGTGCTCCTTCGCGGCGCGCTCGAGGTGTTCGATCCGCTCAACGTGTCGAGCCAGGTGCGGGCCATGCTCGAGGGACCGGGCTACTTTCTCGGCATGGCGGGTTACGCGCTGCGCAATGCGCCGTTTGTCGCCGGCTATGCGCTCGACCTCGCCCGGCTGCCTCGCGAGTGGATGCCGTACAACCGCGTCGTCCTGCGGTTGAAGTTGAGCGACGCCGACCTGGTCGAGGGCGCTCCGTTTCCAGCGGCGCAGGCGGCCCGCGTGCCCGCCGTGCCTGCCGAGGTGAGCCGCCGACTGGCCGGCGTGTCGCGCGGGTACGCATGCTGGATCGAGGGCGGCATGCCGCTGATCCGGCCCGCGTTCTGGGAGGTCGACCACGGGCGAGTGAGCATCGCGCCGACGAGCGGACACCCTCGCAGCGGCTCTGCCGGTGCGCTGGTCGTCGAATGGCATCACCGGTTCCGCCCTTCGTTGATGGTGGGCGCTTGCGTCCGCGGCACCTTCGCACCCTCGACCGATGGCGATGCGATCGCCGAGCGCTACGGCATCGAGCCGTCCGAGGTTCCCGACGTGATCGACCTGAAACCCGAACGCGTCACGTCCTGGCGCGGGTTCGCCACCACGACGACTGTGCCACGGGCTGGGCGCGAGCTGCGCGCAGCGGAAGGCTGATGGCCAGGCCTGCGGCACCTGGGATACGCGTGCGTCGGTGGGATGCCGGCAAGTGGAGCGATTCTCCCGACGCGGTCGTCACAGAGGAGCCGCTCCAGCTGATGCTCAACGGTGAGGACCTTTCTGTCGTCATGCGCACGCCCGGCCACGATGTGGAGCTGACACTCGGCCTGCTGTACGCGGAGGGCATCGTTCGCAAGTTGGGGGACATCCAGCAGCTGCGTATCAGCGCCGAATCGGGTGAGTCCGAAACGGCGTTTCAAGTCGACGCGTCGATCGTCGAATCCAATCAGGTCGACGTCCACCTTGCGGGCGTGCCGCGCCGCAAGCCCGAGCGCTCGATGCTCTCCAGCTCCGCCTGCGGCGTTTGCGGCGCGGTACTGATCGAGGACCTGCGCCGCGACCTCTCGGTGCTGCCGCCCGGGCCGCCTGTCGACCCGAAGCTGTTGCCCGGGCTGGTCGAGCAGCTGCGGTCGGGCCAGGGCGTGTTCGAGCGCACCGGCGGGCTGCACGCCGCGGGACTCTTCACCGCCGGGGGCAATCCAATCTGCGTGCGTGAGGACATCGGCCGGCACAACGCCGTCGACAAGGTGGTGGGGCGGATGCTCATCGAGGGCCGGCTGCCCGCCCGCGACACGATCCTGGTGGTGAGCGGTCGCGCCGGCTATGAGATCGTCCAGAAATCGATCACAGCGGGCATCGTGGTGCTTGCGGCCGTGGGGGCACCTTCGAGCCTGGCGGTCGCACTGGCGCGCGAGTTCAACCAGACGCTCGTCGGATTTCTTCGCGGCGAGCGTTTCAAC
>VBDS01000095.1 GCA_005889085.1 Chloroflexota bacterium | reverse complement strand
TAGAATCCACGATTGATGGCGGCGGAACCTGGCCTTCGGGAGCGCAAGAAGCAGCAGACTCGCCAGCAGATCTTCGAGGCGGCTCGCAAGCTGTTCGCAGAGCGTGGATTCGATGCCGTGACAGTGGCGGACATCGCGCGCCTCGCGGACGTCTCCGAGGTGACCGTCTTCAACTACTTCCCGACCAAAGAAGACCTCTTCTTTGGGGGGATGACGTTTTTCGAGGAGCAGCTCCTCGAGGCCGTGCGGACGCGCCCCCGCGGCGAGTCCGCTCTCAGGGCCTTGCGGCGGCGCCTTCTGGACAGCGTCGACGGCCTGCGCACCAGAGAGAGGATCGAGGCAGTCCTCAAGGCTGCCGGGGCCATGTCCTCCAGCCCGGCGCTGCTGACCCGAGAGCGGGAGATCGTCGACCGCTACACGCGGCGCCTCGCAGCGCTGCTCGCCGAGGAGACCGGCGCGGATCCGGACGACGTCGAGGCCATGGCGGCAGCGGCGGCTTTATTCGGCGCTCACCGTGCGGTGGTCAACTACGTCCGCAACCGCGTGGCCGCCGGCGGGCGCGGGACGGCCCTGGTCGAGGAAACGCGGACTCAGATCCGTCGCGCGTTCGGCCGCCTGGAAAAAGGGCTCGGGACCTACTCGGTCAGGGCCTGACCTTGAGCGCCGCCTTCATGTCCGAGACGCCGAGGTACGCGGTCTGCTTGCGGGCGCTACCGGCTGATCCGGTATAGGCGAACGTGATGTTCACGCCCGCCTTGCCAAGCTTGGTGGCGAAGCGGCCGAGCGATCCCGGTGTGTCGGACAGGGTGACCGCGAGTACCTCATCCTCTGTGGCCGGCCAGCCGTTTTGAGCCAGGACCTTCTTGGCTGCGGCCGTCTTGTCGACGACCATCCAGATCATCCCCCCGCCGCCTGTGGTGGCGCCACACACCCCGACGATGTTGACCTTCTTCGAACCCAGCGCGGTGGCGATATCGCCCAACATGCCCGGTCGGTCGGCGACCGTTAGCGTCAGCTGCTTGGCCCTTGGCATCCCCTCAACCTCCTGATCTGTGCCGGTCGAAATCGAGGCTAGTCTAAGGCCGCACTATTAAGAAGACGCGAGCGCCTCGGCCCCGACCCGCAAGCCAAGGGCCGTCAGGACCGCGCCAAGTGTGGCGTCGAGGGCGCGACGAACGGCTCCGCGACGCAGCCACCGGCCAAACCGCTCCACCGCCATCGTGTAGCCGACCAGCCATGCGAACGTGATCAGGCTGAAGTTGAGCCCGAGCGCGAGCAGCACCACGAAGCTGGGGTGGGGCCCGGCGAACGAAGGAAGGAGGCTGATGAAGAAGGCCACCATCTTCGCGTTCGAGAGGTTGCTCAGGAATCCCTGTAGCAACGCCGCGCGGGTCGACAGGCGCCGGCCTTGCCGAGGCGAGGCTACGCCGTCGGACTCGCGATGCCGGATCGCCATCCACGCCGACCGCAGGCCGAGGTACACGAGGTACGCCGCTCCGGCCAGACGGATGCCGAGGAAGAGCGGCGCCGACGCCATCACGAGCACCGCCAACCCGGCGCTGGTCGCCAACGTCCACGTGGCCTGGCCCATCGCAACTCCCGCCGCGGTGGCGACGCCGCTGCGGCGGGTGCCGAGCAGAGTGTTGCGGATGGTCAGGGCGGTGTCCTGGCCCGGCGTGCAGATGACCACCAGCGAAACGCCCAGGAAAGCGAGGTACTGGCTGAGCCCGATCAACCACACCATTGTTCGACACGCGAGGCGGTACAGGTTTGGGCCAGCCCCTCCGGCGCCGCCCATCCCCGCCGCAAGCGACGGTACTTCCCCACTACGTGGGGAAGAGCCACCTCCCCATGAATGGGGAGGACTTCCTTTAGCCCGCGGCGTACGGGCGCAGCGCGTCGGCGCGGCCCGTCTTGCGCAGCTTCTCGAGCGCCGCGCGCTCGAGCTGGCGCACCGTCTCGCGGCTCGTGCCCAGCCGGCGTGCGACCTCGTCGAGAGCCCTCTGGTGTCCGTCGGTGAGGCCGAACCTCAGCTGGATCACACGACGCTCCCGCGGCTCGAGCGTCCGCAGCACGTCGTCGACCTGGTCTTTCAGATCGGATTCCAGCGCGGCCGAGGCCGGGGATTCAGCGTTTTGGTCTTCGATCAAGTGGCCGAGCTCGGTATCGCCATCCTCGCCGATCGGGGTCTCGAGCGACACCGTGTCGCGCGAGGTCTGACGCAGCGCCTCGACCTCGTCGGTCGTGAGTCCGAGCTCCTCGGCAACCTCCTCGTCGGTCGGCTGCCGGCCCAGCGAATCACGGAGCCGGTCGGACATGCGGACCAGCTTGTTCGTCTGGTCCCCGATGTGGATCGGAAGCCGAATCGTGCGGGACTGGTCGCCGATGGCGCGCAGCACCGCCTGCCGGATCCACCAGGTGGCGTAGGTCGAGAACTTGAAGCCGCGCCGGTGGTCGAACTTGGCGACCGCACGCATCAGCCCGACGTTGCCCTCCTGGATCAGGTCCAGCAAAGGCATGCCGCGCCCCTGGTACTTCTTGGCGATCGAGACGACCAGGCGCAGGTTCGCCTCGGTCATGCGGCGGCGGGCCGCGTCGGAGCCCCCCTCGATCTGCTTGGCGAGCTCGATCTCCTGCTGCTTGGTCAGGAGGGTGCCCCGGCCGATCTCGCGCAGATACGCGCCGAGGGCGTCGTCGGGTTCGGCCTGTCCGGGCTCAGGAGCTTGCTTGGGCTCGTCTTCGATCCCTGACAGCACCTCGGCGATGTCGGGCGTGCTCTCGCGAGAGGTCGCCCGCTCCTCGTCGTCGGCTGCGTCCAGCCATAGCGATACGGAAGATTGGAGTTGCATGCAGGTTCGGTTTTACCCACGGGCCGGGCTCCACAAACGCGCCGCCGGGCTCGGTAAGGTGGTTTTTGACGATCAATTTCTGGAGGTGCCCGATGAAGATTGCAACCGTTCTCGGCCCAAAGTTCGAAGACTCCGAGTTCAAGGAGCCCTACGACGCGCTCCGTAACGCGGGGCACGAGGTCACGATCGTTGGCCTGGAAGCAGGGGCGCAGATCGAAGGTGACAAGGGCAAGGTGAAGGCCACCGTCGACAGAGCGTTCAAAGACGTCAGGCCAGAGGACTTCGACGGCCTCCTGATCCCCGGCGGCGGCAGCCCCGACAAGCTGCGTGCCCATGACGAGGCGGTGAAGTTCGTCAAGGCGTTCATGACGGCGGGCAAGCCGGTGTTGGCGATCTGCCACGGCCCGCAGCTCTTGCTCACCGCCGATGAGTACAAGAACCACCGCATGACGGCCTGGAAGACGGTGCAAGGCGACCTCAAGAAGGCCGGCGCCAACGTTGTCGACCAGGAAGTCGTGGTCGACCGCAACCTTGTCACCTCGCGGCAGCCGTCCGACATCCCCGCGTTCATCCGCGAGTCGATGAAGGTCCTGGAGCACGTTCCCGCGCGCCGTTAAGTGAGCTGGATCACGTTCGAGGTGAAGACCGCGCGGCGCGCGCAGCTCGTCGACATAACCGAGCGCGTCGCCGCAGCGGTCGAGCGTGCAACCAAATCTGACGGCGTCTGTCACGTCTTTGTGCCACACACCACCGCGGGCGTGACCATCAACGAGGGCGCCGACCCCGACGTAGCCCGTGACGTCGAGTCGCTGCTGGGTGAGCTGGTGCCCAAGGAAGCCGCCTTCCAGCACGCCGAGGGCAACTCGGATTCGCATATCAAGACCGTTCTGGTGGGGCCCGCCTGCAGCGCCCCGGTCCGTGACGGCAAGCTGGCCCTGGGGCGGTGGCAGGCGATCTTCCTGTGCGAGTGGGATGGTCCGCGGACCCGTCGGGTCGACGTGGGTGTAACGGCCCTCTAAAGGGAGAGTCAGTCAACCGACTTAAGGCCATACTTAGCGACCACTAACCAAGAAATGGCGCGCGGCCGACCCTTGCAGGTCGATTCAACCACCCCTGATCGCAGCCTCGCGCACAGGCAGAGCGCGGAGCGACGGACGTTGATGGGTCGGCTCGTCCGGGCTCGGGAGGAGGAGCGGCGCAAGATCGCCGCAGACATCCACGACGACTCGATCCAGGCGATGACTGTCGTCAGCATGAGGCTCCAGCAGCTTCGCAAGCACATGACCACCTCCGAGCAGAAAGAGCTGATCGCGAGGATCGACGAGGCGGTGGTCGAGTCGATCACGCGGCTGCGCGAGCTGATGTTCGACCTGCGTCCTCCAGCCCTCGATCGGGCCGGCCTTGGCGCGGCGCTGCGCGAGCTCCTCGACCGCATGCGAGCCGAAACCGATATCGAGTTCAGCCTCGACGACAGGCTGTCAAGGGAGCCTTCAAGTGCTGTCCAGGTCGAGCTGTATCGCATCGCGCAGGAGGCCATTGCCAACGTCCGCAAGCACTCGAAGGCCGGCCTGGTCAAAGTCGACCTGCAGCGAGTGCAGCAGGGTTATCGCATCCGGGTGATAGACGACGGGGTGGGTTTCGACGTCGCGATTCACACCGAAGAGCGGGGGCACATCGGCCTCCTCGACATGAACGAGCGGGCGATGATTGCGGGCGGCTGGTGGACGATCGAGAGTCACGTGGGCGGCGGCACGGAGGTCGAGTTCTGGCTGCCGGATGAGCGCGCGGGCGATGCGGCCGGCGGCTAGCTGAGGAGAGTCAGGACCTCACGCGGCCGTGGCTTTGTTGGCAGGCCGGCCGTCGTTCGGCAGGACGACGACGAAGGTCGTGCCGCGACCCGGCCGGCTGTAAAACCGGATGCTGCCGCCCATCGTGTTCACGAATGCCTTGGTCAACGCCAGGCCAAGGCCGGTTCCTTTGTTTGCCGCCAGGGGACCCGCGTCGATCTTGGAGAACTCGGTGAAGACGAGCGCGGCCTGCGCTTTCGGAATGCTGATGCCCGAGTCGCTTACGACGAGCCGGTAGGTGTCCTGGTCGACCCTAGCTCGAATGACGACGCGTCCACCTTCAGGCGTGAACTTGACCGCGTTGGAGACAAGGTTGGTGAGTATCTGCTTGATCTTCGTCGGGTCGAGCCGCACCTGTGCTTCTGGGCTGACCGACGCCCGGATGCCAACCCTTCGGTTGGCCGCAATCGGCTCGATGGCATTGGCCACCTCGGCCACCAGCGGCTCGAGCTTTGCCGTCTCGTACTGAACCGCGACCGAGCCGTCTCGCAACCGCGCCAGGTCGAGGTAGTTGTTGACCAGGGTGAGCATCGTGGTCGCGCTGGTCCGGACGTGGCCCAGGTGCTTGCGCTGCTTCTCCGTCAGGCTCTCGTTGGTTGCGCTGAGGACGAGGCCGGTGAAACCCAGGATCGAGTTGAGCGGGTTGCGCATCTCGTGGCTGACGGCCGCCATCACCTTCGACTTGACCGCGCTTTCCGCACGCGCCGTCTCCGCCGCCTGCATATGGAGGGTCTCGGCTATGGTCGCCGCCACGGCGTCGAGCACCGCCAGCCCGCCATCGGGAATCGTTTCGCCCAGGCGGGCGATCGCGACGATCGCCTGGCCCGCCTTGGACGTGCGCGGCAGCGGCACGACGATGGCCGGCGTTTCCAGGGTCGCGAGCGTGCCATCGGCGAAGCGGCTGCGCAAACCCTCGCGGTCCGTGAGCACCGCCTTGCGCGCCTCCACCGCCACCCGGGTGAGCGCGAACACCCATACCGCAAGCGTCCGGCCGTTGTGCGCCGCCCCGGAGGCGTCGACCCAGTCGCCCATCGAACCGTCCTCCCCGACAGTCGCGAAGATGCAGGTGTCGAGGCCGAGGGCCTCCCGCGTGGCCGCGAGACCCTCGGCCACGAGGTTGCCCGACGGGATGCCCTCCAGCGCGCGTTGTCCAAGGCGCCGGATCAAGGCGTCACCCCTCTGCCGTTCGGCGATGCTCTGGATCATGTTGTCCACGCTTCGCGCCAGGTTGAATATCTCGTCCCGGCCGCGCGGCTCGGGCCCTTCAGGGAGGCGGATGGTGGTGTCACCGCGTGCGACTGCCTCCACTGCGCGCTGAACGCGTCGTGTGCGGCGAAGGATGCCCAGGTAAAGCGCAGCGAGGACAAAGATCGAGTCGGTGACGATCGCGAATGAACCGACGATCGCGATCGTCTTTGTGATCGACTGGGTCGCCGCCACCTCAGCAGCGGTAGAGCTCGTGATGAAGACGCCGCCGAAGACCGCGTCCCCGACTCTCAACGGCTGCAGGGTCACGTGGTAAGCGCTGTTGCTCTGGTCCTCCGTCGCGTAACCACCCCACATCGCCTTTAGCTCGGCTCGATTGGCGAATCCAGTTTTGCCGATCTCGCCGGGATTGCTGCTGGCGATCACCGTGCCGGTGTCGTCGAGGTTGAGGATCCGGATCGAAACGAGGTCAGGGCGCGACTTGACCAGGCGGGATAGGTAGTCATTGATCTCGGCTGTGTCATTCGGGTGCTGCGCAAACATCGCCTCGACCCCACTCGCGGCCTCATGGGCTTGCTGGGCGTAGGCTGTCTCGATCTCGTGCTGGACGGTGCCGATGACGACCATCCCGAGCACGGCGACCAGGACAATAGTCGTCACGACGACCGGCAGCGCGAGCGTGAATGCCAGCGGCATGTGCTGGGCGGTCCACGCGACCCACCGATCTCCAGACACCCGCAGGCGGAGCAAGCGCGTTCTCACCGATCGATCCGGATCCAGGTCATCGCCCCAGGTTAGGCAGCGGCATCTTCGCTGTCGCCCCACCCTTGGAGGGGCCTCAGCTATATCGTTTGCGCGCCTCGCTCAACCCTCGATCAGGCCTGTCTCGCGCGCCACGGCAACCGCCTGCAGGCGGGAGCGGGCCCCGAGCTTTTCGAGCACCCCACGCACGTGACTGCGCACGGTGCCGTAGCCGATTCCTAGCTTGTCGGCGATGGCGTAGTTGTCGAGGCCAGACGCCATCATGTTCAGCACCTCACGCTCGCGAGCGGTCAGATCCTCAGACAGGCGCTCCTTGGCGGCCTCCGTCTTCCTGGCCTCCCTCTGTCTGGCGAGCAGGCGAGACATGGTCGCCGCCGGGAGCAGGAACTCCCCTTCCCCCGCCCGCCGGATGGCGTTGGTCAGCTCTTCGGCGCTCGCCGCCTTTGAGATGTAGCCGCACGCACCCGCATCGATGGCGCGCATCATCGCGTCGTCGCTGACGTCGGCGCTCAAGAAGAGCACGGCCACCTCAGGATGGTCGTGCCGGATTCGCTCGGTAGCCTCGGGGCCGTCACCGTCAGGCAGCCGGAAGTCCATCAGGACGACCTGGGGCCGCAGGGCCTGGGCGGCTTCGATGGCTTCCTTGACTGAGCCGGCTGTCCCAACCACCCGCAGCTCGGCCACCTCCCCCAGGAGGGAGGCCAGACCCTCCACCATCAACCTGTGGTCCTCGACGATCAGGACGGTGATCGGCTGGGCCATATCAGGTGAAACCCTAATCTGGCGGTTCACTCATTTAACCGCTATTAGGTGGCTACTTGTCGGAGTCACTCAACTGACTGATTCCAAGGCTGGTTGTCGCTTCTTTGACCAGCGGGTCCGGCTGCAAGATCACAACCCCGCCCCGGTGGATGTCGAGCAGACCCTCGCGCTTCAGCTGCTGAAGCTCGGAGGCGACGACCTCCCGCACCGATCCGATTGCGATGGCCAGCTCGTGCTGCGTCCCGGCAACCCTCCCACCCGTGTTGAGCATGTCGGCGACCGCCGCGCGCTCGACGATCGCGCTCACGACTCGCTGCCTGACCGACCCGAATGCCCGGACGTAGTGTGCCTTCTGGTTTGAATTCAGGACTGTGGTCAGCTCCTGGATCATCTCCCACGCAAACGCCGGATACGAAAGGGAGAGCTCCTGGACGCGGTCGGCCTCGACAAGCAACAGCTCGCCGGGCTCGAGCGCCTGGATACCCCTGGCGAGCCGCGGTAGTCGAGGCGCGAAGACTCCTGCTATGTCGCCTGCCCTGAGGTAGCGTGTCGTGGCCTGGCCTCCATCCACGGAGGCAATGAAGCCCCTGAACGTTCCACGCAGAACAAAGGCCGTCTTGGGCGAGTCGTCCCATCGCAGGGCGACCACTCCGGCGGGATATTCAACCCGCGGTGCACCCCTGACAACCGCCTCGACCAGCGATTCCGGCAATCGGCTGAGCAAACCGCGGGATCTCGCGGCCATCAGCCAGTCCGGAACCTGCCAGTTCGAAACAGGGGGAGCGTCTTCCGATCCATACATCCTCTTCACTTGACCCTTATTGCCAATGCTGTTCAATTTATACACGAGTGAGAGTAAAGTATAGTACTGAAAGGTGTTGAACACAAAGGAGGCGGCCGGTTTCCTCCGCGTGAGCGAGGCCTCGATCCGCCGCTGGAGCGATTCCGGGCTGCTTCCAGGGGTCCGTATCGGCCGCCGTCGGGAGCGGCGCTTTAGCGAGTCGGACCTGGTGGCGTTCATCGACCACTCCTACTCGATCGACTCCCGAACCAGTGCTGTCACGATCGCTGGGACCCCCATTTCCGTTCCAAGCCACCTGGCAACGCTCTTCAGCACGGACACCGGCGGGCTGAGGCTGACGGTTCCATTTTTCGCCGACGGAATCCGCCTCGGCCAGCCATGTTTCCTTGTTGCCGCGGGAGACCTCGCCGGGCGCTATCTCGACGCGCTGGGCACGATGGACGGCGTCGACCTCGACGCAGCCATACGTAACGGGACCTTCACAGTGGTCCGCTTCGGTGGCGGCACCGTCGCGGAGGCAATCGCGCAGTGGGAGCGAAACTTTGCCGCCGCCGTCGTAAAGGGTCCGACCCTGATCCGCGTCGTAGGCGAGATGGTGTCGGAGCGCACCATGTTCGTCTCCGAGGACGAGATGCTCCGCTACGAGGAGGCTTTCGAGCTGATGTCGAGACGCTTCCCGACGGTGACCATGTGCCAGTACGACGTCAGGCATTTCGACGGTGTCGCACTGCTGCGAGCAATCAAGGCCCATCCGGACCTGTTCGGTCTCCGCTTGGGGACGTTTCTCAACTAAGGGTCTATAACCGCGTTATGAGAGCCCCGCCAGGTCGTTTGCTCAACACACCTGAGGCGGCCCGGTTCCTGCGGGTGAGCGAGGCCTCGATTCGGCGTTGGAGCGATTCCGGTCTGCTTCCGGGATTTCGAGTCGGCCGGCGCCGCGAGCGGCGGTTCAACGAGTCCGACCTCCTGGCATTCGTCCATCGCACCAGTTCCAGCCAGGGGCCGGCCGACGGGGTGAACATCGGCGGTGTCGCGGTTCCGATCCCAACACACCTGGCGACGCTGTTCAGCACAGACGCCGGCGGCCTCCGGCTGACTGTTCCTTTCCTGGCGGACGGCATCCGGCTGGGCCAGCCTTCCTTCCTGGCCGGGACCGACCCCATCTTGACGCGATACCTCGACGCTCTGGACGCCGTGGAGGGGGTCGACGTGAAGCACGCTCGCGAAGCTGAGCTGTTCACGCTCGTCAGATTTGATGAAGGTACGAGGCCCGCGGCGATCGCTTATTGGCAGCACCTCTTCGCGAAGGCCCTTGGGAAAAAGCAAACCCTGATCCGGGTCGTGGGCGAGATGGCTAGCGTGCGGACCATGTTCGAGTCCGAAGAAGAGATGCTCAGCCTCGAGGAGGCACTCGAGCTGATGTTCAAGCGCTACCCGGTGGTGGCGATCTGCCAGTACGACGTCCGCCAGTTTGATGGGCTCGCCCTGTTGAGAACGCTCAAGGCACACCCCGACCTGTTCGGTCTTCGGACGGGCCCTTTCCTCAACTGACCGGGCTGCTGACCGGCGGCAAAACCTTATTGAAGAGGAGCCAGACCAGCTTCTCGTCATAAGCCCGGCCCGACTGCCGCAGGAGCACGGCTCGCGCACGCTCATCGGCCATCTGAGGCCGTTCCGCGCGCTCGCCGCTCACCAGCGAGTCATACGCGTCACAGATGGCCAGAATCCTCGCCGCGGGCGAGATCTGCTCACCGCTCAGGCCGTCCGGATAGCCGGTCCCATCGACCCGCTCTTTCTGATGCCTGATGATCTCCGTGATCCCGTGCGAGGAGCGGAGCGGTCGGCAGATCTCAGCTCCGAGCACAGGCACGGTCCGCATCACCGCAACCTCCTCGGGGCTCAGTGCTTCCTTTTTGTTGAGGATCTCGTCGGGCACACCGATCTTGCCGATGTCGTGCACCCTCGCCGCGAAATATGTCGCGGCAACGGTCTCCGGGTCGAGCCCGGCCGCGGTAGCGAGCCGCCTCGCGATCTCCGCCACTCGTTCCGAGTGCGCCTCGGTAAAGTTGTCTTTTGCTTCGACCGCGCGTGCCAGCGCGAACACCACCTGCTCGGTCTGAACCAGCGAGTCGTACAGAGTTTTGACCCGGAGCAGGGAGCGGACGCGAGCGACGAGCTCGGTCTGCTCGACAGGCTTGGCGAGGAAGTCATCGGCGCCCGCCTCGAGAGCGGCCACTCGGTCGTCGACCGCGCTGTACGCCGTCACGATCACGACCGGCACCATCTTGCTCGTGCTGGCGGCCTTGATCTGACGGCACGCCTCGAGCCCGTTCATGCCGGGCATCTCGACGTCCATCAGGACGAGGTCGGCCGGGCGAGTTTCCATGGCGGCCACCGCCTCGCCACCGGAGTGGGCCGTGACCACATCGCAGCCCAGATCCTCGAGGTAGGCGGCGATCAGCTCGCAGTTCTCGACGACGTCATCGACCACAAGTACCCGCTGCCTTGCCTTGACGTCGATCACGAGGTCAGGCCACCTTGTTGTCCGGGGTTGCCGCCGGGATCGTGAATCGGAAGGTAGACCCCTGCCCGTACATGCTCTCGACCCAGATCCGGCCCTTGTGCAGCTGGATGATCTGCTGGGCGATCGCCAGGCCCAGCCCGGTGCCCACGATCTGGCTCTTGCCGTCGCCTTCGTACCGTTCATAACGGCCGAAGATCCGGCTGATGAATTCGGGCGGGATGCCCAATCCGTGGTCCTGCACGCTGACCTCCACTGTGCCGTTTTCGGTCCGGCTGGAGACCAGGATCTGGCCGCCCTCTGGCGCGTACTTGACCGCGTTCGTCAGGAGGTTGGCCACGACCTGCGTCAGCCGGTCGGCGTCGCCTTCGATCCGCGGCAGCCTGGGGTCGAGGCGAGTGATGACCTCGTGCCTGGAGGTCGACATCCGCGCCCGTTCAACGGTCTCGGTGAGAATGCGATTCAGGTCCATCGGTTCCATGTGCATAGCCATGCGACCGGACTCGATACGGTCGAGGTCGAGCATCTCCGTGATCATCCGATTGAGGCGCAGGGCATCAGAGTTGATGTCACCGGCAAATTCCTTCACCTCGTCCGATGAAACTTCCTCCGAGCTCATCAGCTCGCTGTAACCCTGGATCCCGGTCAGAGCAGTGCGGAACTCATGGCTGACCATCGACATGAACTCGCTCTTCAGGCGATCGATCCTTTCCAGCGCAGCGAGGTTGGCCACCCCCGCCTGCTCGGTTTCATGTTTGACCGTGGTGTCCTCGAACATCACGAGGTAGTAATCGATCCGGCCCGTGCTGTCTAACACTGGGGTAACAGTTCGGTGGACCCAGACCTTCCTCCCGTCCGCGCACCGCATCTCGCTGTCGACCTCGGCCTGCGCGAGCTGGCCGCTGCGCATGAGCGCCATTCGTTCACCCGCGCGCGCAATCTCCTCGTCGGCCAGGAACTGTCGCATCGAGCTGCCGATGAGCGCGCGCTCCGGCGCGGCAAGCAGCGCGCACAAGCTCGGATTGACGTCGATGAAGCGGAAGTCGTCGCTGATGCGCGCGATGCCGAGCGGCGCTCGTCCGATGATCTCGTCGAGCAGCGCCGTACGGTCGCGCAGCTGAGTTTCAGCCCGGCGGCTCCTTCCCACTAGCTGGATCGCGTCGGAGGCCGCCCACACCTGGCTGGAGATGAAGAGCACCCCCATGACGGTGCCGATGAAGCCCAGCGCGGGGAGCTGGCGATGCGTGAAAGTAGCCCAGAAGCTGGCGGCGATGACCGCCGCCACGGCGACCCACGGGATGGCGAACTGCCACATCTCGACGTCTCCGCCCCGCGCGAAGGTCACCCGGGTCCCCGCGGCGCGAACCGCCGCCAGGCCAAGCAGGAGGTAGCCGGCCACCCAGCCCGTGTCGCCGAAGTAACCGGGCGCGTTGTAGCCCCCGAGCAGGGAGAAGACGGCCAGCGACGCGTTCGACAGCAGGGTGGCCGCGAAGGCGGCGAACAGCAACCCCATCACGGCTCGAGATTCGGGCGACACGCGGCGGAGCGAGGCTCCGACCACGGTGAGAAGGACCAGGTCACCCGCGGCGTAGGCGAGCACGACGAACTTGGAGACAGTGTCGATCCGGGCCTGCAGGTAGGCGTCGCTCAGACCGACCGCCCACGCGACGTAGATCACGCACACCGAGACGATGCCGCCGTCCAGCAGCAACCGCAGTCGGCCGCGCGAGTCACCTGATGCGAAGAGAAACGACATGACGCCGGCGATCGCCAGCGGAATCGCGAGAAGGAAGCTCGCGTCAGCCGCTGATTCCAGATGCACGCTCGCTGTGGCCTCCATGGCGGTCGACACAAGCTGCCCCGCCGTCCAGATCAGGGCCGAGCCGGCCAGGAGCGCCCAGGCGAGCCGGGCACCTCCTTCGGCGAGGCGAGACGAGTACGCGCAGGCTCCCGCCGCGAACAGAGCAACACCGGCCTCGAGTAAGTCCTCCACGACCACGCTCGGCCGGTCGCCTCCCAACCGCAACATGCCGAGCACCACATAGCCGGTCAGAACAAGCACACCGGAGCCCGCGATACACATGAACCGACGGCGGTCGGAGGCGGTCACGCCACCCTCCCCCCAGCCGGTGACGCGGGGAAAGACGAGATTGCCTTCAAGGTGAAGTGGGATTCCGAGCCTTTGCCTTCGAGCCTGTCGACCCAGAACCGGCCGCCATGCATCTCGATCACCTGGCGGTCGATTCCCAGGCGGAGGCCGGTGCCGACCACCTTCCGGATCGGGTTGTCCGCATACACGTCGTCCTGTCCGAAGAGCCTGTTGTCGAAGTCGGAGCGAACCGCCTCGCCTTCGTCCCTGACGGTCACGGTGACAACGGCGCCGGCGGCCGAAGCCGTGACAGTGATGCGGCCTCCGTCTGGTGAATACCGGGCCGCGTTGTCGAGCAGGCTCCGGATGACCTCGCGCAATTTGTCGACGTCCCCGGACACCATTGGCAGGTTCGGCTCGAGCTCTAGCTCGAGGACATGGGCGGTGGACTCGCTCCGCAGCTTGGCGGCCTCGTGCTGGATCACGACGTTGATGTCGAGGGGCCTGAGAAGCAGAGTCGCGCCTGCGGTCTCCACGCGGTCGAGGGCCAGCATCTCCGTGACCATGCGGTCGAGCCGTTCCGCATCACGATTGATGTCGGCCGCGAACGCTCGCGCGTCGTTGACATCCAGTTGATCTGCATCGCGCATGAACTCGCTGAATCCCTGGATGCCGATGAGCGCGGTCTTGAACTCGTGGCTCACGTTTTGCAGAAATTCGGTCTTCAGTGAGTTGAGGCGCTGCATGAGGTCGAGGGTCGCCGCAGACGCAGCGTCAGCCTCGTGGCGAGCGGTCGTGTCCTCGAACATTGCGATGAAGTACTCGCTTTCGCCGCGTGCGTTCCGGACGGCGGTTGCGCTCCAGTGCATCCAGACCCTCGTCCCGTCGGCGCGTCGAGACTCGGTCTCTCCCTCGACCGTCTCCTGCGCGCCAGAGGTCAACGCCTTGATCTTGGCCACAAAAGCCGCCGCGTCCGCCTCGGTGAAGAAACGCGTGATCTTGATTCCGACGAAGTCCTCGCCTCCGTCGAGAAGTGATGCAAACCGACTGTTGGCCTCGATGATGCGCAGGTCGGTGCCGATGCGCACCACGCCCGCCGGGGCTTGCGCGATCACCTCGGCCAGCGTCGCCTCCGATGTCCGGCTCTGGACCAGCATGGCCAGGAAGTCCTTGTGGGTCAGGACCATGTTCCCCGCGAGAAGGGCGGCCCCGATTCCCGTGAGAGCGGTCAGGAAGAGGTCCAGCGGATGGCCGCTGACGGCGAGGGCCAGCGCGCTGCCGCCTGCCAGGAGCACCGTCAGCCAGGGCAGCGCGAGCTGCCACACGTCGACCGGTGACCTGTCGTTGACACTCTCGCTACGGGTGCCAGGCCAGATCGCAGCGAGCGCGATGAGCAGGTAGCCGAACACCCAGCCGGCGTCCAGGATGCTGCCCCTGACGCCATAGGTGCCATTCGCGGTGAGGTACGAAAACGCGCTGTCGGCGATCGAATACGCGGCGACGCCGGCGAACAACATGAACATCCGCCCCTGCTGCTGCAGGGTGGCGCGCCGGATGGCCAGGATGACGACCGTCAGGATCAATATGTCCAGCACCGGGTACGCGAGCTCGAAGAGCTTCTCGTTCAGCGGGTCCTGTGAGTCCAGCCAGATCAGTCGAAGGCCGAGCGCCCAACCGGTAAATGTGAGTGCCAGCGCGATGATCAGGCCATCGAGCCAGACACGCCATCGCGAGGCCGTTCCGCGGGGCGCGTTCCAGAAGGCGCGGATCGCGGCAAAGGCAAATGGGGCCGCGACCAGGAACCCGACGTCCGCGACGGACGGAAATGGCACGGCTATTCCGCGACCGACCTCGTACCAGCTCCATACCGCCTCGCCGGCGGCCCAGGCCGCAGCCGAGATTGCCATCAGGCTCCATGCCAGGCGGGTATGCCCGGACGAACGGCGGGCGGCCCACGCGCACGCGGCCGCGGCGATGAGCGCCGCCACGCCCTCGCCCACGTCGTCGATCGCGGTGACCGCCGACGCGCTCAGGATGGGGAATTGAAGGATCACCGCCAGGCTGAGCGACGCGATTACCGCCAGGGCGGCGGCCATGGCGAACGGCCCGCGGCTCGGTTCGAGTACGGCACTCTGCCTCATTGGGACTGCAGGTTAACCACTGGCTTAAGGCGAATCGACTGCCAATCGGTAGGGCGCCGCGAGCTCAGGCGATAGGGCGCTGTGCGCGCCCGCGTCGCCCCGAGGGGAACCTAGTTCACCAGCTCCAGCTCGCGGGCGGTCACCACCGCGTTGACCATCGAACGCACACCAAGCTTGTGCCCGATCGACCGGATGTGGGTGCGAACCGTCGAATAGCTGATGCCAAGCTGCTGCGCGATCCGGCGCGTGCCGACGCCGTCCGCCATGAGCTGGAGCACCTCGCGCTCTCGCGCGCTCAGGCTCTCTCGCATGTGCTCCGTTTCATGGCCCTGGCTCACCAACCGGGCGACCATCGCCGGCGTGATCAGGCTCACCCCACGCCCGACCTGGCGAACCGCCGCGATGACCTCCGACGCGGGGCTCGACTTGTGGAGGTAGGCGCTTGCACCTGCCTCGACGGCGGCGAGGCGGGCGCCGTCGCTGTCGTCACGGCTCAAGAACACGAACCTCGCGTCAGGAAAGGAATGGCGCATCGCAATCGCCGCGTCGCGGCCTGTGCCGTCGTCGAGATGGAAGTCCATCACGACGACATCCGGCGCCAGCTGCCTGGGCAGCGCGGCGGCTTCGGCAACCGAGGTCGCGCTGCCGACCACCTCCATGTCCTTCTGGCCGTCCAGCAGCAGACTCAAGCTCTCAGAGACGAGCTGGTGGTTTTCGACGATCACGACCCTGGTCGCGTGGCCGTTGGCAGAGACGCGCGTAACGGGCGGCAGGCGCCGGACCTTCAGCTGGCTCATGGCCGGGGACTCAGGACAGCTCGGCTACCTGGACTCGCTCGTCGTCGTGAGCGAGGCGGAGCCGCTCCGTGAACGTGCCCAGCCAACCGCAAATCTCTCCCAGGTTGTCGAGCGTGGGCACCCGAACTGCCAATAAGGAAGGCAAAGGGGCCCGACCCTCCCTCTGGGTCCTGGCCCCCTGCCCTGTGCGTGCCCCCCGGCGTGCTGAGTTCAAACCGCTGCGCCCCGCAGCCATGCCGCGCTCAAGATAGCCCTCACACCGCCAAATTCGGGGCCAAAAATAGGTCCCCGAAATCCCCCCGGGCGTGTAGATTCAAGGCATGGAGGCCAGGGTCCTGCCGACGGCGCCCGACCTGACCGAGCTACCGGGCGAGGACCTGACCACCTCGGCCCTACCCGAGGTCGCCGGGTGGATTGCGATCTACGAGGAGCTGGCAACCGTCCTCCGCTCGGTCATCTCCCGCGCGGATGGCAGCGAAGAGGTCCACCAGCTGCGACGGAACCTCGCCTTCATCGAGGATCGGCTGATGGCTTGGCGAGACCGTCATGCCGAGCTGGCTGGGGTCGTGATCGACCACAAGGACCACAGCCTCACCTACGGCGGCAAGTCGATCCGCCTCACGCGGCGGGAGGCCGACCTCCTGGACTTCCTGCTTCGCCATCCGAAGCGGCCGTTCACGAGCAAGCAGCTGGCCACGCTCGCCTGGCAGAACTCTCGCCTGTCGGACGCCCAGGTGCGGACATACGTCATGCGTCTGCGGAGCCGGCTGCGCGAGGTCGGCCTCGAGCAGGTGATCACGGTGGTGAGAAACCGCGGCTATGGAATCGCGGCCAGCCTGGGACGGGGTGCCGAATGATCAGTCCCGATGTGGCTGAGACCCTCATCGGCTGCAGGCTGATGATCCTGCAGTCCAAACGATTGATGCTGAACTCGGCAAGGCGCCGCCTCGAGCGATCCGATGTCGATGAGCTGCGGCAGCGGGTGGAGGAGCTCCGGGCCGAGATCGACCACGCCCAGCATGCATACCGGCAGACGATGCTCGGATACGGCTCCCCCGATCGCCCCGAGTACTGGCTGGTGGCATACGGCCGGCTGATCGATGCGGGCAGCGCGCTCGTCGGCAAGCTGCGTCTCGCCGTTGACGACCTGCCGGCTGTCGAGCGTTACCGGGTCTCGACCGATGTCGAGGTGCTCGAAGCCATCATCGATCAGTGGGGCCGATCGATGCGCGCGTCGATGGCCGAGGCCGTCTAAGGACTACTTCCGCCGCCCGTTCCCGTTCTTCAGCTCTTCCATCACGAGCACGACACCGGCGGGCTTCTCGCCGTCGCCAATCGTGTGAACGATCACCCTGCATCGGATCGACCGACCTTTGCGGGTCGTGGCTGAGACCACGAGCTCGTCGTGGGCGGGCCGGCCGCCCGCAGCGGCCTGGATCAACGCCCGCAGCTTGTCTGCCGGCAGCCCGATGTCCAGGTCGAAGAACGAGTGGCCCACCACCTCGTCTGACCGCACACCCCAGAGGTCTGCGGCGCGCTCGTTCCACACCTGGACCCGGAGCGTCCCGTCGAGGACTGCGGCGCCGACCTCGATGTTGCCGGTGATCGCGAGCAGAAGCGTGTTCAGCCGCTGGATCTCGCTGCTCCGGAGCTGGA
>VBDS01000094.1 GCA_005889085.1 Chloroflexota bacterium | reverse complement strand
CAGGAAGCCGGCGCAGCAACCGGCCAGCGCGCCGCTCAGCTTCACGACCTCGAGCTGGCCGAGCTGGCCGGCGGCAAGCATCAGGACCAGCGCCACGATCGCGATCACGCCGGCCGCCAGCCCGTCGGCGCCGTCGAGGAAGTTGACCGTGTTCTGCATCCCCAGCAGCCAGAAGACGCTGACTGGCGCTTCCAGCAGTCCGAGCTGGACGAGATGCCCACCTGGCAGGCTGAACCACCCGATCTGGACGCGGAAGATGACGACCGCCAGCAGGGCGAGCCCGAGCTGGACGCCCAGCTTCACCAGCGGGTGCATGGGCCACCTGTCGTCGATCGCCAGGGCGACCATGGCCAGGCCGGACACGATAAGCACCCCCGGCGTCGCGCCGTACTGCGGCAGGAAGATCGCCACCGCCAGCGCAAAGCCGACGAACATGGCGAGGCCGCCGAGGGTCGGGGTTGGCCTGCTGTGTGCATGCCTGCCGCCGGGCTGGGCGATCCAGCCGAAGCGGCGTGAAAGGTAGATCGCTAGAGGCACGAACAGCACGCATCCGACCAGCGCGACGACAAATGGCCACAGGCCTGGCAGCAAATGCTGGGTCAGGCTGGCAAGCGCCTGGTCGCTGAAAAAATCAGTCAAACGCGTAGGGGATCGGGAACTTCCGGCACAGCTCCAGCGCCCGCTCGTGGACCGAGTCGAGCGTGGCGGGGTCGTCGATGCGCTCGACCAGGTCGACGATGCAGTCTGCGATCACGACCATCTCCGGCTCTTTCATGCCTCGCGTCGTGACCAGCGGAGTTCCGACGCGCACCCCGCTCGGGTTGAACTTCGAGGCGTCGTCGAAGGGAATCGAATTCCGGTTGAGGGTGATGCCCACAGTGTCCGCGATGTCCTGCACCTGCTTGCCGGTCCGCTTCTGCGGGCGCAGGTCGATGAGCATCAAGTGGTTGTCGGTCCCGCCGCTGACCAGGCGCATGCCGCGCTCGAGCAGCCGGTTGGACAGCGCCTTCGCGTTCACGACGACCTGCTTCGCGTACAGCTTGAAGTCGGGCTTGAGTGCCTCTCCGAAGCACACCGCCTTGGCCGCGATCGCGTGCATCAGAGGGCCGCCCTGGATGCCGGGGAAGACCGCGGAATCGATCGACTTCTGCCAGTCAGCGCGGCAGAGGATGATCGCGCCCCACGCCCCACGCAGCGTCTTCTGCGTGGTCGTGCTCGTGATGGCGGCGTGCGGGATGGGGGACGGATAGACGCCGCCCGCGACGAGGCCTGCCACGTGCGCCATGTCGACGAAGAATGTCGCGCCGACCGAGTCCGCGATCTCGCGCATGCGCTTCCAGTCGACGATTCGTGAGTAGGCTGAAAAGCCGCCCAGGATCATCTTCGGCCGCACGTCCTCGGCCAGCCTCTGCATCGCGTCGTAGTCGATCCGCTCGGTCTCGCGGTCGACTCCATACGGGTGGATGTCATAGAGCTTGCCGCTGAAGTTGGCGGGGCTTCCGTGTGTGAGGTGGCCACCGGCGCTCAGGTCCATGCCCATCACACGGTCGCCTGGCTGACACACCGCCATGTAGACAGCCGCGTTCGCCTGCGAGCCCGAGTGCGGCTGCACGTTCACGTAATCGGCGCCGAACAGCTGCCTGGCGCGGTCGACGGCGAGCGTCTCGACCTTGTCGATGACTTCACCGGTGCCACCGTAGTAGCGGCGTCCGGGATATCCCTCTGCGTACTTGTTGGTGAGCAGGGTCCCCAACGCCTCGAGGATGGCGGGGCTGGTCAAGTTCTCCGAGGCGATCAGCTCGAGCGTCTCCGACTGGCGCTTGAACTCGGCGCGGATCAGGTTCGCGACGTCCGGATCCTCTTTGTCGAGGGCGCGAAAGGTCATCGTGGTGATGTTGGCCGTCACTCTCGCATCTTAGTGATCCCCGTCCGGAGGCCGCCCGCCAATCCGCTGGCCTAGGCGGCCGGGCGCCGATGCCACGCCTTGGCGGGCTCTCTCCGGCCGTGGATCACTTAGCCCGAGCGTGGAGCCGGCGGCCCGAGCAGCTCCGGCGTGGGGATCGCGCCCTCGCGCAGCACATGCGGCTCCGGACCTGTGAGGTCGAGCACCGTCGACGCTGTTCCGCCAGGGACTTTGCCTCCGTCGATCACCGCCATCACGCCCGAAAGCGCGCCCGCCTCCTCGGCACTCATTGCCGGCTCCCGACCGTGCAGGTTGGCGCTCGTGGTCATGAGAGGGCCGGCCGTGCGGAGCAATCCCAATGCAACTTTGTGTTTCGGAATCCGCACGCCAAGCGTGCCGCCGCCCTTCGCATACAGGACCAGAGTCAGCGGCCCTGGCCACCAGCGCCGCATCATCGCCTCGCTGCGCGAATCGACATGCACGTAGTTCTCGAGCTGGGATTCTGCCGCCACCATGAGGATCAGCGGAAGCCCGACCGGCCGGCCCTTGATCGTGAACACCCGCTTCTGGGCGAGCTCGTCATCAGCGCTTGCTCCAAGTCCGTAGACGGTGTCCGTCGGAAAGGCCACGACCGCCCCACCGCGCAGCAGCTGCGAGGCTCGCAAGAGACCCGCCTTCGTCGGTTTCAGGACCACGCTTCTATTACCCGTTGATGGCCGCCCGCGTCGCGGAGCACAACCTGGTGGGCGAAGTACCGGCTTGCCGTTTCGGCGACCAGCTTCATGATCGCCGGGTCGAGCTCCGCCAGCACCCGGCCGCCGGGCCTGAGCCGCGCCGGGGCTTCGTGGAGCAATCGCGTGACGAGTGCCGC
The DNA here is from genome assembly GCA_005889085.1 of Chloroflexota bacterium. GTDB lineage: Bacteria > Chloroflexota > Dormibacteria > Dormibacterales > Dormibacteraceae > 40CM-4-65-16. The sequence goes on along the minus strand of VBDS01000094.1, from coordinate 23,508 downwards.
TCCACCCCCGCCCGCGAACAGGGCGCGGGCGGGCTGCGCCGTGACCTCGGCGGGCAGCGAGACATCGGCCGGCACATATGGAAGGTTCGCGCAAACGAGGTCGAACGCGCCGGCGAGCGGACCCATCAGATCGCCGCTCTCGAGGTGCACGCGATCGCCCAGCCCGTGGGTGGCCACGTTGCGCGCCGCGACCTCCAGCGCCTCGTGACTGACGTCGGATGCCCAGACCTCGGTGTTCGGCGCGTAATGGGCGACCGCGATGGCGATGCATCCGCTCCCAGTGCCGACGTCGGCGACGCGAACGGGATCATGTGTTTCGCGCGCGATCGAGACCGCCCGCTGCACCAAGACCTCCGTGTCCGGATTGGGCACCAGCACGTCCGGTGTGACGATGAATTCCAGGCCCATGAACTCCTTGTGCCCGACCAGGTACGCGACCGGTTCACCCTTCGCCCGCTTCGCCACCAGACCTCGATACACGGCCAGCTCTTCTTCTGACAGCAAGAGGTCGAACTTCAGGTACAGGTCGAGACGGCGCAGGCCTAAAGCGTGAGCCAGGAGCAGCTCGGCGTCGAGGCGGGACGAATCGGAGCCGTGCTTCTTGAGGTAGTCGGCAGAGAGCTTGAGGACCTCGACGATCGTCACGCCGGCGCGTCGGGACCGCCGTTGAGCTGGGCGGTGCGCTCCGCGGAGATGAGCGCGTCGACCAGGTCGTCGAGCTCGCCCTGCATGACCCGGTCGAGCTTGTGCAGCGTCAGGTTGATCCGGTGGTCGGTGACCCGGTTGTCCTTGAAGTTGTACGTCCGGATCTTTTCCGAGCGGTTGCCGCTGCGCACCATGCCGCGGCGCTGCGCACCGATCGCCGCCTGCTGCTCCGCGAGCTTCATCTCGTAAAGACGCGCGCGCAGGACGCGCATGGCCTTCTCCCTGTTCTGCAGCTGCGACTTCTCGTCCTGGATGCTCACGGCGATGCCGGTCGGCTTGTGGACGATGCGGATCGCCGAGTATGTCGTGTTGACGCTCTGACCTCCTGGGCCAGTCGAGGTCGATGCCTTGATCTCGAGGTCCTCCGGTTTCAGCTCGACCTCGACCGGATCGGCCTCGGGCAGCACCGCGACCGTCGCCGCCGACGTGTGAATCCGGCCCTGCGCCTCAGTCTTCGGCACGCGCTGAACCCGGTGCACGCCGCCTTCGTACTTCAGCTGCGAATAGGCGCCGTGACCGTGGACCTCGAACTCGATCTTGTCGTAGCCGCCGATCCCGGTCGGCGAGGCATCCACGACGTCGACCTTCCAGCCCTTCTTCTCCGCCCAGCGGGTATACATGCGGAAAAGGTCGGCGGCGAAGAGCGCCGCCTCGTCCCCACCTTCTGCGCCCTGGATCTCGACCACGACGTCGCGGTCATCGTTCGGGTCTTTAGGGAGCAAAAGCACCTTGAGCTTTTCATCGAGCTTCGCCACCTGCTCCGCTGCGCGCCGCTCTTCGGAGCGCATGTACTCCTGCATCTCGGCGTCCTTCTCGTGACGCAGCATCTCGTGCGCAGACTCCATCTCCTGACGCGCGCGGCGGTAAGCGTCGTAAGTCTCGACGGTTTCCCGCAGCGTGCGCTGCTCGCGGGCGAGGCGGGTGACCTTCTCGTGGTCCATGGCCACTTCGGGCCGCGCCATCTCGTTCTCGATCTCGTGATAGCGGCGCGCGATTGCCTCTAGTCGGTCAATCATTCGTTCTTCCCGCGTTGCCCGGCTTGGCCGGGCAACCGCAACGACGCAGTGAGTCCTCGGCGGTGCAAATCATTGGGGGGTTTCCCACAAGGGGGGCCTGCCCCCCTTGTGCCGTTCCATCTCCTGACGCGCGCGGCGGTAAGCGTCGTAAGTCTCGACGGTTTCCCGCAGCGTGCGCTGCTCGCGGGCGAGGCGGGTGACCTTCTCGTGGTCCATGGCCACTTCGGGCCGCGCCATCTCCTGCTCGATCTCGTGGTAGCGGCGCGCAATTGCCTCGAGTCGGTCAATCAATTCGTTCTTCCCGCGTTGCCCGGCTTGGCCGGGCAGCCGCAACGACGCAGTGAGTCCTCGGCGGTGCAAACCCTTGGGGGGTTCCCCACAAGGGGGGCCTGCCCCCCTTGTGCCTTTTCATGCTGCAGCTCCGGCGCTTTCCTCCTCACCTTCGCGAGCGCTGTTGAACGCGCAGATCGCGACCTCGAGCATGTCGTCGGACGGTTCGCGCGTGGTGAACTTCTGCGTGCCAAGCACAGGCAGCAGCGCTACTCGCACCACCGGGTTGTAGCGGTGCCGCGCCATGAAGCGGATGAGCTCGAACCCGGAGCCTGCGATGAGGGGGATCGCGAGGATCCGGCTCGCCACCAGCCAGAAGAGGTTGGGATGGAACAGCGCAACGACACTGAAGACGATGACGCTCACGACAAGCACGACCAGGAGAAATCCCGTCCCGCAGCGCGGATGAAGCGTGCTGGCGCGGCGGACCGACGGGACGTCAAGCGTCCAGCCCGACTCGAATGCGTTGATCGTCTTGTGCTCCGCACCGTGGTACTGGAAGACTCGCCTCACATCAGGCAGCAGCGAGATCGCGGCCAGATAGCCGAGCACCAGGCCGACGCGGATCAGCCCCTCGACCAGCACGAAAGCAAAGCTTCCCGTGCGATGGACGGCGAAGTTGGCCAGAAGCAGCGGCAATGCGATGAACAGGACGAGCGCAAACACCCCGGCGGTCGCGACCGAGCCGGTGATCTCCTTCTTGCCGATCACCACGTTGTTGGCGCCGGCGTTCACGTTGGCCGACCAGATGAGCGACTTCATGCCGAGGTGCAGCTGCTCGCCGATGAGCGCCAGCCCACGCACAAACGGCAGCTTCCAGACCGGATTGACATAGATCGGCGCCGTCAGCTCACCGCGATTGACCACGATCTCCCGCCTGTGCGTCTCCGGGTCGTCGGTCGGCAATCGGACCGCGACCGCGTAATGCCGCTTGCCGCGCATCATCACGCCTTCGATGACGGCCTGACCGCCATAGAAGAAAGGTTGGTCGGCCTTTGGTTTAGCCTGGGCCTCCGGAGCGCTTACCTCCGGGCTTGGCATCTACGCCCGGGTCTTAGCAGCCCGCTTCCGGAACCGCTCGACCTGGCCGCCGGTGTCCACGATCCGCTGCGTGCCAGTGAAGAATGGATGGCAGTTGGAGCAGATCTCGGTCTTGAGCTCCTTGCGCGTGGAACCGGTCGTCCAGCTGTTCCCGCACGCGCAGGTGACGACCGCGTCTTCGTAGAAGGTGGGATGAATTTGTGCTTTCAACGTTTTCTCCAGGGAGGCTCTAGTTTACCGAGCCAGTGCCGTGAACAAACTCTCGGCCTGTAGGCTCATGACGCCGAGGTAGATGACAAGGCCCAGCCAGGCCGCTCCCAGGGCCAGGCGCGCCTGCATCGGGACCGAGGTGTAGTAGGGGTTGTTGGCGTTCCGAAATCCCGCTCGCATCGTCTGGATGCCGAGCACGGCGATGATGATCAGCAGGAAGCTGGCGAAGTGGAACACGAACACGCTGACGCCGATCATCACCAACCCGGCGACCTGGAACCAGGGCGACACGGGCGCCAGGATCCACGCACCATCCAGCTGCCACACCGGGATCAGGTTCAACAGATTCAGGAAGAATCCGAGCGAGGCGGCGAGGAGGAAGACCGGATTCTGCGTCGAGCTGTAGAGGACCCAGGCCACGGTCGCGCCGAGCGTGCCGGCGATCGGGCCGGCGATGCCGATCTGCGCTTGCTTCAGGGCGTCCGTTGGGTGCTGCCGCTGAAAGATGGCGGCGCCGAGGAACGGGATGAAGATCGGGGCCGTGGCGTGCATTCCCTGGCGCCTGATCTCGACCACGTGGCCCATCTCATGGACGAACAGCATCACCACCAGCGCCACGGCAAACCAGCCGCCGTACAGCAGCGAGTAGGCGCCGAAGCTCACGAGGGCTGACAGGAGCGTCGCCAGCGCCGGGATCTTGAATGCAAAGATCAGGCCGTACTTGACGACCGCCCACACGGCGAGGGCAGCCGAACCCAGCCAGCCGATCGCACCACGACTCCCTCCTTGGCTGGGCGCGGGCGAGTAGTGGTACGGCGACTGGGGCGGAATGTCCGAGCCCGCCGGGTACTGCGGCGGCGGGGGGATGTACTGACCGCCCTGAGGGGGCATGTACGGGTCGTTCTGGCTCAATTGATTACCTCTTTCTAGATACCCGCTACCCGGCTGGACTAATCCCGGATTCCGGCTCTAGCGCGGCTCCCCCGCGGCGTGGTGCCGTGTCGTGAGGCGACGGACCGTCGCGTGGCGGCTCGACAGGACCAGGGACTGGGTCTCGGCAAACCCACTGCCGAAACTGATCCCCGGAAGCAGCGGACCGCCCGTCACGCCGGTGATCGCCACCTCGATGTCGGTCGCCGGCGCGAGCTCGGCCAGGCCGTAGACGTGCGACGCCGCGTCTCCGACCAGGCTCTTCTCCTCATCGTTGCGCGGCATCAGGCGGACCAGGAACTCACCGCCCAGGCATCGCACCGCGCACGCGGCGATCAACGTGGCGTGCAGATCGCCGATTCCGATCGCGGCGTCGATTCCCGTACCCGGCAGGGCGGCCATCACCGCGCTTGCGAAGTCGCCTTCCTCCAGGATCCGGATGCGGGCGCCTGCCCCCGCGACCTCCGCGATCAGCTCCTGATGACGCGGTCGCTCGAGGATGGCGACGGTCAGGTCCTGAACACGAACGTCGCGAGCGAAGGCGATGCGGCGAAGGTTGTCGGCGACCGAATCGTCGAGGTCGATCGCGCCACGCGCGCCGGGTCCGGCCACGAACTTCTCCACCTGGGATACCGCGGGTAGCCGCGCGAAGCCTCCCGGCTCGACCGCGACCAGGAGTGAGACTGCGTTGATGTGGCCGCGCGCGACCTGGCTTGCGCCCTCCACCGGGTAGACGCCCAGGTCGACCTTGCGGTCGCCGCCGGTGATCACCATGTCGTGCGGCAGGTGGGTCTGGTGCCGTGGGCTCAAGACGACTGTGCCGGTAAGACCCGAGCGGGCAAGCGCGCCCCGCATGGCGTCGCCCGCCGCCTCGCTGACTCGGTCTGGATCGCCTTTGCCGAGGAATCCTGCGCAGGTGAGCGCGGCCGCTTCGGTTGCGTGCACGAGCTCGAAAGCAACCTCGCCGCGCGCCTGAAATGCGGGAATCCCGCTCCTCTGCTGCTCCATGGGTGTACCTAGCTCTCGGGCTCTTCCAGCAGCTCCGCGGGACGAAGTTCCATCTGGTCGATTCCGCTCTGGAGGAAGGCTGCCCGCACGAAATCGCGGAACAGCGGATGCGGCCGGTTCGGCCGCGAACGGAACTCGGGGTGGAACTGGCTAGCCACGAACCAGGGGTGATCGGCCAGCTCGATGATCTCCACCAGCCGTCCGTTCGGGGACAGCCCGGTGAAGTTCATCCCGGCCTCGTTCATCACTTCGCGGTACTCGTTGTTGAACTCGAAGCGATGGCGGTGGCGCTCGTAAACGACCTCTTCCCCATACGCCTTCTGCGCCAGCGACCCAGGTGTCAGCTTGCAGGGATACAGGCCGAGGCGCATCGAGCCGCCCATCTGGTCGACGTTGCGCTGCTCCGGCATCAGGTCGATCACGGGCGTCGAGGTGAAGGCCGCAAACTCTGTCGAGTTGGCGTCAGGCGCTTCCAGCTTCTCGCGCGCGAAGTCGATCACCGCGCACTGCATGCCGAGGCACAGCCCAAGGTATGGGATCCGGTTGTGCCGCGCGTAGCGCGAGGCGATGACCTTGCCCTCGATGCCGCGATAGCCGAACCCGCCTGGCACGACGATGCCGGCGACGCCCATCAGGGGTGATAAGTCTCCGGCGTCCAGCTTCTCTGAAGAGACCCAGTGAATATCGATCGCGAGCCCGTGATGTATGCCCGCGTGACGGAGCGACTCGATGACGCTCAAGTAGGCGTCAGGCAGCTGGATGTACTTGCCGACGATTGCGATCGGCACCGACGCCTTGGGGTGCTTGATCCGGTCGACAAGCTGGATCCAGGGTCCGAGGTCGGGCCCGTGGGCCACCTCGTCGAGCTCGAAGTGCTTCGCCATCACCTTGCCGAGAGCCGCGGCCTCGAGCATCAGCGGTACTTCGTAGATCGACTGCACATCGGGTACAGAGACAACCGCCTCACGCGGCACGTCGGTAAAGAGCGCGATCTTCTCCTTCAGATCGTTGTCGATCGGCAGCTCGGACCGGCAGATGATCGCGTCGGGCTGGATACCGATCGCGCGCAGGGCCTGGACCGAGTGCTGCGTTGGCTTTGTCTTCATCTCCTGGCCGCGGACCACCGGGACGAGGGAGCAGTGGACGTAGAAGACGTTCTGCCGTCCGAGGTCGTTCTTCAGCTGGCGGATGGCCTCGAGGAACGGAAGGCTCTCGATGTCACCGACGGTCCCGCCCACCTCGACCACGACCACGTCGGCCTGTGGGTCTTTGGCGGCTCGCAGGATCTTCTCCTTGATGACGTTCGTGACGTGCGGGATCACCTGGACCGTCGCACCGAGGTAATCGCCGCGGCGCTCGCGGGCGATGACGTCCTGGTAGATCTTCCCGGTCGTCACGTTGGAGGCAACCGTCAGGTTCTCGTCGACGAACCGCTCGTAGTGACCGAGGTCGAGGTCGGTTTCCGCGCCGTCATCGGTGACGAAAACCTCGCCGTGCTGGTAGGGGCTCATGGTTCCGGGGTCGACGTTCAGGTACGGATCGAGCTTCTGCAGGGAGACGGTGAGGTGGCGGGCCTTCAGGATGTTCCCGATCGACGCCGCGGTGATGCCCTTACCTAGAGAGGAGACGACACCCCCGGTCACGAAAACGTATTTCGACATAGACGACCTCCAGGGCGGTTTTTCAAATGTTACCTGGAACGGGCCCGGGTTAAACCTTCATGCGGTCTCTGAGCGTGCGAGTGGCTAAACCTTGACTTCGGCTTTTGGCTCCAGGACGACCACTTTGGTGTCGTATTCGGCACCTGAGGACTTCTGTACCGCAAGCTTCGGCTGCGGCTCCGCAGATGTCACCCCCATCTCCTTGAGGAAGCGGTCGATCGGGTCCAGCTCGAGCTTGAGGCCGGAGATCGCGTAGTGCATCGGGACGACGTAGCGCGGTTCGAGCTGGCGGACTACCTCCGCAGCTTGCGCGGCAGTCATAGTCGCCCGGCCGCCGACCGGCACGAGCAGCACGTCGGGCGAGGCGACAGCCTCTGATTCGGCGTCGTCGAGCTTGTGCCCAAGATCGCCCAGGTGGCAGACGCGCACGTCGTCGATCTCGATCAAGTAGACGGTGTTGCGGCCGTGCTTCGCACCTTTCTCCGCGTCGTGGTAGGTCGGGATGCCGATCACGCTCACCCCTGCCACCTCATACTCGCCCGGCCCGCGAATCTCGTACGCGCCGTCCCGGACCACCTGGGTGAAGTTGTGGTTGTCGTGCTCGTGGCTGATGGTCACGACCTCCGCGTCCATGCGCGCGAGCTTCAACCCGATCGCGGGTGGGTAGGGATCGGTGACCACCGCCGCGCCGCGGCCGCGCAGCCGGAAGCAGCCGTGTCCGAGCCAGGTGACGTCCAATGGTTTCTCCTTGAGTCCTTACATCCGCTCGGGCGCGCTGACGCCCATCAGCTCCAGCGCTGTCTTCAAAGTGTGACGCGCCGCCCGGCACAGCTCCAGCCGGGCCCTTGTTAATTCCGGATCGTCCACCACGACCCGATGCTCGCTCTGGGCGTTCCCCGCGTGGTAGAAGCGGTGCACCGCGGTCGCCAGGTCATGCACGTAATAAGGAATGCGATGCGGCTCGAGCACCGCGGTCGCGTCCTCGACGACGTCGGGCCAGAATGCGAGCTGACGCGCCACGTCGAGCTCCCATGGGTGCCCGAGCAGCGAGGCATCTGCTCTTTCTGGGAGGCGCGGATGCCGCTCCGCGGCCGCCACCTCGACGTTCGACAGCCTCGCGTGCGCGTACTGCGCGTAGTACACCGGGTTTTCGCTGCCCTGCGTGACGGCCAGCTCGAGGTCGAACTCTATCGTCGTGTCCGGCGACCGGAGCAGATAGAAGTAGCGGACTGCGTCCGAACCGACGCGGTCGACCAGCTCATCGAGCGTCACGAAGCGGCCGGCGCGCTTCGACATCTTTCCCTCTTTGAGGTTGACCATCTGGTGGAGGATGATCACGAGCTTCTGCGGGTCGAACCCCAGCGCCGCCGCTGCAGACTTCATACGCGGGACGTAGCCGTGGTGATCCGAGGCCCACACCTCGATCACTCTGTTGAAACCTCGCTGCTCGAAACGGCTGAGCAGGTAACCGAGGTCTGACGCGAAGTATGTCGGCTGCCCGTTGGCGCGAATCACAACCCGGTCTTCCTCTTCGTCGTTGGGTTCACCGAACCACAGCGCTCCGTCCCGCTCCTTGATATGGCCCGACTTCCGCAACCGGTCGATCGCCGTTTGGGGCAGGCCGGCTTCCCACAGCTTGTTTTCGTAGTACCACTCGTCGTAGCGCACGGACAATCGCGCCACCGTCGCCCTGATCCGCTCGACCATTTTTTCGATCGCGTACATGCGCAGCTTCGGCTCGGCCTCCTCCTCGGGAACCTTGTCGATCCCGGGCAGGTCGTGGCGCGCCATCTCGGCCAGCTCGGTCACGTAATCACCCGTGTATCCGCCCTCGGGTGGCTCGTTGCCGTGCAGTCGCGCATACACCGATGCGCCAAACCTTCGCGTCTGTGTGTTGTCCGAGTTGACGTAGTACTCGCGCTGGACCGAGTGCCCGGTGAACTCCAGGAGCCTGCAGAGGGAGTCGCCCAGCGTCACGCCGCGCCCGTGCCCGATGTGGAGTGGGCCGGTCGGGTTGACACTGCCGAACTCCACCTGGAGACGCTCGCCGCGGCCGATGTCGCGCCCGCCGTAGCCGGGTGCGATGCGCGTCACGAGCTGGCGAAGCCAGTCATCGGTCAGCCGGAAGTTCACGTAGCCCTTCTCGGCCTCCGCCGTAGCCGCCCCTTCCGGGACCACGACCTTTTCGGCGAGCCGGGCGGCGATCTCATCAGGCCGCGACCGCAAAACGCGGGCGAGCTTCAGACCGGCCGAGCTTGCGTAGTCGCCGTGCTCGGGCACCTTCGCCCGCCCGAGCTCGAGGTCAGGGATGTCCTCTTCAACTCCAAGCGCGCGTACGGCCTGGTGGAGCGCGTCGTTGATGCGCTCGCGCACGCCTCCCGATATCACCGACGTCACGAGCAGGTCGGGTGTTGGGCGCTCAGCGTCAGCTCCGCCTGGCTCGAGCTCGTGCCCCGCGTGTACGTGACAGTCACCCGCTGGCTGGCGTGAAAGCGCGAGCGAAGCAGCAGCGAAAGCGGATGCGCGGCGTCGATGTGCACATCGTCGAGCTGGGTGATGACGTCGCCGGGCCGGAGGCCTGCCGTCGCGGCGGGACCACCTTGATAGAGGACCACCAGCTGGGTGCCCTCCGGCACGCCGTTGAGGGCTGCACTTTCAGGCGAGACGTCGCTCGTCGTCGCGCCGATGGACGCAACCGTGACCTGGCCAGTTGAGGACAGGATCTGCTGGACGTCGTCCTGGATGTCGGCGACGTTGAGGCCGAACCCGGCCGTCGCCGCCGGCGACTCCATGGCGATCCCTACGACCTGGCTCCCCACGTTCAGCAGCGGGCCGCCGGACGTGCCGCCGTCGATCGCCACGCTGGTCTGGATCGTGTCGCTGAACTGGATGGTGTGGCCGATGGTCAGCGGATCCTTGCCAGCCGCCACGCGATGCATTGCGCTGACATAACCGGGAGTGACCGCGCTACCCGCCGCCGGACCGCCGACCGCCACGATGACCTGGCCCTGGGCCAGCGCCGTGGGGTCGGCAAAGCCAAGCGTCGGCAGGCCGCTGACCTTGTCGATCTTGATCACGGCGACGCCGGTCTGACAGTCGTAGTCGACAAGACGGGCGTCGTGTGGCTTGGCATCGCCGGGCACGAGCACAGTCATCCCGCTGGCGCCGGCGATCACGTTGATGTTGGTCACGATGTAGCCGTCGCTGGTTGCCAGATAGCCGGATCCGTCCACGATGGTCGGCTGGCGCTGCGTGACGATGCTGACGACCGCCGGGCGCGCTTTGGCCGCGGCCTGCACGATAGCCGAGTCTTGCGAGAGCGTCACTCCGTTCCGCAGGTTGACCTGCTGGTTGTTGGTCCGTGCCTGGTACTGCAGCACAGCCAGCGTGACACTGGTGGCGACGAGGATGGTCACGACCAGGCCGGCCGCGACGGCCGCGATGGTTCGCATGAGTTGATAGTAGGTTGGCGGCTGTTAGTGGCTGCTGGTCGGGTCGAGGGGATACCAGGTCATGACGAGCTGGCGGTTGGGTTCGAATCCCGCGGAGCGATATAGCCTGACGGCGGCCTCGTTGTCAGGTCGGGTCCAGACGTAGGCGAGTGTCACGCCGCGCTCGGCGAAAAGCTTCACCGCCTGGCGGACGAGCATCTCGCCGATTCCGCGACCGCGATGCCCTTCAGCCACGTAGAGCTCGGCGACCTCGCCCTCCAGCCCGGTCCCGGGGTCGTACAGGACGATCCAGCAGAAGCCGACAACCTGCCCCACCTCGTCGCGGACCGCGTAGATGACGTTCTCACCGCGGAACGCGGCGGGAACCTGAGTCAGGTGACGCTCGATCTCCTCGCGGGGGAGCTGCGGGTGGTCGCTGTAGTGGACCTGTTCGCTAAGGTGAAGCTCGACGAGCAGCGGCTTGATCAGCGAATAATCGCCAGTCGCAAGTCGTTCCACGTCGAGCGTTCGCATCCCCGTCCGATGTTAGCCTAGGCCCTCGCGACATGGCCAAATTTCTGTCGCCGAGATTGCGCCGACGTAGCTCAGCTGGCAGAGCAGCCGCCTCGTAAGTGGCAGGTCGTGGGTTCGAATCCCACCGTCGGCTCCAGGCGCCCGGGATTACGCACCTTTGGACGCAGCGAGGCGTTTCGACATCGTTCCAAGCGCCTCGTTGGCTCCAACGGTGCGGAATGGCCAGAGAAGCGTACCCAGCAGGAGAAGCTCGGCAAGCAGGATCGGGATCGCGAGCACCACGAGCGCCAGCTCGAGCAGCGCGTATCCGACGACGAGGATTGCGACCTGGATGGCAGTTGCGCCAGACCGGACCAGCAGCCATCCGGCGACGAACAGCATCAGGAAGTCCTGGAACCCGAGATAGGGAGTGAACAGCAAAGAACCGAGGATCCCCGCGGCGATCACGCGCTCGGGGCTGAGCCGGTGCCGCCAGGCCGCCACGACGGTGCCCACGAGGACCGCCAGCTCCGCCACGCGCAATGCCCAGCCGAGTCCGAGTGGACCCGAGATCGAATAGCGACGCGTGATGTCCCAGGCCGCGGTCTGCGTCTGGGCGAGGACGTCGCGATACCGCGCCACGCCGTCTCCGCCCAGCATGACCAGGGCGACCACCCCGATCACCGCCGACGCTACAAGCCAGGACGCAAACGTCTTGCGGTAGCCCGCGGCGAGCAGAGCGACAGGTACCAGCAGGGCCAGCTGCGGCTTGAGGACCAGAAGGCTCAGCACCACACCGGCCGCCAGCGGGCGTTCGGCGCGGATCAGCCACCACGCCGTGGCCACCGCCGCGGCGACGAGGGCACCGGGCTGCCCGACCATGACACCGAACGCGGCTGGAAAAACGCCGACCCACAGCAGCAGGTGCGCGGTCCGCGCCAAGCCCTCCCCGGGCGCCAGGAGATACCAGGTCCACAGCAAGGCCGCGATCAGCAGCGCGGTCCAGATGACCAGGGCTGAGGAGAACGGCAGCGCCGTCAGCGGCGTAACCAGCCACGCCAAGGGCGGCGGCGATATGAATGGCTGGACGTTGAACTCCGGACCGAGGCCGCGAATCGCCGCCTGCTGTTCAGCGAGGTCGTATAGCCTCCCGTAACCGTCCTGCCATCCGACGATCGCCGCCGCGTAGGCGAGGCGGAAGTCGTTGCGGACCGCGTATTGGGCGAAGAAGAGCGGCGAGGCGACGACCAGGTCCCAGACCAAGAGCATCGCCCCGACAAGAAGGCCGGCCACGGCCCACAGCGGGCGCCGTTCACGGAAGTAAGTCACCACCGGCGCAAAAATAAGGGCTGCGCCACCCGGCGCAGCCCTTAGGGGAAATCTATTTAGTTGACTTCGCGGTAGTCCGCGTCGACGACGTCGCCCTCTTTCTTCTCCTCACCGGGCGCGGTGCCATCGCTCTGCCCACCTGTCGGGGCCGAGGCTCCGGCTCCCTGGTAGATGTGCTGGCCGATCTTCTGCAGGGCCTCGTTGAACTCATCCATCTTCTGCTGCAGGGCCTTGGTGTCCGAGCCCTTGGCCGCGGTCTTGAGCTCCTCGAGCTTGGTGTTGACCTCGCTCTTGACGTCCTCCGGGATCCGGGCTTCGTTGTCCTTGATCACCTTCTCGGCCTGGTGGATCATGTGGTCTGCCTGGTTGCGGAGCTCCACCTCTTCGCGCTTGGCCCGGTCCTCGGCGGAGTGCGCCTCCGCCTCCTTGACCATCCGGTCGACCTCGTCCTTGTTCAGGGTCGAGGACGCTGTGATGGTGACCGACTGCTCGCGGCCGGTCCCCTTGTCCTGCGCCTTCACGTTGAGGATGCCGTTGGCGTCCAGGTCGAACGTGACCTCGACCTGAGGCATGCCCCGCGGCGCGGGCGGAATCCCGTCCAGGTGGAAGCGACCCAGCGTGCGGTTGTCGCGTGCCATGTCGCGCTCGCCCTGCAGGACATGGACCTCGACGGACGTCTGGTTGTCCGCCGCAGTCGAGAAGACCTGCGAGCGAGAGGTCGGGATCGTGGTGTTGCGGTCGATGAGCTTGGTCATGACCCCGCCGAGGGTTTCCACGCCCAGCGAAAGCGGCGTCACGTCGAGGAGCAGGATGTCCTTGACCTCGCCCTTGAGCACCCCGGCCTGAATGGCGGCCCCGACGGCGACCACCTCGTCCGGGTTGACTCCCTTGTGCGGCTCCTTGCCGCCGAGCAGGTCCTTGACGAGCTGCTGGATGATCGGCATGCGGGTGGATCCGCCGACCAGCACGACCTCGTCGATCTGCTGAGGTGTGAGGTTGGCGTCTTTCAGCGCCGCGAGGAACGGCCCCCGGGTGCGCTCGGTCAGGTCGCTGGTCTGCGACTCGAACTTGGCTCGGGTGAGGGTCATCTCGAGGTGCTTGGGACCTGTCTGGTCCGCCGTGATGAACGGCAGATTGATGGTCGTCTCGAGCCGGCTCGAGAGTTCGATCTTCGCCCGCTCCGCGGCCTCGGTGAGGCGCTGCAGGGCCTGGCGGTCGGTCTTCAGGTCGATTCCGTTCTGCTTCTTGAATTCGTCGGCGAGCCAGTCCACGATCCTGCGGTCGTAATCGTCACCACCGAGGTGGGTGTCCCCGTTCGTGGACTTGACCTCGAAGACGCCGTCGCCCACGTCGAGCACGGAGACGTCGAAGGTGCCACCGCCGAGGTCGAAAACGAGGATCGTCTCGTTCGCTTTCTTTTCCAGGCCGTATGCCAGGGAAGCCGCGGTTGGTTCATTGATGATCCGCAGGACGTTGAGGCCGGCGATCTGGCCGGCGTTCTTGGTCGCCTGGCGCTGTGAGTCGTTGAAGTACGCGGGCACGGTGATGACCGCATCGGTCACCTTCTCGCCGAGGTAGGCCTCGGCGTCCGCCTTGAGCTTCTGCAAGATCAAGGCCGAGATCTCTTCCGGAGTGAATTCCTTGTTGGCGTTCGGCACGAACACCACGGCGCGGTCGTCCTTGCCCGGCTTGACCTCGTAGGGCACGATCTTCCGCTCCGAGTCGACCTCGCCGAACTTGCGGCCCATGAACCGCTTGATCGAGTAGACGGTGTTCTCGGGGTTGACGGCCGCCTGACGGCGGGCCAGCGTGCCCACGAGCCGCTCACCGGACTTGGTGAAAGCGACCACGGAGGGGGTCGTGCGCGAACCTTCGGAGTTGGGGATGACCACAGGCTCGCCGCCTTCCATGACGGCGATGACCGAGTTGGTCGTCCCCAGGTCGATTCCTACGGTTTTTGGCATTTGTCAGCTGTCCTCCAGGTGGGTTGAATTGAAATTCGAAGTAGTTACCTTTGATCTTGTTCCCCGCTTCCGGGGCCCCAAAACCAATTAGACCGTAGGCTTTTGCCGATGGCCATCTACGAGCTCGACCCGGTCGACCGCATCGTGGTCGCCGCGGTCGGCGAGCCCGGCCGGCGCCGTTTCTTCCTCCTTGCGACCGGGTCAGGGCGGACCCTGACGCTCGGATGTGAGAAAGCCCAGATCCAGGCCCTCCTCCTACGCCTGCACCAGATGCTCGAGGCCCAGCAGATCGAAACGCCTGAGGAGCCGGCGGAGGCCTCGGGGGGAAACGCCCAGCCGGACGAGCCCGAGTGGCAGATCGGCGAGATGGGCCTGGGCTATCACGAGGCCCGCCAGATGTTCGTCCTGGTCGCGAGCCAGGCTGCCGCGGCCGAGCCGGCCGAGCCGGCCGAGCCGGCCGAGTCGACAGAGGCGCCGGCCGCGGACGACGCGCCGAGCGTGCGCTTCTGGCTCAGCCACGACCAGGTGATCGCCTTCTCGAAGCAGGCTGAGTCGGTTCTTTCCGCCGGCCGGCCGCTTTGCCCGCGATGTGGTCTGCCAATGGATCCCTCCGGCCATCCCTGTCCGGTCATGAACGGTGCCCGGCCTATCTTCTGAAGCAGCCGAGAAGCTGCTCGGCGGGCTGCCGGACGTCAAAATCCTGGGGGTCCTGCACGGCGCCTCGAACTACACGTTCCTGGCGCGCCTCGGGCCTCATCCGCCATCGGGTTTGCGCGCCGTCTACAAGCCCGCGCGCGGGGAATCGCCGCTCTGGGACTTCGAGGCGGGCACGCTGTACCAGCGCGAGGTCGCGGCGTACGAGCTGAGCAAGGTCCTGGGCTGGCCGCTCATCCCGCCGACGGTGGTCCGGCAGAAGGCGCCCCATGGTGTTGGCGCGGTGCAGCTTTTCATCGACGCCGACGGCCGTCACTTTTTCGGCGACAACAGCGCACGCACCGAGACCTGGATCCGCGTTGCCCTGTTCGACGTGATCGCCAACAACGCCGACCGCAAGTCTGGCCACTGCCTCTTCGACGCGGAGGACAACGTGTGGGTGATCGACCACGGCCTGACCTTCAACGTTGAGAACAAGCTGCGGACGGTGATCTGGGACTTCTCCGGCCAGCCCCTGCCGCCAGACTTGTGCGGCGACGTGGAACGCGGGCTCGTCGAGCTGGAGCGCGGAGCGCTCGCCAGGACGATGGCCGGGTTGCTCCGCCCTGCCGAGGTGCGCATGCTCAAGCGCCGGCTGCGCGGCGTGATCGACCCTGGCTGGCGCTTCCCGGAGCCGACCTCGGCGTGGTCGATCCCCTGGCCCCCGGTGTAACCGAACCGGCTCTGGTATCGTTCCCGGGCTTCATGCGTTTGCGCCGGGTCCTTGTGGCTATTCCCTTCTGGCTTCTCCTGTTTCTCCTGACGGCAGCGACCGGTCCCTCCCCTACAGCGTCGCCACCGCCGTCGCCCTCCGCGCCAGCATCACCCTCGCCATCCCCCTCCCCATCCCCGTCCGCGTCGCCATCTCCCAGCGCTAGCCCGATCCCCCAGAACGCATTCCTTTCTCTGGATGTGACCGACGGCGGTCCCACCACGCAGATCACCGTCAACGGCGGTGCGTTCCTCTCCAACGAGCAGATGACCCTGTTCTGGGATCAGCCCAACAAGGTGGCCGGCGGCGCGGCCGCCGACGGCAGCGGCAACTTCGTCACACACGTCAAGCCGTTCTCCGGTGATCCGCCGGGCCAGCACAAGCTCTGCGCCAGCGTAGAGCCGCGGCCGTGCGCGACCTTCCAGCTCGAGGCCGCCGCCACGTCCCCCTCTCCGTCGGCAAGCCCTATTGAATCGCCCTCCCCTTCCCCTGAAGCGACCGCGTCTCCGACGGCAAGCTCGACGCCGGTCGCGGCCACGCTCAACGGACTGGACCTCATCTCGAGGCCCCCGTTCGTTTTCCTGCCGATAGTCGGCGGGCTTGCGATCCTGCTTTCACTCGGCTACTGGGCGGTCAGCGTGATCCGGCGACCGCGACCCATGACCGCGCTGCCGTCGGCGGCCGTGATGCACCGCGCGACGCGTCCCGACTACACGGCGGGATTCGGCACGCCGCCACCCACCCCTATACATGAGCCGCAATCGCAGTCGGCATGGACCGAACCGGTGCGGCCGCATCCGACCTCGCCTCCTGCCCCGACTCCGGAACCCGCGCCCCCGCCGGCGCCGGCTGCGCCCAAGCTGCCGCCTGCGGAGTGGGGACCCCCGACCGAGTGGGGACCTGGCGCCCCCGACGCCGGCTATCCGGAGCTCAGCCCGCCGGACGAACCACTCGAACTTCCAGAGCACGGAGATCTGCCCGAGCCAGGCGACTAGTGGCCTTGGAGTCGCTGCGAAATTAGTATTCGGCCAATATGCCGTTGCTCGAGGTGCGCGACCTCAGCGTCCGGTTCGGTGGTGTGGTGGCACTGGACCGCGTCTCGTTCAACGTCGACGAGGGCCAGGTCATCGCGCTGATCGGTCCCAACGGCGCCGGCAAGACGACGCTCTTCAACGTCATCACCCGCGTCTACCGGCCCAGCGGCGGCACGGCGCTCTTCGACGGCCACTCCGTGCTTGAGATGCGGCCGCACCACGTGATCCGCTTCGGCGTCACGCGCACCTTTCAGAACGTTGCCCTCTTTCGTTCGATGACCGTGCTCGACAACGTGATGGTCGGCGACCACGTGCACATCAAGAGCGGGTGGTTCGAGGCAGGCGTGCCTCTGCCGAGGGCGGTTGCCACGGAGTCTGCGTCGCGAAAGCGCGCCCTGGAGATGATCGAGTTCGTCGGTCTCGACGACTACACGCATCGTCCCGTGGCGGCTCTTCCCTTCGGGATTCAGAAGCGCGTCGAGCTTGCCCGCGCGCTGGTCTCGCGGCCGCGCTTGATCCTCCTGGATGAACCCGCAGGTGGAATCAGCCACGAAGAGGTCGACTCGATGTCGCGGCTCCTGCGCCGTGTCCACACTGAGTTGAAGGTCACCATGCTCCTGGTCGAGCATCACATGGCCTTCGTGATGGGCATCTCCGACCGTGTGGTGGTTCTCGACTTCGGCAAGAAGATCGCCGAAGGGACTCCCGCGGAGGTGCAGCGCAACCCCGCTGTCATCGAAGCCTACCTGGGTGCGGCGTGACGGCCCTCCTCGAGATGAAGGAGGTCCATGCGGGCTACGGACAGACGTCTGTCCTGCATGGCGTCTCGCTGGTTGTACCCGAGGGCGGGATTGTGTCGCTGCTCGGTGCCAACGGCGCCGGCAAGACCACGACGCTGCGCGCCATCACCGGAGGAGTGCGGTGGAGCGGTGACATCAAGTTCGGGGGGCGCTCGCTGCGGCGCATGTCGACCGAAGACGTGGTGCGTGGAGGAATCGCCCACGTGCCTGAAGGTCGAGGCATCCTCACAGAGCTGACAGTCGACGAAAACCTGAAGCTTGGCTCGCACCTGAGACGGGATGGCGCAGAGGTGCGCAAAGACTACGACCGCGTCTTCGAATACTTCCCTGTCCTCAAGGAGCGGCGCCGGCTCTCCGCCAGCACCCTGTCCGGCGGCGAGCAGCAGATGCTGGCTCTCGCCCGCGCCTTCCTGATGAAACCGAGGCTGATGCTGCTCGACGAGCCGTCGCTTGGCCTCGCGCCGATGATCGTCCGCTCGATCTTCGAGATCATCCGCTCGATCAACCAGTCCAGCAGGGTCACCGTGCTGTTGGTCGAGCAGAACGCTCGGATCGCTCTTGACCTGTCAACTCACGCATATGTGCTCGAGGTCGGTCGAGTCGCGGTGGAAGGCGAGAGCGAGGAGCTCCAGGGCAACGAGTCGGTCCGGCGTTCCTACCTCGGCTACTGATGCAGGCGTTACTCCAACAGGTCGTCAGCGGCATCGCGATCGGCGGCATCTTCGCGAGCCTGGCGCTGGCCCTCGTCCTCATCTACAACGCGATGGGCCTCGTGAACTTCGCCCAGGGCGAGATGGCGATGCTCGCGACGTTCGTTGCTTACGCTCTGATCAACCGAGGCATGAGCTACTGGATCGTGTTTCCGGTCACGCTCGTGCTGGCTTTCGGAGGCGGCATCGTGATCCAGCGCGTCGTGATCCGCCCGGTGGAGAGAGCGCCGATCCTGACCCTCGTCATCATCACGCTGGGCCTGGCGACACTTCTCAACGGGCTGGCCGGTTTCATGTTCGGATATGTCCCGCGATCATTCCCGAGCGCTTTCTCGGCGCAGACCATCGACCTGCTCGGTGTGTTCATCAGCTATCGCGACCTTGGGGTGATGGGGGTGTCAGGGCTGGTGCTGCTCGCGGTCTACCTTCTGCTCCAGCGCACGACCGTGGGCCTCACGCTCCGCGCCGCAGCCCATCACCCGGAGGCGAGCCGCCTGCTCGGGGTTCAGGTGAGCTGGATGCTCGCCCTCGGCTGGGGCCTTGCTTCGGCGGTCGGAGCGGTGTCCGGGATCATGGTCGCCCCGATTCTCTTTCTCGAGCCGAACATGATGCAGTCAATCATCATCTACGCCTTCGCGGCGGCGGTCCTCGGTGGAATCGAGAGCCCGCTCGGCGCTGTTGTCGGTGGACTCATCGTCGGCGTCACGGTGAACCTCGCCGGCGCCTACATTCCCTTCGTCGGCGGTGACCTCCAGCTTGCAGTTGGGCTGGCGATCATCATCGTGGTCCTGATCATCAGGCCAAACGGCCTGTTCGGCAGGGCCGCGACGAGGCGCGTGTGATGCTGCAACGAATTCGAGGCGCCCCGCCCCGCTACTGGCTGGTCGGCGTCGTGGTGCTGTTCCTCGTTGGGTTTCCGACCGTGATCAGCAGCTTCCTGGCGAGCGAATGGGCGCAGGCGCTGATCCTGGCCATCGCGATCATGGGCCTGAACATCCTGGTCGGTTACAGCGGGCAGCTTTCGCTGGGCCACGGCGCATTCATGGCGTTGGGCGCCTACACGTCCGCCATCCTGGCCCACCACTTCAAGATGGACATCGTCGCCACCATCCCCATCGCGGGACTGCTGACGGGGCTGGTGGGCTTTGTCTTCGGCATTCCCGCGCTGCGCCTTTCCGCCCTCTACCTCGCGCTCGCCACCTTCGCGCTCGCGGTGGTCACACCAAGCCTTATCAAGCGACCGGCCGGGCTCACCGGCGGCGTGCAGGGGATCATCCTCACCCAGCCCGATCCGCCCGGGTTCGCTCAGAGCGCCTATGGCTTCCTCACCGGCATCGCGATGACAAGCGACCAGTGGATCTACTACATATGCCTCTTCTGCGCCCTGATCCTCTTCTGGTTCGCCTGGAACCTGGTCCGGCACCGGCCGGGGCGTGCGATGCGAGCCATCCGCGACGGCGAAGTGGCTGCCGCCGCGTCGGGGGTGAACATCGCCGGCTACAAGACGCTGGCCTTTGGCATCTCCGCCTTTTACGCGGGGATCGCCGGCGCGCTTTTTGCGCTCGCCGCCGGGTTCGTCAGCCCGGACACGTTCCCGGTCTCGCTGTCCATCCAGCTGCTCGTCGGCGCGGTGGTGGGAGGCCTTGCCTCCATCCCCGGACCGCTGTTGGGCGCGATCTTCGCCTACTTCCTGCCTATCGAATCGAACCAATGGGTGCCCAGCCAGTCCTGGATCCCGGACCAGATCGCGTCCACCGTGAAGAACGCCGGCCCGGCGGTCACCTATGGGGCGGTCCTGATCCTGATCATGATCTTCGCCCCCAACGGGATCGTCGGCCTTCTCTACCGAGGCTACGTCGCCCTCAACCGCCGCCTGCGAGGTGCCGCCGATCGAGAGACTGGACAGATGCCGCCAAATCCACAGACTGTTTAAATAGTTGTCTATCAACATGGGAGGAATTTCTATGGGACGAAACGCAGCTCGCCTGGCCGCAGTGGCGGCCTTCCTGGTCACCCTCGGCGCTTGTGGCGGTAGCCCGGCTCCCGCCCCACAGACCGACATCGGCATCACCAGCAACTCGATCCTCCTCGGTACGACCAACGCCCTTTCCGGCCCGGCGGCCGCGTACGGCACGATCGCCCATGCCGAGGACGCTTATTTCACCTACGTCAACAACCAGGGCGGCGTCAACGGGAGAAAGATCACCTTCAAGATCCAGGACGATGCCTACAACCCCGCCAACACCGTCCCCTTGACCAAGGGGCTCGTCGAGCAGGACCAGGTGTTCGCCATGTTCAGCGGGCTCGGAACGCAGGACCAGACCTCCGTGCGTGACTACCTGAACAGCAAGAAGGTGCCCCAGCTCTTCGTCGCCACGGGCGCCACAACGTTCGGCAAGGACTTCAGCACCAATCAGTGGACGATGGGCTGGCAGCCGCCGTACCAGGGTGAGGCACGGATCTACGCCAAGGACGTCGTGCAGAACCACCCGAACGCGAAGATCGGCGTCCTGTATCAGAACGACGACTACGGCCAGGATTACCTCAAAGGCCTCACCGATGGCCTTGGCTCGAACGCCTCGATGATCGTCGACAAGGAGAGCTACGACGTCACTGCGGCGAGCCCGGCATCACAGCTGGCCATCCTCAAGTCCAAGGGCGTCGACACACTGTTCCTCTTCTCGACCCCCAAACCGACGATCCAGTCGCTCGCGATCATCACCGGCCTGCACTGGACCCCTAACGCGATCTACCTGAACTCAGTCTCCAACCCCCAGGTCTACATGCTGGCCGCGAAGACCGCCGGCGCGGCTCTCGCAAACGTCACGAGCGTCGCCTACCTCAAGGACCCAACCGACCCGCAGTGGGCCAACGACTCCGGGATGCAGCAGTACAAGACGATCATCGCCAACTGCACGACTTGCAAGCCCAATGACGGCTTCAACCTCTATGGCGTTGCGGTCGCGTACACCATGGTCGACGTGCTGAAGCAGGCCGGCTCGAACATGACTCGCAAGAACGTCATGGACATCGCGGCGAACCGCCTGAACGAAACCAATCCGTTCGCGCTGCCGGGCGTGAAAGTCAAGACAACGTCATCCGACCACTTTCCGATCATGCAAGAGCAGGTGATCACCTGGAGCGGCACCGGGTGGACCCTGCAAGGCAGCCTGATCGACGAGAGGGGCACCCTCAAGTAATCTCGAAGATCTCCAGACGCGTGCAGCCGTATTGGCTGCACGCGTACCTCCTGGTCTACACCCCGATCGGGCTGTTCGCGGACAGCCGCGTCACGGCCCAATGGCAGCAATACGTGCTGGGCGCGCTCACCTTCACCGTGCTCTACCTGGCGGCGCTGAAGGCGCCGAAAGAGCAGCGTGTCCAGGTCTGGACGTGTGTCGTGGTCGCGACCTGCTTCGAGATCTTCGGCTCGCTGGTCTGGGGCGTCTACCGCTACCGGCTGCACAACCTGCCGCTCTTTGTGCCCCCGGGCCACGGCATCGTCTATCTCTTCGGTCTTTTGGCCGCGCAGACGCCGCTGGTCAAGCGCCACGGCCGCCGCGTCGCCTATGCGGTCCTGGCCGGCGCGGGCACCTGGGCCGTGCTAGGACTCACAGCGCTACCCATCGTTACGGGGCGGCTTGACCTGCAGGGCGCGCTGTGCCTGCCGGTCTTCGCGTACTTCCTGCTCCGCTCACCGCGGTGGCCCCTGTTCGCGGCGATCTTTATCATCGTGAGCGAGCTGGAGATCTTCGGCACGTCCTTCGGCGACTGGGCGTGGATGCCGGTCGCGCCATGGACTCACATCCCGTCGGGCAACCCGCCGTCGGTCATCGCCGGTGGTTACTGCGTGATCGATGCTTCGGTGCTGGCCGTGCTGTGGGTCTACAGGGAAGGCTTGAAGACCATCATGGCGAGGATCACCAGTACGATCAGGCCAAAAGCCGGACCAAGGATCCTGTTGCGCCGCGAGAGCCGTTCGAACTCGGGCGAGCTGGTGTCGCCAGAGTCGACGAGCTTGATCAGGTTGCGCAGCAGCGGCGAGTACAGTCCGGCCGCGAGCACCACGACGACCGCGAACAGCACCAGCGCGACGATGATCCAGAGCGACGTGATCGACCAATGCCCGACGAAGATCATCACCAGCCCCGTGAGGAGCACCACGCCGTAGGCGGGGTTCGCGATCCGGTCGTCGAGGAACTTGATCCCCTTCAACCCAAAACCAAGGTGTGCGGGGTCGCTCTGTGCGCGGACATTCCAGACGCCGTAGGTGATGTTCGCGCCGACCGCGGTGATCGCGGCGGCGATGTGGACGAATTTCAAAACCAGCAACAACATCAGCTGCGCATATACACAGTCGCGGTGCCGACGGTAGTCCGCTTGCCGCTCTCGTCTTCGCCCCACACCTCGAGCTCGACATCGCCGCCGTCGACCCTCGTCACGCGGCCGCGGCAGCGGTACGGATTCCCCGGCATGTCGACGCCGCGGTAGCTGACCTCGAAAGTCTTGAGGGTGCCGCGATCGCCGAGCCAGTCGGTCACCAGCTGGCCGAGGAACGCCGCCTTCAGCAGCCCATGCAGGATCACGCCAGGCAGGCCGACGCTTTTCGCGTACGGCTGGTCATAGTGGATCTCGTAGAAGTCGCCCTGCGCGCCGGCGTACTGGACGAGCTGTCGCGTCGTCGGGTGCTTGACCAGCTCCGGAATCTCCTGTCCGACCTGGAGTTTCATCGCCGGATCGCCGTTCCGCGCACTCGCGCGACCAGCTCGCCGCGTTGGTTCGTGTAGTCGGTCTCGAAAATTATGAAGAGCATGTTTCCGCTCGAGCCCGCCTTGTCGTAGACGTCCACAACGCGGCCTTTCGAGGTCACCTGGTCGCCGATCATCACCGGGGCGAAGTGCTCGAACCTGTTGCCGCCGTTCAGCCAACCTTGGCCGTACTCCTCGGCGTCGGCGAGGTGCAGCGAAACCGGGGCCAGGGCGACGAGGAAAGTCGGCGGCGCCTCCTTCGTCCAGCGCGGGTTCGGGTCGCCGATCGCCTCGACGAACCGCCTGACGTGCCCCGCCTCGACCGGTGCAGTCACCTCGGGGCCGTCGACGCCGATGCGCGTCTTGAGCCGCTCGATCGCCTCGGCAGTCGTGATCATCGGCCGCGCGGGAGGCCGAGCACGCGCTCGGCGATGATGTTGCGCTGGATCTCGGACGAGCCGGCGTAGATCGTCTCCGCTTGCGCCCACATCCAGCCGTACTGCCACCGTCCGTCCTCAATCGCCATCGCCGACTCGGGCGCGAGCGCTCCATACATGCCCTCGACCCCGATCGCCGTTTCCTGCATCCGCTTGTCCATCTCGCTCCAGTAGAGCTTGGTCACGCTGGCTTCGGGCCCGGGCGCGTGCCCGTGTTGCGCCTTCGTCAGATTGCG
>VBDS01000093.1 GCA_005889085.1 Chloroflexota bacterium | reverse complement strand
CAACGCTGCAACCACGTTCGAGAAGACGTTCTGGATCTGGTTGCCCATGGTGAGAAGGATGACAATGACGACGATCGAAACGAGCACCAGGATCAGGGCATACTCAACCATGCCCTGGCCCCTTTGTGGGCGACGAAGCCGGCTTTCCAAGTTCCTACCTCCTTTTCTTCGTCCGCGAAGAGTGTTCAACACCGTACCTTTTCTAACGTTCGAGTTCAGCTTTCATTAAGGCTTTTTGACTCAATAGTTTGTGATACTTTCCATAAGCCCGACTAATATGTCGGCGTGCGCCGGTTGGGGTTCACCCTGGAGCAGCTCCGCTCGTTCGTGGCGGTCGCCGAGAACGAGCACATCTCCCGCGCGGCGGCATCCCTGTTCCTGACTCAGGCTGCGGTCACGCAGCAGGTCCGGCACTTCGAGCGGGCGGTCGGACTGCAGCTGCTGGAGCGCGATGGACGAAGGGTGAGGCTTACCCACGCGGGTCGCTCCCTCGCTGAGACATGCCGCGCCGCATTGCGTGGGGTCGAGGTGGTGGAAGACGCGGCCAAGGCGATGAAGCATCTCCAGGCCGGCTCGCTCTACGTC
The DNA here is from genome assembly GCA_005889085.1 of Chloroflexota bacterium. GTDB lineage: Bacteria > Chloroflexota > Dormibacteria > Dormibacterales > Dormibacteraceae > 40CM-4-65-16. The sequence continues at coordinate 13,292 of VBDS01000093.1, read as the reverse complement.
GGCGCCAGCCCGACGTGCGCCGCCTACTACCTGCCGCCCAATCTGGCGGAGTTCACGCGGCGCCATCCCGGGATCAAGCTCAGCGTAACTGTCGACACGTCAGCTGAGCTGAACCGGCAGGTGATGCTTGGAACGCTCGACTGCGCCCTAATCGAGGGCGCCCCGGACCCGGAGCTGGCCGCCAGGGAGCTGGCACGCGACGAGCTCCTCCTCGTCGTGCATCGCGATCATCCTCTTGCCGGCTTGCGCACAATCACTTCAGACGACTTCGCGGGCTACCTGTACCTGGGCCGGGGACCCCAATGGTCGGCGGAGCGATACGTGAGCGAGATGCTCGGCGATGTCTACGAGAAGATCGAGAGCTTGAACCTCGGGCATCCTGAATACGTGCGGGCCGCAGTGGTCGCGGGGCTCGGTTTTGCCGCGCTTTCGAAGCGCGCCGTGGCGTCAGACCTCGAGAGCGGTCTGCTCAAGCGGCTTCCGATACAGCCGATTCTGCGGCCGATCAGCCTAATCCGACGCACTACGCGCGGCGGGCCGGCTGAAGAGGCCTTCTGGGACCTGCTCACCGGCACCGAGGTTGTGGCATCGGGGAAAATCGCGGCGGATGGACACCCAGAATCCTGAAGCGATAATCGAGACGCACGGTCTGCGGCGCGTTTTTCAGTCCCGGAAGCGTCTGGTCGAAGCCGTGGTCGGTGTCGACCTCAGCGTGCGCCGGGGCGAGATCTTCGGCTTCCTCGGACCGAACGGCGCAGGCAAGACGACCACGCTGCGCATGCTGGCCACCCTCCTGCCGCCAAGCGGCGGCACGGCGCGAGTCGCCGCGTGCGATCTCGCCACCCAACCCGACAAGATCAGGGAACGTATCGGGTACGTGGGCCAGGCCGGGGGGGCCGACCGCGAGATCGTCGGACGCACCGAGCTCGTCTTTCAGGGCCGCCTCTACGGGTTGACGGTCGCGGCCGCCAAGAAACGAGCCTCGGAGCTGATCGAGATGCTCGAGCTCGAGGGCGCCGCCGACCGCAAGGTCGGCACATATTCAGGCGGCCAGAAGCGCCGCCTGGACATCGGGCTGGGCCTTGTCCACAACCCGCAATTGCTCTTCCTCGACGAGCCGACCACGGGCCTCGACCCGCAGAGCCGTGCCCGCGTGTGGGATGAGGTGCGGCGGATGCACGACCGAGGCACGACGGTCTTCCTGACGACGCACTACCTTGACGAGGCGGACGCGCTGTGCGACCGGGTCTCGATCATCGATTACGGAAAGATCGTCGCCGAGGGAACTCCGGAGGACCTGAAGCGAGCCGTCGCCGGCGACGTTGTCACGCTGAGCGTGGTCGGCGATCAACAGCGGGCGTTCGACCTGCTCAGGGACCAGCCGTTCGTACGCGAGGCGAGGATGGAAAACGGCGTCGTCCTTCTATATGTAGACCGCGGCGAAGTCGCGATGCCTGCCATCCTTCGGCTCCTCGACGGAGCTAGCCTTCAGCTGCAGACCGTCGAGCTGCACCGGCCGAGCCTCGACGACGTTTTCTTACGCCAGACCGGCCGCACGCTGCGGGAAGCCGCGGCATGAAGCTGTTGCGAGACACGTGGCTCGTTTTCGGCCGCTACATGAGCTTGCTTCTGCACAACCCGGTGTGGATCGCGCTTGGAGTGTTGCAGCCGCTTCTTTATCTGATCCTCTTCGCCCCGCTCCTCAAGCCGATCTCGTCGATGCAGGGTTTCGGGCCAGGGGGCGCGTACAACGTGTTCGTGCCCGGGCTGCTTGTTCAGCTCGGCATGTTCGGCGCGGCGGGTGTCGGGTTCAGCCTGATCGCCGAGCTGCGGATGGGCGTGATCGAGCGCCTGCGCGTGACGCCAGTGAGCCGCGTCGCCCTGTTGCTTGGACGCGCGCTGCGTGATGTGATCTCGATCGTCGTCCAGTCGCTGATCCTCATCCTTCTTGCGCTTCCGTTTGGGCTGAGCATCCATGCGGTTGGCGTGATCGTGGTCCTTTTGCTGATCGGCCTGATCGGACTGTTGACGGCGTCTACCGCATACGCGGTTGCGCTGTGGGCTCGCGACGAGAACACTTACGCACCGCTGATCTTTACCTCGACGCTGCCGATCCTTCTCTTGTCCGGAGTACTCCTGCCGCTCGGGTTCGCGCCTCAGTGGCTCCGCAACATTGCGGCGATCAACCCACTGTCCTACGCGGTCGATGCCGCGCGGCACATCTTCAACGACAACCTGGGCGATCCAAGTGTGGCGAAGGGCGTGGCGATCATGGTCGTGCTCTCAGTCGTGGCCGTCGCGATCGGGGCGCGACAGTTCGGCCGGGCGGTGGCCTAGCCGAACGCCGTAAGGCTCTCGCCTTGTGCGTTCCACATCTCCTCGAAGAGGCGATCGATCTCTTCCAGCGAGCAGACCGCTGAGGTCAGTGGATCGAGCATCAGCGCGTTCTTGGCTTTGCTGCGGTCTCGCTCGAGGAGCGCCTCGACGACGAGTTGGTGCACGGCCATGTGCGCGCGATTGAGGCCCGCGAGCTGCTCGGGCAGCGGGCCGAACCGGCGCGGGTGGATGCCACTACGGTCTACGTGGCACTCGACCTCGACGCAGCCGTCGGGCAGGTTATCGATCCAACCATCGTTGCGAACGTTGCCGTGGATCGACGCCCCACGCCCACACTCGATGGCTTCCACGATGTATGAGCCGTACTCGTGCCCGCGCTCGCGTGGGACCGGTGTCTCGCCGCGCAGCATCGAAGCGATCAGCTCGTCGTTGGCGTGCCGCCATTCCGGCCAGTGGTTGGCGTAGAAACCGCTTTCCCCGAGGTAGCCGGCGCGGGTGTACTTCTTGATCAGGTCGGGGCGCTTGCGAAAGTAAGGCACGTACTCGGAGAAGTGACCACTCGACTCGGTGACGAATGCCCCGAGGTGCAGCATGACCTCGAAGCGCACTGGGTCCTGCTCGTAGATGTTCGGTATTCGCGCGCGCTCACGCAACAGCGGGTAGAGATCCTGGCCGCCGCGCTCGAGCCTCGTGAACCATGCGTTGTGGTTGAGGCCGGCGCATTGCCACCTCATGTCGCCGTAGGGGATGCCGAGGTACTGCGCGATTTGACGCGACGTGCCCTGCACGCTGTGACAGAGGCCGATGACCTGAAGGTTTGTGGCCCGGAGAGCGGCCAGAGTCAGGATCGACATGGGGTTCGTGTAGTTCATGACAACGGCTCGTGGCGCCATACGTTCGGTGTCGCGGACGATGTCGAGCCATGCCGGTCCCGTGCGTAGCGCCTTGAAGATGCCGCCCGGCCCGATGGTGTCGCCGATGCACTGGTCCACGCCATAGCGCATCGGGATCTCGTAGTCGAAGCGGACGTTCTGCAGGCCGGCGACCTCGATCGAGTTGATCACGTAGTCGCTGCCGGCAAGGAGGTCGCGCCGCTCGGTCGACGCCCGCACCCGCCAGGCCTTGCCGGACAGCTCGACCAGGCGCTCGGCGATTCCCCCGGCGAGCTTCAGGCGCCTGGCGTCGACATCCACCAACGCGAACTCGCCCTCGTCGAGGCCGTCGACGGCGAGGATGTCGGTCATGAGCTGCCGGGCGAAGACGGCACTGCCCGCGCCGATGAACGTCACTTTCGGCATCGCGGCCATAGTTGAACACGAGAGCGACTGGTCAGGGGGGCACCGGCGACTTCGCCCGCCACGTCACATAAAGCAAGAGCTCGTTCGTCAACACTGTTGGCCCATGAATGACAAGGACTGGTGGCGGACGAGTTCGAAGCCAGGCGGAGCCACCTGAGGCCTTCACAATCGTCGAGGGCAAGGTCGTCGCGATCGATATGCTCGCCGACCGCGAGCAAATCAGCCGGCTCGACCTCTTCGTTTAGAAGGTGCCTTTAGACGCGGTTGGCCTGCTCCCACTCCGACTGGCAGCGGACGCAGCGAGTCGCCGTAGGCAGCGCTTCCAGCCGCTCGGCGCCGATGGGCCGACCGCAGTCTTCGCACGTTCCGTACTGGCCGTGGGCGCGAACCTCGGCGGCATGAGACGCCTGCTCGCGATCGCGTTCGAGGATCGCATTGATCTGCTCGGATGTGGCCTTCTCTTCGAGCGCCCTGGTTTCGTCTGAATCCCGAAAGCCCCTGCTCATACCCCCAGCTTAGGCGCGTCTATGTTGGGGTCGCTTGACCAAGGGGTTGGTCGGGGAGGCGGGATTTGAACCCGCGACCACTTGACCCCCAGTCAAGTGCGCTACCGGGCTGCGCTACTCCCCGACGGAGCAGTAATCGTACCCAGGGCCGAATCCATGCCTGCGTTGCCCCGCCAGTGCATGCCTTCGCGTGCCTCATCCGGCAATTGGATGTGCGGGAGCATGCACCGGCGGAAACGACGCCCGCGAGATCAGCTGCGGCGCGCGACGCTCGGAACTCTCGAGTTGATCGCGATGAGGTTGCCCTCGCTGTCCTTGAACCAGGCACCCTTCGTGCCGTCCGGCATGTCCACGACGCCGTCCTTTGTCTTGAAGGTCGGGTAGTCGTACTCCTCGACCTTGACGCCGTCGCTCTTCAGGTCACGGACCGCGGCCACCACGTCCTCAACCTCGAACGCCATCTGCGTGTGCTCGCCGGACGCCTTGCCCATGCTCTCGAACACGAGAAAGCCGGTTTCGCCCGTGCGATAAAGCGCGCCGCCGTCGGCTTGCTCCTCTGCCGGCTTTAGTCCCAGCTTCTGCTCGTAGAACTGCCGGGCGCGTTTGATGTCCTGGGCGGGAATGGCGGGTGCGGAGCTCTTGATCTTCAGCATGGCGTGCCTCCTACATCACGAACCAGCTGCCGGGGAAGCCCTGATTATGCTCCCGGCCTAGCTCCGGGCGCCGTATGCGATCAGGCTGCGGTGGGTTGGCGAAAAACCCGCTTCGCGCAGCGCACTCTTGAGCGGCGAGTCCATCACCGATGTGCCGTCGACCTTCTGAAGCTCGACGCGGCCGGCGTTCGTTGCGATTGCAATCAACGCGTTCAGATGAGCGAGCTGAACGTCGCCTGCCGTGAGCAGCGACCGGCCTCCACGCTCGAGATACAGGACGAGCCTGCCGTCGTCGAGCACGCAGTAAGCGCCCGCCGCGCGGCTCATCCTTCCGCCGGACTCGGGCCAGTCGATCACCGTGCCGTATGGGTTTGCGGGGTCCGTGGCCGCCATCGCAATGATGCCACCCCCCGAGTCGCGCAGCGAGCGGAGGCGATCGACCGCCCCCGGCAGAGCGAACTGCGACCCGCCCAACCCCTCCACGAAATAGCCGCGCCGGATTCGCCCCGACTCCTCCATCGCGCGCAGCACCGGGTAGAGGCCGGCGAAACCTCCGGGCCAACCCTCGCCGACGACCGCCTCACGTGTGAGCACGCCATGACGCTGGAGGAGCACACCGGCCTCCGAGTGCAGACGTTCGGTTGGATTGGCCCCGGCGCCGAGCAGGTCGGCCGCCAGCGACCAGCGGCCCGTCGCGCGCGGCTGGGTGAGCTTGGGCAGGTGTGGTTTGCGCGCGGGCCGGCGCGCCATCGGGCCGAGCAGACGCAGCGGCGCGAACGTGTCGTTGGTGACCTCACCCGACCACACAAGATCCCACAAGGCATCGAGCATCACTTCCTCGTCGCCTCCCCCGCATGCGCTGTAGACGTCGCGAAAGAAGCTGGCGCCGCGCGCCTTGAGGTGCGCACGCAGCCGGTCGTGCAGATCCGATTGAGGAGGATCGACAGGCGGCGGCACCAGCCGCGGCGCGTCACCGCGCAGATACAGCGCGACGCGGCCGTCGCTGGTTCCGAGAGTGCCACGGCCCGACCAAACTACCTCCCCCATCGACACGAGCTCGTCGAGCAGGCGCGGCGCATAGTTGCTGACCCGCGCCGAGATGACGTCGCGCTCGATCACGGTTGCGGGCAGCGCGAGCCCTTGCAGCTGGAACACGACTTCCAGCAGCCGATCGGTCCCGCCGGCGCGGACACCGATGCCGTGCCACGCGGGCAGGAACCGCGCGAGCGCGTCCGCGGGAACCGACTCGACCTCGCGACGCAGCGCCGCGAGCGAGCGCCGGCGCAGCGTGCGCAGGACCTCGGGATGGCAGTACTCGCGACCTTCCGCCGCCTTGCGAAACTCGCCCGCGGCGACGTCACCGCGCGTGGCAAGGCGCGTCAACGCCGCCTCGACCGCAGGAGTGGGCAGAGCCCAGCGCTTCGCAGGATCCGCAGTCACGAACGGGACGTGCGTGCGCGCATAACGCCGCAGCAGTGAATCGAGCGGATCAGGTCCGGGGCTCAGGAAGATGTCCGGAAGGCCGACCGGCAGGCTTGCCCCCAACGCCTCGCGGTAGCGACCGGCATCCTCAGCTGCAATCCACCGCGACTCGCCGGCCACGCGGACGGCAACCGCTCGGCGCTCCGTTTCCAGCGCGCGAAGCCAGTCACCGCGGACGCCGCGGGCCACAGCCTCTTCCTCGCTCAAATCGCCCAGGCGGGCCAGCAGGTCGTGCGCTTCGTCCACGTCACGGGGGAAGCGTTCGGGAAGCAATCCCTGCAGCTCGAGCTCGACCGCAGCAATTGCCTGGGGGTCGAGAAGCTCGCGCAAGTCCTCGCTGCCCAGCAGCTCGGCAAGCAGGTCGCGATCGAGCGTCAACGCCTGAGCTCGGCGCTCGGCCAGCGGCTGGTCGCCTTCGTACATGAAATCCGCCACATACGCGAAAAGAAGCGACGACGCGAAGGGCGACGCGCGCTCCGTGTCCACGGCGACGACGCGGATCTCACGCGAGCGTATGGCGCGCAAGAAAGTCGTGAGGGCCGGCATGTCGAAGTGGTCGCTCATCACCTCACGCCACGTCTCGGCGAGGATCGGAAAGTCGGGATACTGCCCCGCCACCTGGAGCAGATTCGCGCTGCGCATGCGCTGCTGCCATAGAGGCGTGCGCTGGCCGGGCCTTCGCCTGGGTAGAAGGAGCGAACGCGCAGCGTTTTCGCGGAATCGGGCGGCGAAAAGCGCCGAGGCGGGCAGCTGGGTCGAAACGAGGGACTGAACCTCCTCGGGGTCGAGGATCAGCTCGTCCAGCGAGGGCGGCGACTCGACCTCGGGGAGGTGCATCGCGATGCCGTCATCGGTCCAGAGGGCGCGAGCGTCCACGCCGAGCTTTTCCTGCAGGTGCGCCTCGAGGGCAAGCGCAAGCGGCGCGTGGACGCGGCCTCCGAAAGGAGTGTGCAGGCAGACGCGCCAGTCACCGACCTCGTCGCGGAATCGCTCCACGACGACGGTGCGGTCGTCTGGCACCGCGCCGGTTGCAGCGGCCTGGTCGTCGAGGTAGGTGAGCAGGTTCTTGACCGCCAGGTCGTCGAAGCCCGCACGCTCCCGAAGCCTTTTCGCCGCGGATTCCGCATCGAGGGCGCGCAGCTCGCGCACCATCTTGCCGAGCGCGGCGCCGAGCTCGACCGGACGGCTGGGCGTGTCGGCCTTCCAGAAGGCGATCTTTCCCGGCTCGCCGGGCGCCGGCGTGACGAGGACCTGCGACGGCGTGATCTCGGCGATCCTCCACGTCGATGCCCCGAGCACAAACGTCTCGCCGACGCGAGTCTCGTACACCATCTCTTCGTCGAGCTCGCCGACGCGCCGTCCGTCCTCGAGCAGGTTGACCGAATACAGCCCGCGGTCCGGGATCGTCCCGGGGTTGGTGACCGCGAGGCGCTGCGCGCCGGCGCGGCCTCGGATCTTGCCGGCCACGCGATCCCACACGACGCGCGGCCGAAGCTCGACGAACTGGTCAGACGGATAGCGGCCGCTCAGCATGTCGAGCACCGACTCAAAGGCCCTCGGGCCCAGGTCGCTGTACGGGTAGGCGCGGCGCACCACACGACCGAGGTGGTCGACGTCCCACTCGTCGAGGGCACACATCGCGACGACCTGCTGTGCGAGGACGTCAAGCGGCTTGCGCGGAACGACGGTCGATTCGATGCGACCCTCGAGCATGCCCTCCACGACCGCGGCCGACTCGAGCAGGTCGCCGCGGAACTTCGGGATTACAACGCCGCGCGAGGTCTCGCCGACGGAGTGGCCCGCACGGCCCACGCGCTGGATCCCGGCGGCGACGCTCGGCGGGGCCTCGATCTGCAGCACGAGGTCGACCGCGCCCATGTCGATGCCGAGCTCGAGCGTCGAAGTCGCGATGAGCCCGCGCAGGTGGCCGGCCTTCAGCTCGTCCTCGATGAGCAGACGCTGCTCGCGCGCGATCGATCCGTGGTGGGCGCGTACCAGCTCCTCCTCGGCGAGCTCGTTGACGCGGGCCGCGATTCTCTCGGCGAGGCGGCGCGAATTGACGAACACGATGGTCGAGCGGTGCTCTCGGATCAGCTGGACGAGTCGCGGATAGATCGCAGGCCAGATGCTGTTCTGGCCTTTCGCACCGTCTTCATCCTCAGTGGTCAGCCGGGTCATGTCTTCGACCGGCACCTCGACGGTGACCTCCATCGTCTTCAGCCGCCCTGCGTCCACGATCGCGACCTCGCGGTCTGCGCCGCCGAGAAAACGGCCGACCTCCTCCAGCGGGCGCTGCGTGGCCGAGAGGCCGATGCGCTGCGGTTGAACCTTGGTGAGCTCGCACAGCCGCTCCAGGCTCAGCGCCAGGTGGCTGCCGCGCTTGGTCGACGCGACGGAATGGATCTCGTCGACGATCAGCCAGCGGACCGGGGCCAGGATCTTGCGCGCCGCGCTGGTCAGGATGAGGAACAGCGACTCAGGCGTGGTGATGAGGATGTCGGGCGGGTGGCGTTCCATCGACCGCCTGACTTCGGTCGGCGTGTCGCCCGTCCGGATCGCAACAGAGATGTCGGGTGGCTTGATGCCTTGCGACTCCATCTGGTGGCGGATGCCGACCAGCGGAGAGCGCAGGTTGCGGTCGACGTCGTGCGCGAGCGCCTTCAGCGGCGACACATAAAGGACGCGACAGCGCTCAGCCTCGGCGGGCGTAGGCTCTGAGGCCAGGCGGTCGAGGCACCACAGGAACGCTGCGAGGGTCTTGCCGCTCCCCGTCGGGGCCGCCATGAGGACGTGCCGGCCGGCCGCGACCTCCCGCCAGCCCCGTTCTTGGACGGAGGTTGGCTCGACGAAAGACGCGCGAAACCAGTCGCGCACAGGCGGCGAGAAGAGGTCGAGAACCGGCCCCATGCGAACAAGTTTGCCTGTTTCCTGCGCTACAAACAAGTGTTCTTAACAGGTGGCCACGCCACACTTGGACGAGACAGCCGTGTACCCGTTCGAGAGGTTTGCCGAAGAAGCCAAGAAGGTGTTGACTCTCGCCCAGGAAGAGGCGGAGCGCTCCCAGCATTCCTACATCGGCACCGAGCACCTGCTGCTCGGGCTCCTGCGGAATCAAGAAGGCGTCGGCTGCAAGGTCCTCACGGGTCTTGGTGTCCACATCGAACAGGTCCGAAAGAAGATCGAAATGGTGCTCGGCGTCAATGAGCGAATCGTTTTCCAGGACATCATCCCTACGTCGCGAGTGAAGCACGTGATCGAGATCTCGTTCGACGAGGCGCGGAGCATGGGCTCCCAGAACGTGACCAGCGGCCACCTTCTCATGGGACTCGTGATCGAGGGCGAGGGCATTGCGGCCCATGTCCTGGAGGACCTCGGCGCCGGTGCCGATCGGGTGATCGCCGCCGTCGAAGCCGCGCTGGGCGCGACACCGTCAGGCCGCGGTAAGCGCAAACCTCCAGGCAGGCTCTTCCGTCCATGGCAGCCGCCCGTGAGCGCGACCAGCTACGTTGCGCGAACGAGGCGTCCGGCGCGCGCAATCTCCGACGCCGCGGACCTGCTCCGCTTGCTCCAGCTCCCCCACATCGCAAAAGTGCTGAACGCTCGAGGCATCGATGTGGAAAGGCTCGCCAGGGAGCTCCGCGAGCCGCCGGAGGCGGTGGTCAAGCTGCGTCTTCAGCTCCAGACGGTGCGCAACGAGCTGAGCGCAGCGGTGGCGCAGCAGGACTACGAGCTCGCCGCCCGCCACGAAAAGAAAGCCGCTGCCCTGGCCAAACAGCTCGACCAGGCGGAGCAGGAGTGGCTCGGTCAGCTCGGCCGGTAATCGCAGCTCAGCGATTCCAGGAAATACTCACCAAAGTCTCAGAGTGACGGCGAAGGCCATGACGGGACCAGCTGCGTCAGCCCGGCCGACAGCCAGGTCAACCGGTTGGTCAGCAGAAGCACGCCCATGACCACCAGGACGGCGGCCGAGGCGAGATCGATGGCACGGCGGTGGTTGTTAACGAACCGGATGAGCGATCGAGCACTTTCGAGCGCGAAGGCGAGCGCGATGAACGGCAAGCCGAGCCCGAGGCAGTAGGCGAGCATCATGCTGAGCCCCTGCGGCGTGGTGCCGGTAGTCACCGCCGAGCTCAGCACCGCGCTCAAGGTGATGCCTATGCACGGCGTCCAGCCGCTGGCAAAGCCCATCCCGAGCAGGAATCCCCCCGCCACGCCTCCGCCCTGCGGAGCCGTCTTCATGACGCGGTACTCCGTCGACAAGAACGGGATGCGAATGAGGCCGGCGACGTGGAGCGCCATCACGATGACGAAGACGCCTGCGACTATCGGGACGTAGCCCCGGATCGGCTGGACCGCCAGCGAGAACACATAAAAGAAAAGGATGAAGACCAGGGACAGGCCGGCAACGAACCCAGCGCCGGCGACCGCGACGGGCCCTCCCCATTCATGGGGAGCTGTCGCCGAAGGCGACGGAGTGGCTGTTGCATAGACACTGCCGGTCCGCGCCCCCAGGTACGCGAGGTAGGCGGGAACGAGCGGCAAGACGCACGGGGAGACAAAGGACGCGAGGCCGGCGAGAAACGCGATCGCCGGGTTGAGTCCGTTCACAGCGCCGGGCTGTTCTCTCGGGCGAGCTCCGCGATGGCGTCGGCAACCTGTTCCCAAACACGGCCTGGAAGGTCATGACCCATGCCCTCGATCTCCATCAAACGGGCACCGGGTATCGCGGCGGCTACCTTGCGGCCGTTGTCGACCGGAACCAGGATGTCGTCTTTGCCGTGGACGACCAGCGCCGGCACCCGAAGTGAGCTCAAGCGGCCGAGGCGGCTCGGCGCGGCCACGATCGCGCCGAGCTGGCGCGCGAAGCCGGCGGGGTGATAGGCCCTGTCGACTGCAGCGGTGACACGCGCCCGCTCGTACTCGTCGTCGTACGGATCCGCTGATCCAAGAAGCCTTCGTTTGGCCCACAAGCCGACCTGGATCCTCTCCTCTCTGGTCTTGGGCGCGGGCACGAGGAGCACCTCACGGCCCTCGTCGGTGGGCGGGACCTCGTCTTCGCCGTTCGGACCGGACATTATCGAAGTCAGCGTGAGCGCACGGTCGGGGTGGTTGAGCGCGACCAGCTGGGCGATGAAGCCGCCCATCGATGTGCCCACCACATGCGCCGCGGGGATGCCAATCGCGTCCAGCAGACCGGCCGCGTCCGCCGCCATGTCGTTCAGCGTGTAGGCCGCGTCCATCCAGGTGGACAGGCCCACGTCGCGGTTGTCAAAACGGATCACCTGGAAGCCGCGGCCTGCCAACAGCTCGCAGAACTGATCGTTCCAGCTGATCATCTGGGAGCCGAGTCCAGCGATCAGGAGCAGGGGCGCTCCCGACGGATCGCCGAACGTTTCGTACTCGAGCTCGATCCCGTTGCAGGTGGCGCGCGACATCGGACCCATGCTACTAATCCACCGTGACAAGATCGCTGCCCGCGCGCTCCGCCGTCGACAAGCGCTTCACCTGGGACAGCGAGAGCGTCTTCCCGGACGAGGCCGCCTGGGAGGAGGCCGTCGAGTCGATCGTGTCGCGGCTTCCCGACCTCCAGGAGTTCAAGGGCCACCTCGGCGATTCACCCGATTCGCTCGCCGACTGGTTTGACGCCATCGAGCGGGCACGCCGGTTGATGGCATGCGTGATGGTCTACAGCACCATGGCTTACTCGGTCGACGTCAGTGACCAGGGTGCGGCCGCGCGAGCCGACCGCACGCGTACGGTCGCGGCGCAGCTTGGCGCCGCCGCCTCGTTCGCCGTGCCGGAGATGCTCTCCGTCGGATTGCCGAAGCTGCGCCAGTGGGCGACCTCATCGCCCCGGCTGTCGCACCTCGACCACTACTTCGACCGGCTCGAGAAGCTCCAGAAGCGAATCCGGAGCGCGGAGGTCGAGGAGCTGCTGACGCAGGCCTCCGATCCACTCGCCACCGCGCTCTCCGTGCACGGCGTCCTGGCCAACACCGATCTCAAGTTCGCGCCCGCGGTCGGTTCGGACGGCGACCTTCGCGAAGTCGCCCAGGGAACTATCGCGTCGCTGCTGACGCATCCCGACCGCGAAGTGCGCCGGACGGCATTTGAGAGCTACGCCGACGAGCACCTCAGGATGCAGCACGCCATGGCCGCCAGCCTGGCAGGAGGAGTCAAGCGCGACGTCTTCTTCGCGCGCGCGCGCGGGTATGCGTCGTCTCTGGAGGCGGCGCTCGAGCCTGGCCACATCCCGGTGGATGTGTTCCACAACGTCGTGCGGACATTTCGCGACAACGTCGGGACGTGGCACCGCTACTGGCGCATCCGCCGCCACGCGCTTGGACTCGAGGTACTGAGGCCGTACGACACGCGGGCGCAGCTCGGCGCGGCGGAGCTGAAGGTGCCTTATGAGCAGGCGGTGGACTGGATCGCCGAAGGCGTCGCGCCGCTCGGTGAGGAGTACGTGAAGGTTTTGCGCGAAGGCGCGACGCAGGGACGTTGGGTCGACGTGTACCCCAACCAGGGCAAGCGAATGGGCGCCTTCTCGAGCGGCGCCGTGGACACCAAGCCCTTCATCTTCATGAGCTACAACGACGATATCTTCTCGATGAGCACCCTGGCCCACGAGCTCGGCCACTCGATGCACTCGTACCTGGCATGGCGCTCGCAGCCCTTCATCTATTCGAACTACGGTCTGTTCCAGGCCGAGGTGGCATCGAACATGCACCAGGCCTTGACGCGGCGCCACCTTCTGGCGAGAAAGACCGATCCAGCGTTTCAGATCGCGGTGATCGAAGAGGCGATGTCCAATTTCTACCGCTACTTCTTCATCATGCCGTCGCTCGCGCGCCTCGAGCTCGAAATCCATGAGCACGCCGAGCGCGGCGCGGCGATCACGGCGGACTACCTGAACAATCTCATGGCCGACCTGATGGAGGAGGTCTACGGGTCGGAGGTCGATGTCAGCGAGCGCGACCGCGCTCGAATCGGCTCAACGTGGGCGCAGTTTCACA
>VBDS01000092.1 GCA_005889085.1 Chloroflexota bacterium | reverse complement strand
TTGGAGTGGCATGGACCCCGCTCGTGCTCGCGATGGTCGCCGTCGGAATGGTCGTCGCCTTCTTCATGGCGGAACGCCTTTCGCTCCGCTAGGAGAAGGTGTTTTTGGCGCCAAAACCGGCCAATTCCCATGTCGATAGACGTTTTTGGCGCCAAAGACGTGGAGTTCCCACCGACTCGGCCTCAGACGAGGAGCGGTCGCAGCGTGTTGCGCGCGATCAGAAAACCTCGCTGGACCAGCTCGAGGTCGCCCTCGAACTTGCGGTCCTCGTGCTCGACCGAAACCACCCAGTCGTAGCCCGCTGCGTACAGCGCGCTTATGAAACGGTCCCATCGCACCTCGCCCAGCCCCGGTAGGCGCGGCACCTGCCAGCCCACGCCCAGCGACATCACACCCTGCTCGTACAGGCCGTCGCGATCCACCTCCATGTCCTTGGCGTGGACATGGAAGATGCGTGGCGCGAAATCGCGGACTACCCGCGTGTAATCGATGAACTGCCACACAAGGTGCGAGGGGTCGAGGTTCAGGCCGAAGTTGTCGTCGGGGATGATCTCGAACATCTGGCGCCAGATCGCCGGCGAGTAGGCAAGGTTGCGGCCGCCCGGCCACTCGTCGGCGGAAAAGATCATCGGGCAGTTCTCGATCGCGATCTTCACTCCGTGGTCGCGCGCGAAATGCACGATCGGCGGCCAGACCCGCTTGAAGTCCTCCATGTTGTCAATGACCGAACGCTCCTGGTCGCGTCCCACGAATGTGCCGACGACCGCGACCTCGAGGCGCTGCGCAGCTTCGATCACACGTCGCAGGTGGTCGTTCGCGGCCTGCCGCGTGGCCTGGTCCGGGTCGAGGTTGTTCGGGTAATAGGCGAGGGCCGAGATCTCGAGGCCGTAGCGGTGCAGCAGGCCGCGCACCGCCTTCGGGTCGAAATCCTCGACGTCGATGTGCGATACGCCCGCGTAACGACGCCGCTCGCCCCCGGTCGACGGCCAGCACGCGATCTCGAGCGCCTCGAACCCGTTGTCGTGGGCCCACTGCGCGACCTGTTCCAGGGTGAGGGAGGGAAAAGCCGCCGTCAGCAGGCCGAGCCTCACCGCACCCTCGCGTTCACCGCGCGCTCCACGTCGACCCAGCGGCGCTCGCGCGAGCTGCGCGCGACCGCGTCGCAAACGAGCATCTCGTCGTGGCCGTCGGCGAAAGTCGGATAGCCGTCGCCCGGCCTGCCCTGTGCGACCGCGCCGTACACGGCGGCGTAGAGCGCCTTGAACGTGTCGGCGAAGCCTTCGGCGTGGCCGCCAGGCAGGCTCGTCGCGGCACGCGCGTCCTCGTTGAGAAGGGCCGGATCGCGCAGCAGGATCTCGTTGGGCCGCCCGCGATGGCCGAGCCACAGCTCGTCGGGGCGTTCAGAGTTCCATGCGGCCGCCGATGTCGAACCGTCGATCTCGAAGACGAGCGAGTTCTTGCGACCCGGGCTGACCTGGGACACGGTCAGCGCGCCCCGTGTCTCATCTTCGTAGCGAAGCAAGATCATCGCCGAGTCTTCGGTGTGGATCTCGCGCGCGACAGTCTTGCCACCATGGTCGGTGGTGAATGTCTCGACCGGACCGGCGGGCTGGCGGCGTGTCTTGATGAAAGTGGCAAGGTCCGCCATCACCGACGTGATCCGCTTCCCGGCGAGGAAGGTGGTCAGGTCCATCCAGTGCGAGCCGATATCGGCCACCGCACGCAGCCCGCCGCCAAGCTCCGGTTCGAGCCTCCAGTTCCAGTCTGTGTCCAGCAGCAGCCAGTCCTGAAGGTAGTGACCCGAGATCAGGCGGATGTCGCCGAGCTCGCCCTGCTTGACCAGGCCGCGCACGTGGCGGCAGAGGGGATAGAAACGAAGGTTGAAGTTGACGGCATGGACGCGGCCGCTCTGCTCGGCCAGTTGCAGCAGCTCGGCCGACTCCGCCGCCGTCATGGCCAGCGGCTTTTCACAGACGACATGCTTGCCGGCGCGCAGCGCTGCACTCGCGTGCTCGTGATGCAAGTGGTTGGGTGACGTGATGTGGACGACCTCCACGCGCGGATCGGCCAGCATCGCCTTGAAGCTTTCGTACGCCGGCGGAAGGCCAAGCTCGCGCGAGCGGACCTTCGCGCGATCCTGGCTTGAGCCGACCACGCCGTGGACCTGGACGCCCAGGCGGCGGAGCGCCTCGACATGAACCACCCCGATAAAACCGGTGCCGACGACGGCGGCGCCGATCTCGCTAAGCGGCCTCAATCTCCATCGAGATACCAGTTTCGCTGAGAGTTGCCCGTCCGTGTGGCGGGCTCGTCGTTTGTGGTGGCCACGCGGCCGCACCACGCCACTGCGTTGGCGATGACGCGCTGGACCTCAGGCTGGTGGTAGACGGGAAACTCCTGGTCGCCAGGCCCGAAGTAGAAGATGCGTCCCAGGCCGCGTGTGAAGCAGCAGCCGCCGCGAAAAACCTCGCCGCCTTCGAACGAGCTGATAAACACGAGTTCGTCCGGCTGCGGGATGTCGAAGAACTCGCCGTACATCTCCTGGTGGGGAATGACGATGGGCTGCGGCACTCCGGCCGCGATGGGGTGGCCGGGGTTGACCGTCCAGATGACCTCGCGCTCGCCTCCAGGATCCGACCGCCACCGCAGGTTGCAGGTCGTTCCCATCAAGCGCATGAAGATCTTCGACTTGTGGGCTGAGTGAAGTGCGACCAGTCCCATTCCTGCCAGGACGCGGGCGTGGACCCGCTCGACGACCTCGTCGGACACCTGGTCGTGCGCCGCGTGGCCCCACCAGGTGAGCACGTCGGTCTCCGCCAATGCCTTGTCGGTGAGGCCGTGTTCAGGCTCGTCGAGGGTCGCGACGCGGACCGCGACGTCGCCTCCCAACTCGCGGCGCAAGCCGTCCACGATCGGGGCGTGCATGCCGCGGGGGTAGATCTTCTTGACCGACTCCTCGCGCTTTTCGTGTACGTACTCGTTCCAGACGGTCACACGCATCACCAGGTCGGATCCTGGCTGCGCTTGCGCACAATCAAATCGTCAGCGCTTCCCCTGTGCGGCGGATGGCCACGGGCTCACGGAGCGTGGCGGATTCGACGGCGGCCGCCATCAGGGCGATCGTGCCCATGTTGTTGCGGCCCGACGTCTCGGGCTCTCGACCGGACCGGATCGCGGCGGCGAACTCCGTCAGCGTGCCCCAGGTTCCGGTGCGGGGCACCGTCGGCAGCGTGATGGTTCGGGCTTCCTCGTTACGCGGCCTGACGACCACCTTGTCCTGCGTGATGTCGCTGTCGGCCGCGCTCGTCCATTTGACCTCGCCGTTCTCGAACTCCATCCTCCACTCGCCGGCCCACGGAGTGACGGGGCCGGCGCTGATCCAGCTGCCGCGATAGCTGACGACCACGCCGCCCTCGAAGTCGATCGAGGCCACCGCGACCGACGGACCGCTGAACGCCGTCCATTCCGGGTTCCATGCCTCGCAATAGATGCGACGGGGTTCGCGGCTGAGGATCATGCGCAGCAGGTCGAAGTGATGGATCGACATGTCGACGAGAAGCGGCTGCTCCTCGAGGTGATGCCGGCCGCGTCCGTTCTGTCCGACGGTGGAGTAGCGGCGGAAGTCGATCTCCACCGCGTAGAGCTTGCCAAGCGCCGACTCATGCACCATCGCGGCGATCACGCGCGGGGCCGGGAAGAAGCGGTAGTTCTGGCTCACCATCAGGATCAGGTTGCGCGCGGCGGCCATGTCGACGAGCTCCTGGGCCTGGGCGAAGCTCGCCGCGAGCGGCTTCTCCACCAGCACGTGCAGCCCCGCCTCGAGCGCGGCCCTGGTCACGGGTACGTGCGCGGGCAGCGCGGTCGTGTTGAGCATGGCCTGGGGCTGTGTCGCGGCGATCGCCTCGGTCAGCGACTCGAAGCACCGCTCGGCCGGGACGCCGGCCTCTTCCTTCAGCGCGTCAAGCGCGTACGGGTCTTTGTCGACGAAGGCGACAACCTCGATCTCGCCGATCTCTGGAACGACCTTTCTGGCCCAGTTCCGGCCGTGCGGACCAAGCCCAACCTGGATCAACCGAAGCGGAATCACGGCGGAGAATGATGAAGGAACTCGGCATCAATTGATGATCGTTAACCCCAAATCTCATGCCGCGGCGGTCGATCCGCGCACGATCAGCTGCACGGGCAGAAGTACACCGCGTGCGGGCGCCACGCCGCCGGCCGCCATAGTCAGCAAGAGTCGCATCGCCTCGGCGCCGGTTTCGTAGAAGGGGATGTGGACGGTGGTCAGTGGAGGGATCGTGTAGGCGGCCATGTCGATGTCGTCGCAGCCCACGACCGAGCAGTCGCCGGGCACGCGCTTGCCCATGCCGCGCAAGGCGCTCAGCACGCCGATCGCCATGACGTCGTTCTGGGCAAAGAACGCTGTGATCTCCGGCCGCCGGTCGAGCAAACTGTGCGTCGCGAGCACCGCGCCGTCGATCTGCCACATGCCTTCCTCGACCAGCTCCGCGTCCACGGGCAGATCGGCGTCTTCGAGCACTCTGCGGTAACCGCGCAGCCGGCTTTGCGTGATGCGCCGGCCGCGGGTCCCGGTGACGGTCGCGATGACGCGGTGTCCTCTTTCGACCAGGTGCCGCGTCGCCAGCACCCCGGTGAGCTCGTGATCGGACCCCACTGTCGCGACGCCTCCACCCGGCACGTGATGGAGGCTCACCACCGGGAGCGAGCGATCAAGCACGTGTTCCAGCGCGAGGTCTTCCTCCATCTGGGGCGCGGCAAGGAGGATCCCGTCGACCCGCCTTTCCATCATCGCGGGCAGTGCGTACTCGGTCAGCGAGCCCTCCGGCTCGATGCTCGCGATCATCACGCCATAACCCTGTCGACGCGCCTCCTGCTCAGCACCGGCGATGAAACGGCTCAGGTCGTGGTCACGGAAATCGCTCGTGATCAGGCCGACGGTCTGCGTCTTCTGCATGACCAGGCTCCGCGCCTGGAGGTTGGGCACGTAGCCGAGGTCGGCTGCCGCCTGCTGGATGCGCGCCCGCGTGACGTCCGAGACCGAACCGCCGCCGTTCAGGACCTTGCTCGTGGTCTGGAAGCTGACGCCCGAGAGGGCCGCGACGTCCTTGACTGAAACGTGCCGGCCGGGTCTCTGCACTCTCACGCCTGCGGGTATTATGCGCGGGGGCAAGCGAACGTTCGCCTTGAGTTTTGGAGATTGGAAGGTCTCCTCCCCATTCATGGGGAGGTGGCCCGAAAGGCCGGAGGGTCTGAGACGAACCCCCCATTAAGCCGTCCGGAGTACCCGCGACCCTCTCTCGTGCGCGAGGAGTGGGTGAATCTGAACGGGGAATGGGAGTTCGGCGCCGGTCCCGCGCCGACCTTCGACCGCTCCATCCTGGTGCCCTTCTGCCCCGAGTCGACGCTCTCCGGACTTGGCGAGCTGCCGGGCGACGCCGTCTGGTACAGGCGACGCTTTGACGCGCCGCAGGCCGAAAGCCTCGTCCTGCATTTCGGAGCGGTCGACTATCGCGCGACTGTTTGGGTCAACGACGTGGAGGTTGCCCGCCACGAAGGCGGGCATGTCCCGTTCAGCGCCGACATCACTGGGGTCGTGAGCGGGCGCGACAACGTGCTCGTCGTCCGCGCCGAAGACCCGCTCCACGATCTGACCATCCCGCGCGGCAAGCAATACTGGAAGGAGATCCCTGAGGGCATCTTCTACACACCGACGACCGGGATCTGGCAGACGGTCTGGCTCGAGCCCCTGCCCGGGTGCCATATCCGCCGGCTTCGCCTCACGCCCGACCTCGAGGGCGGCGCGGTCGACTTCGAGATCGAGGGCGACGGCGAGGCGGAGCTGGTCGCCACGCTGGGTGGTGAGATCGCCGGCAGATGGTCGGGCTTTGCCGGGAGGGGACGGCTGCAGCTCGAGCACGCGATGCCGTGGCATCCAGAGTCTCCAGTCCTCTACGAGCTCGAGGCGACTCTGCGCAGCCAGGATGGCAAGACTGCCGATCTCGTTCACAGCTACTTCGGGCTGCGCAAGGTCGAGACGCGAGACGGCCGCTTCTGGCTGAACGGGACGCCGTTCGTGCAGCGTCTCGTGCTGGACCAGGGGTACTTTCCAGACGGGCTGCTGACCGCGCCGAGCGACCAGGCGCTGCGTCAGGACATCGAGCTTGCGCAATCCCTCGGCTTCAACGGGGCGCGCAAGCATCAGAAGGCGGAGGACCCGCGCTGGCTCTACTGGGCGGACAGGCTCGGCTTCCTGGTCTGGTCGGAGATGCCGAGCTTTCACGAGCACACCGCCGAAGCCGAGCGCCGGCTCGCCGCCGAATGGAGCGAGATCGTTCGCCGCGACCGTGACCATCCGTCGATCGTGGCCTGGGTCGCCGCCAACGAAAGCTTCGGCCTGGGCTCAATCGATCCAGCGCTCCGGTCGAAATTTCTGGTCCGTCTCTACAAGCTCACACACGACCTGGACGGCACGCGCCCAGTTGTCTCGAATGACGGTTGGGAGCATGCGCTCACCGACCTCTGCACCATCCACGACTACTCCGAGCCGTCCGAACTCGCGGGCCGATACCGCAGCGTCCCCTCAGCGCTCGACGGAAGCGCGAGCGGGCACCCGCCCTATGACCCCGGCTACGGCTACCGCGGTGAGCCGATCCTGGTCACAGAGTTCGGGGGTCTCCGTGTCGCGGACTCGGGAGGTTGGGGCTGGCTGGAGGTGCGCGACGCGAACGAATTCGTGGATTCGTATCGGAGGCTCATCGAAGGCCTGCTCGATCCGGGCCCCATCCAGGGCTTCTGCTACACGCAGCTGACCGATGTGCAGCAGGAGCAGAACGGGCTGCTCACGGCGGAACGCGTTCCGAAGGTCGATCCGGAGCGGATCCGTTCGCTGACCGAGACCCCGAAACGCGTGCTATAGTCCCGGCCTCACACCGGCGGGATTTCTGAGCCGGTGCTCCGAGCATTAGGAGGGCAGCGCACCAATGGAGCCTGGCCCACCGGCCGCGGATTCAGGCGGCACCCCCGACGAACCCGCGCCGGAACCGAACACCGAGAGCTTTCTCGCCGATCTCCTGGTCGATGACGCGCACGTAGTCGTCGACGCAATCACGGGCAAGGCGTCGGTCTCGACACGCAAGGCGGGGTCTGCCGCAACCGATCACGGAGAGGCGGAGCAGAAAGTTCGCCCTTGACAGCGCGCCAAGGACGGCCTACGATCCGCCCGATAAACCGTTTTACTAAAACGGTTTAAGGATTGGGGAGGCGTCGTGACCATGTCAGGAGCCTGGTCGGGTGTCCCGGGTCACCATCGCTGACGTGGCGACGGCGGCTGGTGTCTCCAAGACCGCTGTCTCCTTTGCGTTCAACAACCCCGAGCGGCTGGGCCAGGCCACGCTCGAGCGCGTGCTGGGGGTGGCGCAAGACCTTGGCTACACGCCTCATCCGGCCGCGCGCGCGCTATCGATGCGGCGCAGCGGCACAATCGGCGTCCTGATCCCGCAGCGACTCTCCACCGTGTTCGCCAATCCCTTCGTGAGCGAGCTCATCCAGGGCCTTGGCGAGCAGTGCGAGGAGCACGACCTGACGCTGCTCCTGGTGCCGCCGCTCGATGGCTCGCTCGAAGGCGCGATCCGCCAGGCGTCGGTGGACGGCTTCATCAGCCTGGGTCTCAGCCCGGACGATCGCGCGCTCGAGGTGCTCGACCGGATCGGCATCCCGACCGTGCTGGTCGACTCCGAGAGCTCGCCCTCGCACCCATCGATCAACGTCGACGATGAAGGCGGGGCGGAGGCGGCCGCGCGGCACTTGCTCGAGCTCGGCCACCGGCAGCTGGCGATCATCGTGCTGCCGCCCGCCCGGGCGCAGGTCAACAACACGCCCACCGCGGCGCGACGCCTGTCCGGATACCAGAAGGCGATCCGCGCGGCGGGGGCGCCGGAGCCGTACCCGGTGGTGGCGGGCATCTCGGTCGCGGCGGGCGCGCGGGCATTCGAGTCTCTGCCCAGGGGCAAGCGCAGGCCCACCGGCGTGCTGGCGATGAGCGATATGGCGGCGATCGGCGTCATGTCGGCGGGGCAGGCGGCAGGGCTGCGAGTCCCGGAAGACCTCTCGGTGGTCGGCTTCGACGACGTGCCGGCGTCGGCGTGGACCAACCCGTCGCTGACCACCGTGCGCCAGCCGATCATCGACAAGGGTCGCCTGGCCGCGCGCCTGCTCATCCAACTCATGAAGGGCAAGACCGTGGAGTCGCCGGCGCCCCTCCATACGAGCCTGGTGGTCCGTAATTCAACGTCGAGTCCTGCGGACTCGGATTTGCCAATTAGGAGAAGGTAAATAGAATTGTGTTGGGGGTCGCACATATGGCAATCGAGTGGGACTCGGTAAAGGGATGAAGAAGATATGGCATCAGTAACTTATGACCACGTCGTCAAGCGGTACACCGCGGACCTGACCGTCGTCAAGGATTTCAACGTTGAGATCAAGGACAAGGAGTTCATGGTCCTCGTCGGTCCCTCGGGCTGCGGCAAGTCGACCGCGCTGCGCATGCTCGCGGGCCTGGAGCAGATCAGCGAGGGTCGCATCCTGATCGGCGACCGGGTGGTGAACAACATCGCCGCCAAGGACCGCGACATCGCCATGGTGTTCCAGTCCTACGCGCTGTATCCGCACATGTCGGTCTACGACAACATGGCCTTCCCCCTACAGATGCAGCACATGAAGAAGGCCGAGATCGACAAGCGCGTGCGCAATGCATCGCGCATCCTTGGCCTCGACAACTTCCTGAAGCGCAAGCCGCGCGCGCTTTCCGGCGGCCAGCGCCAGCGCGTGGCGCTCGGACGCGCCATCGTGCGCAGCCCCAAGGTCTTCCTGCTGGACGAGCCTCTGTCCAACCTCGACGCCAAGCTCCGCGGCCAGACCCGGGTCGAGCTGCAGAAGCTTCACCGCGACCTGCAGACAACGTTCATCTATGTCACGCACGACCAGGTCGAGGCGATGACGATGGGCGACCGGATCGCGATCATGAACGCGGGCATCCTGCAGCAGGTCGGCACCCCGGGTGAGATCTACGACCACCCGGCGAACCTCTTCGTCGCCGGCTTCATCGGGACGCCGACGATGAACTTCATCCCGGCCGCGGTCACGAACGGCTCGGCCAAGGCGTCCGGGTTCGAGGTCAAGCTGCCCAAGCCGCTGCCGCCAGGGAAGGGCACGCTCGGGTTCCGGCCAGAGGCGGTCACCGACCGCGTCGTGGACGGATCACCTTCGATGGAGATGAAGGTCGACGTGGTCGAGCGCCTCGGCTCCGACCAGTTCCTCTATGGGCAGGTGGGCGGCGACCAGGTCACGGCTCGAATCGACCCGCGCCTGAACGTGGCGCCAGGGGACAAGGTCAAGCTGGGCCTCGACACCCGTGGCATGCATTTCTTCGACGCCGAGAGCGAGCTGGCGCTTCTGTAGTCGTCTACAGTCCGGGTCGGTTTGGGCGTAGAGCGCATACGCGCCATCCAGGACTTCGACGCCGCGCGGGCGCGGGCGTTCAGGCGCAGCCTCGGCACGATCCTCACGGGTCGCGCCCACCGGCTCCGTTCGATCGAGCCGATGCTCCGGGCGGCCGGATTCGACGGCCGCTCGTTCGGGGGAGTGCAGGAAATCCCCGTCGACCATATCGTCGGCTCGGCGGCGCCCGATGTGAAGACCGGCGACTTCGACCCCGCGTTTCTTCCCCTCAACCGCCGGATGCGCGAACGGTGGACTCGCATCTACCAGGCCATGGTCGAGGGCGATGAGCTCCCTCCGATCGATGTCTACAAGGTGGACGGCAACTACTACGTGATCGACGGCCACCACCGGGTCTCGGTCGCAAGAAACCTGGATCGGCCCGTCATCAACGCGCGGGTGATCAACGTGAAGACACGCGCGCCACTGGGTCCAGAAATCGATGCCGAGGCAATGCTGAAGGCCGCCGAGTACGCGGCGTTTCTCGAAGTGACGCAGCTGCACCGCTCCCGGCCGCAAGCGCGGCTGGAATGCAGCCGGCTGGGGCGCTATGACGAGATCATGCAGCACATCATCGGCCACCGTTATTTCCTGTCCCTCGAGCAGCACCGCGACGTGCCACTCCAGGAGGCGGCGGCGAGCTGGTACGACCACGTCTATCACCCGATCGCCGAAGCGATCCGGCAGCACAGGGTGCTCGAGCAGCTGCCCGGCTGGACCGAGGCCGACGTTTACGTTGAGGTCACTCGGCGCTGGTTTGCGCTGAGCCAGGAGGGCGAACCGTCCGGACCGGACCCAGCGATCCAGGCGCTGCTGGCCGAAAACAGCCGTACCTGGTGGCGGCGGCGCCGCAAGATCCAGCTCCCCTCGTGATCGGCATCACGATGCGCAAACCGGATTCCGCCCCGTTGTATCCAACGGCGCGTGTGGGGCGTGCGAATTCCGCCTCGTTGTATCCAACGGCGCGTGTGAGGCGCGCAGACCCGTGATCGGCATCATCTTCGGCCCGCCTGGCAGCGGCAAGGGAACGCAGGCGGCCAGGATCGAAGACGAGTTCGGGCTCAAGCACCTTTCGACCGGCGCCATCCTCCGGGCCGAGGTGGCCCGAGGCACACCGACGGGGAAGGAGGTGGGCCGGGTCATGGCCGCGGGCGACCTGGTCCCCGATGCCCTGATCGTCGACATCGTGCGCAGCCTCCTGCCCGAGGCCGAGGAGGGGCCGGGGGTCCTGCTCGACGGCTTTCCGCGGACCGAGCGCCAGGCGCAGGCCCTGGACGCGATGCTGGCGGACGAGGGCCACCGGGTGGACTTCGTGATCGCACTCGAGGTGCCGCAAGCCCAGCTCATCGAGCGGCTCCTGCATCGCGCCGCGGTCGAAGGTCGGTCCGACGACACGCGCCAGGCGATCACCGAGCGGATGCACGAGTATCACAAGCTCACGGAGGCGGTGCTAGACCACTACCGCAGGCAGGGCGTGCCTGTGGAACGAGTCGACGGGACTGGCTCGCCGGATGAGGTTTTCGAGCGCGTACGGCGGGTCATCGGCATAAGCTCTCGGTAGGTGGGGATGGCGAAAAGAAAAGCAAGCGAGGCTGACCTCGGGCAGGCGATCACCCCTTCCGTCAACGGAGATGGCAAGGCGCCGTCGCTCGAACCTGAGCCGCAAGCCGCCGGGCCGCGCGTCTCCAGCCCGTTTCCTCCAATCGCCGAGTACGCCTTCCTCTCCGACTGCGAGGTCAACTGCCTGATCGCGCCCAGCGGGCGCGTCGAGTGGATGTGCCTCCCGCGGCCAGACAGCCCGAGCGTCTTTGCGGCCCTCCTGGACCGCGCCGCCGGCAGCTTCCGCTTAGGCCCGACCGGCGTCCAGGTGCCCGCCGGACGTCGCTACCTGCCTGGGACGTTGGTGCTCGAGACGACGTGGCGCACGCGCACCGGCTGGCTCATCGTGCGCGACGCGATGTGTATCGGGCCCTGGTACCACAGCCAGCGTCGCTCGGGGACCTACCGCAGGCCTCCATCTGACAGCGAGGCCGAGCACATCCTCCTGCGTACCGCGCGCTGCGTGGTCGGCAGCGTCGAGCTGAGCCTCGACTGCCAGCCGGTCTTCGACTACGGCCAGACCGCCGCCAGATGGGAGTACGCCGGGTCCGGGTACAACGAGGCCATGGCCAGCGGCGGTCAGGACGAGGTGCCCGTCCGCCTCGTGACCGACCTGCGCGTCGGTTTCGAGGGTCCCGGCGCCCACGCGACGAAGACGCTGCGCCAGGGCGAGCGTGCCTACGCGGCTCTGGTGTGGCCGCGTTCGCGCCACTCGACCGGCAAGGAGTACTGGGCGGAGCACCCGGCACCGCCGACGGCCGAGGAGGCGTTTCAGCGCGTCGAGCGGACCGCGGACTTCTGGCGTGAGTGGATCAACCGCGGTGAGTTTCCCGAGCACCCGTGGCAGAGCTTCCTGCAGCGCAGCGCGCTGACCTTGAAGGGGCTCACGTACAGCCCGACGGGCGCGCTTCTCGCCGCGCCGACCACCTCCCTGCCGGAGACGATCGGCGGCGAGCGCAACTGGGACTACCGCTACACGTGGATCCGCGACGGCACGTTCATGCTGTGGGGCCTCTACACGCTCGGGTTCGATCGCGAGGCCAACGACTTCTTCTATTTCATCGCCGATGTTGCGGCGGGGAAGAAGGAGCTCCAGATCATGTACGGGATCGGCGGTGAGCACGAGCTCACCGAGAAGACGGTCGACCACCTGAGTGGTTACGAGTCGTCGCAGCCGGTTCGCGTCGGCAACGCTGCGTTTCAGCAGGTCCAGCACGACGTGTGGGGAGCGGTCCTCGACTCGGTCTACCTTCACACCAAGTCGCGCGACTTCCTGCCCGAGGTGGTCTGGCCGATCCTCAAGCGAGCCGTCGAGTCGGCGATCGAAAACTGGCAGAAGCCAGACCGCGGCATCTGGGAGGTTCGCGGCGAGCCCCAGCACTTCGTGTCGTCGAAGCTCATGTGCTGGGTGGCGTGCGATCGCGGCGCGCGGCTGGCCGAGATGCACGGCGACGTGGAGCTGGCCAGGACGTGGCAGGCGAAGGCGGACGAGATCAAGGCCGAGATCTGCGTCCAAGGCGTAGACGAGCGAGGCGTTTTCGTCCAGCACTACGGAACCAGGTCGCTCGATGCGTCGGTGCTGCTGATCCCTCTGGTTCGCTTCCTGCCGCCGGACGATCCTCGCGTGCGCGCCACTGTGCTGGCGATCGCCGACGAGCTGACCGTCGACGGCATGGTGCTCCGCTATCGCACCGCCGAGACCGACGACGGTCTGCGTGGCGAGGAAGGCACGTTCACGATCTGCTCCTTCTGGCTTGTCTCCGCCCTGTGCGAGATCGGCGAGCTCGATCGTGCGCGAGAGCTGTGCGAGAAGCTCCTCTCTTACGCCAGCCCGCTGCAGCTGTATGCGGAGGAGATCGACCCGCGCAGCGGCCGGCACCTGGGCAACTTCCCCCAGGCGTTCTCGCACCTGGCGCTGATCAACGCCGTGATGCACGTGATACAGGCCGAGCAGGGCATCACGAGCAAGTTCAGCGCAGCGCTGCCCTCGCCGCAGCCTTAGGGATCGAATCGCCTCGCTGTTGTGGGAGCTAGCTCGAGCAGCTGACGAGGTTCAGGCATGGGACCTGGACCGGGATCGCCAGCGATAGCGCTTCGACGCCGGTCCCGACGAGCTTGGCCGACGCGATCGCGACGACGCGGCCGTGCGAGTCGATCACCGGGCCGCCGCTGTTCCCGGGGCTGATCGGCGCCGAGAACTGTACGTAGTCGCTCCCGCCGAGGCTGCGGAACCCGGAGACCACTCCGAGCGTCACCGTGCCGCCAAGTCCGAGAGGCGATCCAACGGCCATCACACTGGCGCCCAGCTTGGGTCGCTGTGACTCCGTCCGCAGGACCGTGAGTCGCTCCTTGACGTGGACCACCGCGAGGTCGTCGTTGCGGTCCAGGCGCGCGATGGTTCCCGTCGACGAGTGGTCGCCTTGCAGCACCTGGACAGTAGACACGCCGGCGGACCACGTGTCCGCGACGACGTGAAAGTTGGTGATCAAGTCGGACCCGGTCGCGTCACTGTGCGCGACCCATCCGGATCCGCTCGCATCGCCGGCAACGATCGTCGCGACCGAAGGCTCGACAGTGGCCGCGATCGACGACCAGTCGGGTTGCGAGCCGGCGGCCCCCTCGAGCGAGGTGATGCGTCGCTCCAGCTGCCCGATCGTCTGTCGCTGGACGGCGACCTGGCCGTGCAGCGATGCCTCCGCCTGGAGGAGAAGCACACCGCCGCCGGCGGCGACGGCCATGACGACCGCCGCCGCACTCCACCTGATCACGTGAACCCCCTTCATCGGCTGAGCTAGTTGAGCTCCGTCCCGATGGACGATTCCGCTTTCGCGACATTGAGCATGGCCGCGCCGAGCTTGGTGAAGCCATCCTTGATCTTGGCCGCGTCGTCGTTGTCCATGCCGGTGATGAACTCCTGGTCGCTTGCGATGGCGGCGCTCAACGAGTCGCCAAGGCTGCTGTCGGTGCTCGTCATCGCGCTGGGGACGTTCGCCGATTTGCGGTCAGACTGAAACGCCTGCATATCGCTGAGCATCTGCTGGGCCGCGGTCCGGCACTCGCTGTAGCTGCTGCAGTTCACGACATTCTGGTAATCGGTCTGCACCTTTCCCTGGTCGCCGACGTACAGCGCGACGTAGTCGGCGGTCACCTTGCGTGACGCCGCCTCAGTCTGTGCCGCCGTCAACGTGGCCTGGGTCGAGGCCAGGGTGGTCTTGGTCGCGACGAGCTGGATGTGCAGGGCGTCCCGCTGCTGGGTTGTCGAGTAGACGAGGTAGCCCAGGGCGCCGGCGACGATGAGGCCGACCGCCGCGATGGCCCCGGGCACGATCCATGCCGGGCGCCCCCGCCGGGCCGCGGCCTCGTACGCAACGTATGTTCTGGCCGGCTCGGCCTGGGGCTCAGGCCCAACCGCCTCGATCCGCTCTTCGTGACCCGGCAGGGTCACGATTCCGTCGACTTCCGCATTGATAGACATGTGATCGTCCTCCTCGAACACGAATGGCCTGAAACGGGCCAAGGGTTCCCCGGAAGCGGTCTCATGGGCAGTCTCAGCCGGGTTTCGAAATCGGTCTCAAAAAGCCCGAGGTCGAGGGGGTATGGTTCACGCGGGTAGGGGACGATGAAATTCCTGCGCAGGCTGTTGGAAGACCCGCGGGCGGTCGACTCCGTCGTGGTCGTGCTCGCAACGTGGTTCCTGCTTGGCGGCTACGTCACCGCCTACGCGTACGTTCACGTCCAGGGGCAGGTCCTCCAACCGGCGGCGCAGGCCGGCCAGACAGTCGTCGCCGCGGCGTGGTCGCTCCTGACGCTCTACCTCTTCGCGGGCTTTGCCACCGGGCTGCGGGCGGGACGCGTCTGGAATCGGGCGCTGCCGGACGGACAGACCGGAACCTTTGCCGCCGCCCTCGTCTTTGGAGCGGCGCTGATCGTGGACAACTGGTTCTACTCGCCTCTTTTCGGCACCGACAGCGTCGGGCTCGACACCCTCTTCACCGCACCGCACCTGGTCGAGATGGCGGCGGTGGCAGTGATCGTCAGCGGCCCGCTTCGGGCGGCGAGCCGGCGCGGCGAAACACATGCCAGCCCGGTGACGCTGACGTCGGCCGCGCTGCTCCTCTCCGTGCTCACGTTCGCGACACAGTTCGCCCACCCGCTGATCGATCCCTGGGCCGCCGGCGACTATCAGTTCCGGAAAGCCGCGCTGTCCTGGGTGGGCGAGAACCTTGGCGTTGCGGGCCTGCTGGCTCAGACGGCGATCCTCGCCGGAACGGCCCTCCTCCTGAACAGCGCGTTCAAGCTGCGGCGAGGGTCGCTGACATTCGTGTTCACGCTCAACGGAGTCCTGGTCTGCGTCA
>VBDS01000079.1 GCA_005889085.1 Chloroflexota bacterium | reverse complement strand
GCCGAAGATGTTGTCCGAAGCGGAGATTTCGGGCACCCACTGCGTGCTGCCGATCACCCCTTCGGAGGACTTGCCCAAAGCTGAGATGAAGGCCGGCGTCGGCGGTGCGACCGTGGCGGCGAAACCGAGCTTCGGCTTGGCCCCAAGCTCGGACGCCTGCTTGACCGCGGCGACCGCCTCGTTGAGGTGCGCCGAGATGATGATCACGTCCGGGTTCGTCGGCTTGATTGCGATCAGTGCGCTCGACACGTCGGTGACGTTCGCCGCGACCTTGGTCGAAGTCGTGTAGGCCGTCGCGGAGGGGACGACGGTCATGCCCTTGGCCTGAGCCTCGCTCACGCCGGTCTGGGCGGAGTGCTGGCTGAAGCCGTCGTTCGCGGCGATGATGGCGACCGTTTTCGGCGCCGGGTTCAATGCGGCCAGGGCGTCGATGATGCTGGTGACATAGGAGCTGCTCGGCGAGAGCACTGCGAAGGTGTTCTTGTAGCCGTGGGAGAAGATCGCCGTGTCGGCTCCGTTGGCGTCCACCATGACCTGGCCGTTGCGCTCCACAACCGGCGCGTCGGCGGTGGTTGCGGCCGACCCGTACGGGCTGAGGATCAACTTGCGTCCCTGGTCGTTGAACTGATCGACGATCTGGGCCGAGGTCGCGGCGACGCTCTGGTCGTCCTGGGTCACAAGGCTGACCTGGTGCGACTGGCCGCCGAAGCTGATGCCGCCCTTCGAATTCAACGTGCTGACGCAGAACTTATAGCCCTGCAGCGTGTACAGGCCCTCGGCCTGGCCGAACGCGCCGGTCTGCGAGACTGGCGCGGCGAAGGTGATCGTCGAGCCTGAGCTCGGGGTGTTGCTCCCTCCACACGCCGCGGCCACCATGACCAGGACCGCTGCAACCGCAGGCGCAGCAAATCGATGCTTCATCGTGAAACCTCCCCCAATCCGGCCGATGCCGACGTTGCTGCTTGTATACAGCATTCCGAAGCGGCCTGCTCTCAGGCGAGCTCGAATCGCCATACACGCGGCATGGTAGGTCAGGGTCGGACGTCGAATGCCTTCGCGAGATCGGCCGGCAGCGTCAGGGCTGGATCCAGCTCGCGCAGCAACCCGCCCCGCTGGAGGGCCTTCACGACAAGGCTGGAGCAGATCTCGTGGTTGCGCCGGACCCAGCGCAGAGGCCAGCCGAACAAGAGGTGCAGGGCCGCGCCGACCATGTCGAGGTAGCCGAACCCATGCCCGATCTGGCTTTCGGCGAACGCCACAGTGCGCGAGCGCCGATCAGGAGTGAAATCGTCGCCGAGCCGCACGAGGTGATACTCATCGTCGTGATACTTCGCGATCACGCTGCGGATCACGCCCATCGTCTCGGCCTCGACGAGCGCGCCGTCCTGCCCGACGACCACCGCGGCGTGGCTCCAGTGGGCAAAGGGCGCATCGGCTCCCTTGAATCGCCGCCTCTGCGCCCGGGTGATGAGCGCCGCAAATAGACGGTGGCGGTGGGTCAGGATGAAATCGCCGGGCACAAAGTCCGCAGCATCAGCGCCCCGACCGTATCGCTCGGCAGTTGCCATCCGATCATCTGGATACGGTGTGAAATCCGACGCGCGGGAAGACCTCCTTGGCAAACCGCGCGATCACGCCGCCCTCAAACGCATTAGGCAGGTTGATGATGAAGTACTGGATCCCCACGTCGGCGTAGCTCTGGATGATGTCGGCGATGCGGTCGGCGTCCCCGTGCAGCGGGTGCCACGAGCGAATGAACGACTCGTCCTGGCCGGAGCGGCGAGCCGCATCCGCCGCCACACGGTCGATCTCGCGGCTGTCGCCCAGGATCGTGTAGAACTCGAGCGTCTTCAGCACCGAGTCGTAATCGCGGCCGACCGTCTCGCAATGCTCGCGGAGCACCTCCAGCTTGTGCCGCACGGTCTCGACGTCGGCGTTGAAGTTGCACGCGTCGCCGTATTGAGCGACGAGCTTCAATGTCACCTTCTCGCCTCCCCCGCCGATCCAGATCGGAGGGTGCGGCTTCTGCACCGGCTTCGGTTCGTTGATCGCGCCGCCTACGTGGTAGTAGCGGCCGTCGAAGGTCGCCTGCTCCTCGGTCCACATCGCCTTGATCACCTGGAGAGACTCGCGCAGCATCCGGAGACGCTCGGGGGTGTCCGGGTATTGGTAGCCGTACGCCTCGTACTCATGCTGGTACCAGCCGGCGCCGATGCCGAGGATGAGGCGGCCGCGACTCATCACGTCGATGCAGCTGGCCATCTTCGCGAGCAGGGACGGCGGCCGGTAGCCGTTGCAGGTCACCATCTGGCCCAGGCGAATCGTCTTCGTGTCGCGCGCCAGCCCGGCCATCGACGTCCAGCACTCGAACACAGACTCGATCTGCGGCGTAGGCACCGTGTGGAAGTGGTCGTACAGCCAGACGGCGTCGAAACCTGCCTGCTCCGCCTCCCTCGCGCAGCGACTCATCGTCTCGTACTTCTCGATCGGATCGGGCACGTCGGCCAGGTCCATTCGCCAGCCCTGGGGCACGAAGACGCCGAGCTTCAGGTCGGCTGCGGCCACGCCCTAATTGTCGGCGGTCAGGAGGTCGTCGAGGGCGGCGCCGCTCCTGGCGGTGGTCCGGGCCACGCCGCCGGCGGTTCGAGCGGTGCGGGCTCCGGCGCGACCGGCGCCATCGCGACCTGCACCGCCGGCTGGAGGGCCGGCCGCCGCAGCGTCCGCCACGTCAGGAGCATCCCGAGGAGGAATCCGACCGCGATGGCGGTGAATCCGACGGCGATAACAAGGCGCGAATCCTGAAGCGGCGAAACGCTGGCCACCAACCCGGCATCGGATCCCGTAGTGGCCGTGAACGTCTCCGCCTTCGTCCAGGACAGCTTCCAGATCGCTGTCTTTCGGTCAAGCGTGAAGAGGGCACCAGGCGCCGACGTGATCACGTGCGGGACTGTGAGCGCGAACGTGATGACGAACACGGACGCGATCTCGTCACCGCTGATGATCTGCTGAGTGCCGGGCGACGGCGAAGCCATCGGCGCCGGCGCGGTCTTGAACGTGTAGGTGTCGTTCTGGCCCGACGTCGTGTGGGTCGCTGCGCTGAACAGTCCGCCCGTGTTGGAAAGATTGATGCCGATCCCCGAACCCGAAGTTGCCTTAGAGGGACTCAGCTGGGATGGCGCGGTGAGGAACGTGAACGCGTCCTTCTCGGTCTTGAACGGGATCGTCATCAAAGCGCCCTTCTCGTCGCCTTCGGTGACCACGGTGATTTTCGACCCCGGGTATTTCGCCTGCAGCTTTGTGTTCGCCGCGGCGATGTCGGAGGGGCTCATGCCAGTGACGGTGGCGCCGTTGGCGCCGTCCATCAGCGACTTGGGAAACAGGAATTTCAGGCTCACCGTCACCGAACCGTCGGCGTTGAAGGTCGCGCCGGTGTCGAAGCCGCACGCTGCGGCGCCAAATGCCACGGCTGCGACCAGGATCGTCCTGGCGATCGTCTTGCGCATAGGAGCGCAATGTTGAGCCACCGCATGCGGTTTCGAACCGGCTTAGGCGAGTTCAATTAGCCTTTCTGCGATGTCAGAGCCGAAAGAGCCCGCGTTCACCGACGTCCTCGACGCGGCGAGGCAGATTCGGCCCTACCTCGAGCCGACCCCGCTGCGGCGCTACCCGGCGCTGGACCGCCTGGTCGGCGCGGAGATTTACGTCAAACACGAGAACCACAACCCCACCGGGGCCTTCAAGGTGAGGGGAGGCGTCAACCTGGTGAGCCGCCTGGATGAAGACGAACGCGCGCGAGGGGTGATCGCCGCTTCGACCGGGAACCACGGCCAGTCGGTCGCCTACGCGGCGCGCCTGTTCGGGGTGAGCGCGGTCATCTGCGCGCCGGCCGCAGCAAACCCCGTCAAGGTCGAGTCGATGCAGGACCTTGGCGCTGAGGTGGTCCTACAGGGCGAGCGCTACGACGACGCGCGGCGGCACGCTGAGAAGCTCGCCCGCGAGCATGGTTATCGGTACATCCACTCGGGCGACGAACCGCTCCTCATCGCCGGCGTGGGGACGCACACGCTCGAATTGCTGCAGGAACAGCCTCACGTCGACACGGTGATCGTGCCGGTCGGCGGTGGGTCCGGAGCGGCCGGCGCGTGCATTGCGGCCAAGGCGATCAATCCGAAGATCCGGGTGATCGGCGTCCAGTCCGACGAGGCGAAATCGGCCTACCTGTCCTGGAAGAGCGGCGACCTTACCGAGTCGCCGAACCGGACGCGCGCCGAAGGCCTGTCCACCGCTGCGCCGTTCGAACTGCCGCAGCGCATCTTGCGCCGGCTGCTGGACGACTTCGTCCTCGTCTCCGACGACGAGATCGACGCCGCGACGGCGGTGATGATCGAGAAGACGCGGACGCTAGTCGAGGCGGCGGGCGCGGCCGCTCTCGCGGCAGCTTTGAAGCTGAAAGCCTCGCTGCGCGATCATCGCGTGGCGCTGATCTGCAGCGGCGGGAACATAAGCCCAGCGCAGCTGAAGGTGTTGTTTTCCGCGCAGGTGATCGGCTAGTCTCTCTGGGCCCAACCGGGGCTCACGAGGAGGCTACGAATGATCTCGATTCGCAAGTTCGTCGGTTACACCGGTGCCGCTGCAGGCATCAGCGCTGCGATCGCTCTCGCGGCCTCAGCTCAAATCGGACTCGCATATGCACCTTCGAGTCAATCGAGTGATCGCTCGATCGCCACGCAGGCGACGGTGAGCGCGGAGTGCGCTGCGGCGGTCCAGAACATCAAGTCGGCAGCGACTGCCGATGCCTCGGAGGACGCATCCGAGCGCGCGGTCGCCAAGACCAACCCTGACCTGGCCGGCGATCAAACCGAGGACAGCACCGAGCGCGCGAATTTTGTATCGCTCTTCGGCGCAGCGCGAACGGCCTGCGCGCCCGCGACGACGTCCGCGCCTCTCTCCAAGACCTTTACCCCCTCTGCGCAATGCACCTCGGCAGTCCAGGCCCTGAAGGCCGCGTGGGCAGCGGGTCGGCCGACGACTCGGGCGCAGTGGATGCAGCTGCAAACGATGGCTCAAGCCGTGCGCGCCGCGTGTGGATGGACTGAGGGTCGCTAGGAAATAGTTTTGTGGAGGCCGGAAGGTTCCGGCCTCCACATTCCGCACCGTTGGCGCCACCGAGGCTGAATTCCCGCGGTCGATGAGCGCCGTTGGATACAACGAGGCGCAATGCGGCGTCTCAGTCGGCCGTCAGGCTCTCAGTCGGCCGTCAGGTATAGAGGAGCTCGCCCCACTGGTCGCCTTGCAGGCTGAGGTCCAGGTGTTTCATGCGGCCAAAGCCTCGCACAGTTAGCCCGAAGCGCCTGGGCAGACGCGCCGCGGCGCGTCGATCGATCAAGAACCTGGTGCCGTCGTCGAGCGATGCGGACACGAAGTGGTCTGTCTTGTCGCGTTCTGTGAGCTTTCGCACCTGGACCTGGCAGATCTTGCCCCCGCCACAGCATCGATGGACGTCGTAGGCGATGACATAGGCGGCGGCGGGGTGCGAATCGAGCCACGAGCGGGCCGGCGCGTCGGCTTCGACCTCGAACATCCTACTTTCGACCTGCTGCGGCCAGCAGCTTGATCTCCTCGAGATGCGCCCAGCCATGCGCGAAACACGTGAGGCTGACAAGAAGCCACACCGGCTGGCCGGCTAGCGGCGCGATTGCTTCTTCGACCTCAGGCCGGTAGTAGGCCTTTGCTTTGGCGGTGTGCTCCTTCAACGTGTTTGGCGCGTC
>VBDS01000091.1 GCA_005889085.1 Chloroflexota bacterium | reverse complement strand
AAAAGCCCTGGTAGTCGCCGGCCGCCGCGCAGCGCAAGCTGTAGTGCTCGGGATTGCTCGTCTGCACGATGACGCGCGATGCACGCCCGGTCCGGCCGGCGCGGCCCGCGACCTGCGCGACCATGGAGAAGGTGTTCTCGGCCGAGCGGTAGTCAGGGAAATGCAGCGGCAGGTCCGCGTCGACGACGCCGACGCAAGTGACCGCGGGCAGGTCGAGGCCGCGAGCCACCAGCTGCGTTCCGACCAGGATGTCGGCGCGCCGCTCGCTGAAATCCTCCCAGATGCGGAAATAAGCGTCTGGTCCTTTGGCGATGTCGCTGTCGAGGCGCAGCACGCGCGCCGACGGCCACATGCGCTTGACCATCGTTTCCAGGCGCTGTGTCCCCATTCCAAGCCCGCGGATGTTGCGCGAACCGCAGTGATCGCACACTGAGGGCATCGCTCGCGAGTAGCCGCAGTAGTGGCAGATCAACCCATCAATCTCGGCGTGGTGAACGAGCGCGACCGAGCAGCCGAGACACTGCACCGACTTGCCGCAGTCGCGACACATCACAAAGGTCGACAGGCCGCGCCGGTTCAAGTACAGGATGGTCTGCTCTTCCCTCTCGACTGTCTGGGTGACGACTTCGACCAGCCGTCGCGACAGCGGCTGGCGGTTCCCCTCGGCGGCCTCATCGCGCATGTCGACGAGCTCAACCTCCGCGTCGTGGCCGCGTACGCGGTGTGTCAGCTTCGCCAGAGCCATCTCGCCCTTTGCGGCCTGGTGGTAGGTCACGACGCTGGGTGTGGCCGAGCCCGCCACCAGCCGTGCACCAGTGACCAAGGCGAGGCGTCGCGCGACCCAGCCCGTCTCGTAGCGCGGCGTCCGGTCCTGCTTGTAGGCGGCCGATCCCTCCTCGTCGAGGCAGATCAGCCCCAGGCGCGGGATGGGCGCAAACACGGCCGACCGGCTGCCGAGGATCACCTGCGCCTGTCCCCTCCTCGTCCGCCACCACTGCTGCGCTCGCTCCAGCTCGGTGAGCTGCGTGTGGAGCACGGCGACCGGAGCGTTCAAGCGCGCGCGGACACGCTGAACGAGCTGCGGTGTGAGCGAGATGTCGGGCACGAGGAGCAGCACACGCAGGCCTTCCGCCAGCGCGCGCTCGGCCGCCGCGAGGTAGACCTCGGTCTTGCCACTGCCGATCACGCCGTGCAGCAAAGTCGCCGAATTTGTCGCGATCACGTCGAGGGCGGCCCTCTGCTCGTCGGTCAGGTCGATCTGTTCGACCGCGGGGGCGGGGCCGGTCGCCATCTCGAGAAGGCGGGTGTGGCGCGTCTGCCGGCCCGACGGTGCCGACCCCGCCGACCCGCTGCTCCGGACGCGCGGCGGCAGCATTGCCCGCAGGACCTCGATCATCGGCACCCAGTAGTGGTCGGCGACGAGCCGGGCGAGAGCGATCTGATGCGGCAGCAGAAGCGGTTCGGCGCCCGCCGTCGCGATGGGTTTGGTCTCCACGCCCGGCTCGTCTGTGCCGAGCGACACGACGAAGCCGTAAGTGCTGCGGCGACCGAACGGCACCGTCACGCGATGGCCAGGCACGACATCCATTCCGTCGGGGACCGTGTAGGTGTAGCTCTCGCGGGCGATCCCGCGCGCGGCCTCGACAGCCACCTCCGCGTAGAGGGCCAAGCCTTACCGCTTCTTCAGGCGGGGCAAGACCAGGTCCAGGATGCGGTCGGACATCTCGCGCTTCGTTGCCTTTTCGAGCTCGAAGCGGGATCCATCGGCAAAGAGCAGGACGCCCGCGTTGTAGTCGCTGCCGAAACCGACGTCGCGACGCGAGATGTCGTTCGCGACGATCGCCTGCACGCCTTTGCGCTTCATCTTCTCCATTCCCTTCGTGTCGAGGTCGGAGTCTTCCGCCGCGAAGGCAATTCGAAACACGCCGGCGAGCGATTCATCCGCCGCCAGAGAGGCGATGAGGTCTGGAATGGGCTCGAGCTCCAGCGTCAGGCTCGGGGTCTCCTCGCGGCGGATCTTTCGCGCCGCTGTCTTGGCAGGCCGGAAGTCGCCGACCGCCGCAGCCATCAGCAGGAGGTCGGCGCCGCCCAGCTGGGAGCGCATCTCGGCAAGCAGCTCAGACGATGTGTCCACGCGCTGCATGTTGATGCCGTGATGCTCGGGGTGGTTGGCGGACGTGATCAAGATCACGTTGGCGCCGCGGTCGGCGGCCGCCGAGGCGAGGGCAAAGCCCATCTTGCCGCTGGAGTAATTGCTGATGAAGCGCACTGGATCGATGGGCTCGCGCGTGCCGCCCGCCGTGACCACCACCTTGCGACCCGAGAAGTCGTAACGCGAGCGGACGGCGTGAACCATCGCGTTGAGGATCGTCGACGAGATAGCGAGGCGGCCGGCGCCCGTGTGGCCGCTCGCGAGGTGGCCTGTGTCAGGCTCGACGACAGTGACCTGGCGGTGGCGCAGCGTGGAGACGTTCTCCTGCACCGCCGGCTTGGCCCACATGGCGTCATTCATCGCGGGTGCGATCACCACCGGGCACCGCGCGGCCAGCATCGTCGCGGTGACGACGTCGTCCGAGCGGCCGCTTGCGATCCGCCCGATCACATTGGCCGTTGCAGGCGCGACCAGGATCAGCTGGGCCCAGTCGCCGAGGAACACGTGCGGCTCGGGGCTGCCGGTGGCGGACCACATGCCGGTCAGGACCGGTCTGCCGGTGACGCCCTGGAAAGACGGCGGCCCGACAAAGCGCGTCGCAGAAGGCGTCATCGCGACACGCACCTCGCACCCGGCCTGCGTCAGAGCCGAAGCCAGGTCGACGACCTTGTACGCCGCGATGCCTCCGGAGACCAGCAGCGCGATGCGCAAGCCGCGCAGCTCGTCGGGGACTGGCGTCGGGTCTAGTGGCATTCAGTAAGTCCCATCCTGGTCGAGCTTGCTCGTCACTTGGCGCTAAGTTACGCGCTGGCGGGCGCCGTCGATGATGCGGAGGATCTCCCCCACCGCCCGCTCGATGTCGTCGTTGGTCACGACGTGCTCGTACTCCGCTGCGTACCTCATCTCCCGCTTGGCGATCTCGCGTCGCGAGGCAAGGTCCTCGGCCGACTCGCTGCCTCGGCGCTCCTGGCGCTCCTCAAGCTCGTGCTGGGACGGCGCGACCACGAAGATCGAGATGGCGTCGGGCACCAGCTGCCGGACCTGCTCCGCGCCCTGGACGTCGATCTTGAGCAACACGTCGCGACCGTCGTTGCGGGCGCGCTCGACCCGGTCGCGGAACGTGCCGTACAGGTGGCCGTTGTAGCTCGCGTGCTCCAGGAACGCGCCCTCGTTGACCAGCTCCTCGAAGCGGTCGCGGGTGAGGAAGGTGTAGTTCTCATCGGGCGTCTCCCCTGGTCGAGGCTTCCGGGTGGTGCCCGAGACCGAATAAACCAGGTTCGGGTCGAGCTCCAGCAGGCGGCGGATGAGTGTGTCCTTGCCGACGCCCGACGGCCCGGAGATGACGATCAGCAGGCCGCGCTTCATCCATCCCCTCCCGGCCTTGGGCCGACCTCCCCATTCATGGGGAAGAGGCCCAGTACGCCTGGAAATCGTCTGGTGGCGCGACCTCGAACTTCATCTCGAGGCCGGTCCGGGGGTGGCGCAGGCGCAGCCGCCACGCGTGGAGCATCGGATGATCAAGCCCCTGCTCTCCGCCTCCGTATTCGGGGTCGCCGGCCACCGGATGGCCGAGCGCCGCGAGGTGGACCCGGATCTGGTGCGTCCGGCCGGTGTCGAGGTCACAGCGCAAAAGCGTATGGGTTCGCCTCCTCTCGACGACCGCGTAGCGCGTGCGGGCGAAGCGCCCGCCTTGGACCACGGCCATCCGCTTGCGCTCCTGGGGATGCCGGCCGATCGGGCCCTCGAGCTCCCCTGAGTCGGCCTTCACTCGGCCGCGCACAATGGCGAGATAGGTCCGGCTGAGGGAGCGGTCCTTGAGCTGCGCCGAAAGGGATCGGTGGCTCACGTCGTTGCGGGCGACCACGATCAGCCCCGAGGTCCCTTTGTCGAGACGATGCACGACTCCTGGTCGCGACTCGCCGCCGATCGCGGACCAATCGCCGCCGCGGCCGAGAAGCGCGTGGACCAGGGTGCCGGTGTAGTGGCCGGGCGCCGGGTGAACGACCATGCCCGCAGGTTTGTTGATTACCGCGATGTCCTCGTCCTCATAAACGATGTCGAGCGGAATCGGCTCTGCTCCGGTCTCGACGACGTAAGCCTCGGGGATCTCGAAGTCGACGACGTCCCCGGCCGCCACCCGGTCGGCCGGGTCGGCAGGACGCCCGTTGAGGAGGGCAAGGTGGCCTTTGATCAATCTCGCGGCGGCCGAGCGGCTCAGGTCCGGCGCGCGCTCGGCCAGGAATCGATCGAGCCTGGGCGCCGCGGCCTCCGCGATCAGGCGGCGGGAGTTTTTCGTAACAGGTAGCCGGCGATCATCAGCACGACGCCGGTCGAGATCGCCGAGTCCGCGACGTTGAACACCGGCCAGAAGTGGAAGTTGATGAAGTCGGTGACAGTGCCGTAGACGATCCGGTCAAAGCCGTTCCCCAGCGTGCCGCCGAGGATCAGGCCGAGAACCGCGTCGTTCCACAGAGTCCCGGGGTTGCGAGCGACGTACACGACCAGTCCGATCGCGACCACGACCGACGCGATCGTGAAGATGGCTGTGCCGGCCTGCGCGATACCGAACGCGGCGCCGGAGTTGCGGACGTTCGTAAGTCCCACCACGTGGCCGAGCACAGGCACCTCAGTGCCGTATGCGATCTGCGCCGCCACAATGCTCTTGGTGATCCGATCGAGCACGAACACGGTCAGCGCGACGACGACGAACAGGATCCTTCCCGTCGCTAATGTCAATGTCGTTTGATGCCGATCCAGATCTGTTCTCCCTCGAGCATCATCTGCTCGCCGTTGAAACCTTCGTCGCGTCCGGGCGCGAGCGTAACTGAAAGCGTCTCGGTCTTGATGTAATCGCCGTGGCGCTCCAGCGCGCGTGAGAGCATGCCATCCGATTCGTATCGGGTGTCGATCCGATCCTCGACGTTGAGGCCGATCTTTTTGCGCCGGTCCTGGATCGCGCGCACCACCTCGCGCGCCAGCCCCTCGAGCTTCAGCTCTTCAGTGATCACGGTGTCGAGCTGCACGTCGAGTGCGCCGAAGGTCAGCGTTTTCACGTTCAGCTCGTCCCGGACGATGGCGGCGATGTCGTCCGGCAGCGGGTCACCTGGCAGCGCGATGCCGGCGAGCGGCTGGCGCACCTTGAGCCGAGCCGCGTCTCGTGCCGCAAGCCCGGCCTCGACCGCCTGCCTCGCCCGGGCCATGTCAGTCTCAACCTGAGGGTTCTGGACGGGCGCCGGCTCCGGGAAGTCGGCGAGGTGCACCGAGACTCCGTCCGTCAGGTTGCGGTACATGGCGTCGGCCACGAATGGCGCGAACGGGGCCATCAGCCGTGACAGTGCGGTCAGCGCCTCGTACAGGGTCTGGTAGGCGGCAAGCTTGTCGCGGTCCGATTGCGACTTCCAGAACCGCCGGCGCGAACGCCGGATGTACCAGTTGGAGAGATCGTCGACGAAACGCTGGATGCGCCGGGCCGGCTCTACCGCGTCGTACGTGTCCAGGCCGCCGGTCACTGCGCCGACGAGGCCGCTCAACTTCGACAGCAGCCAGCGATCGAGGACGTGGCGCTCGGCGACTGGGACCTGCCCCAGCGCGGGGTCGAACCTGTCCAGGCGGGCGTAGGTGACGAGGAACGAGTAACAGTTCCACAGCGGGATGAAGAACTGCTGGACCGTCTCCTTGAGCACGGCGTCGCTTGTGCGGTAGTTCTCGCCGACCTGCGTCGAGGTGTAGAAATACCAGCGCACCGCGTCGGACCCGAACGTGTCGAACAGGTAGTTCGGGTCGAGGATGTTGCCGCGTGACTTCGACGCCTTTTTGCCCGTCGGGTCGACCACATGGCCGAGGCAGATCACGTTCCTGTACGAATTCTGCTTGAAGAGGAGAGTGGATTCGGCCAGCAGCGTGTAGAACCATCCACGGGTCTGGTCGACCGCTTCGGATATGAAGTCGGCCGGGAAGGTCTGCTCGAAGATGTCTTTGCCCTTGCGGGGATAGGCTCGCTGCGCAAAAGGCATCGCGCCGGAGTCGAACCACGTGTCCATCACTTCCGGTACTCGATGCATGTGGCCGCCACACTTCTCACACGGCAGGGTCACCTCGTCGATGTAGGGCCGGTGAAGGTCGGCGTCGTCCTTCAAGCCGATCTCCGCGGCCGAGCTGATGCAGCGCTGCTCGTCGCATCCGTCGCAGACCCAGATGGGCACCGGCGTGCCCCAGTAGCGGCTCCGTGAGAACTGCCAGTCGACGTTGTTCTCGAGCCAGTCGCCCATGCGGCCTGTCTTGATGTGGGCCGGCACCCAGTTGGTCGCATTGTTGTTGGCGATGAGCTCGGCCTTGCGCTCGGTCGTGCGGATGTACCAGGCGTCGAGCGCGTAATAGATCAGTGGCGTCTTGCAGCGCCAGCACTCCGGGTATGTGTGGAGGATTGTCTCCGCCCGGTAGAGCAGTCCGCGCTCGCGCAGGTCGTCGATGATCCGCGGATCCGCCTCCTTGACGTGCAGGCCGGCGAACTTATCGACATAGGGCAGGAACTTGCCGTCGAGCCCGACGGTGTGCTTGAACGGGATGCCCTTCTCCTGGCAGAGCCGGAGGTCGTCGACGCCGTAGAGCGCCGAGGTATGGACGACGCCGGTCCCTTCGTCGATGGAGACGAAGTCCGCGTCGACCACATACTGGGCGCGCCCCTCCTCGGGCACTGAGTAGGGATAGAGCGGCTCGTACTCGACCCCGATGAGGTCGCGACCCTTCATCCGCTCGACCACCTGCGGCGCCTCTTTGAGCACAGCGAGCCGCGCCTCGGCGAGGATGAGGTACTCGTCGCCTTCTTTCACCTTGATGTAGTCGACGTCGGGGCCGACGGCGAGCGCCACGTTGCCGGGCAGCGTCCAGGGCGTGGTGGTCCAGGCGAGGATCGAAGTCTTGGGGTCTTTCTTGAGCCGGAAGCGGACGAACACGCTCGGGTCCGGCACGTTGTCGCGATAGCCCTGGGCCAGCTCGTGGCTGGAGAGCGGCGTGGCGCAGCGCGAGCAATAAGGCGCGACGCGGAAGCCCTTGTAGACCAGGTTTTGCTTCCACATCTCGCTCAGCGCCCACCACACCGACTGGATGTAGTCGGAGTTCAGCGTCCAGTACGCGTTGTCGTAATCCTGCCAGAACGCCATCCGTTCGCTGAAGGCGACCCAGTCCTCGACGTACTCGTACACGCTCTGCCGGGAGAGCTCGTTGAACCTCTCGACGCCGATCTCGTTTTCGATCGCGAACTTGCCCGAGATCTGGAGCTTCTTCTCGACCTCGATCTCGACCGGCAGTCCGTGCGTGTCCCAGCCCGCCTTGCGTTCGACGTAGAACCCCTTCATCG
The DNA here is from genome assembly GCA_005889085.1 of Chloroflexota bacterium. Taxonomy (GTDB): domain Bacteria; phylum Chloroflexota; class Dormibacteria; order Dormibacterales; family Dormibacteraceae; genus 40CM-4-65-16. Next base: position 6,433 of record VBDS01000091.1, on the reverse strand, counting down.
TCTTGTAGCGGCCGAAGAGGTCCTTGAACGCGCGGGCGAGGATGTGGTGCGTGGCCGGCTTGCCGTTGGCCGTCGGCGGTCCCTCGTAGAAGACAAACCGCGGCCGCCCCTCGCGCAGCTCGAGCGACTTCTGGAAGGTGCCTTCGGCTTTCCAGCGCTCCATCAACTCGACTTCGAGTGCGGGAAAGCTGACTCTTTGATCGACCTTTTCGAACACTCTCACTCCCCAGGAATACGTATTGGCGATTCCTGGGACGAGTCCTCAAACAGACCCGCGGTACCACCCAGATTCCCGAGGCCACCACCTCGGACTCTCGTTGGGTTACGGCTCGGGAGTGATCTCGACTTCGTCATCGGCCGCCCGGTTTTCACCTTTGCCGGGCTCTCTGTGGGCCGCTCAGACGCGTCTACCTGTCTCCGTCAACGCCGAGCGAACCCTGATTTTACGTCAGGAAGTTGCGCAGCAGCCCGATCAGGATCGCAGCCGCGAGCCAGACCACCAGCGGTGAGAAGTCGATTCCGGATACGAGCGGGAGGCGGCGGCGGATCGGACCGAGCACCGGCTCGGTGACCTGCCAAGCGAGGCGCGAAACCACGTTGGTCGGGTACGGGCTGAGCCAGGAGAAGATGACGCGGATGAACACGATGACGATGAAGGCCTGGATCGCGTAGATGACCACGGTCAGGATGAGATTCATGGCCGCGGTCCGAACAGGACACTGCCGAGACGCAGCATGGTGCTGCCCGCCCTCACCGCGTCTTCGAAGTCGCTGCTCATGCCCATAGAAAGGATAGGGAGCGAAATTCCCAGCCGTTCCTGAGCGGCGTCGCGCATCGTTTTCAGCTCCGTGAAGGCCGGCTTCGGGTCTCCGCTCGTCGGGCCCATCGCCATCAGGCCGCGCAGCTGAAGCGCCTTCGCCGCCTCGTCGATCAAGGCTGCGGCCTTGTCCGGATCGACCCCGCTCTTCTGCGGCTCACGCGCCACGTTCACCTCGACGAGCACGCGCTGCGCCGGATCGGCGCGGGCGAGCGCCTGGACGAGGTGCTGCGAGTCGATCGACTGGATCAGGGCGAACCGGCGCGCGGCCAGGCGAACCTTGTTGGTCTGCAGATGGCCGATGAGGTGCCACTCCCCTCCCTGCACCTGACCCATCTTCTCCAGCGCCTCCTGGACGCGGTTCTCGCCGAGCTCGCGCAGGCCGGCCTCGAGCGCTTGCTTGCAGACTTCCGGCCCGAACCCTTTGGTGACCGCGACGATGGTGATCTCGTCCGGGTCGCCTCCGGCCCGTGTGATGCGGTCGCGAACGGAGGCGAGGTTCTTGGCGACGCTCACCGCAAGGCGACGATGGCGCCGAAACGCTTGCCATCCGGATGGCGGCGGTGCGACGGAAAGAGGTAGCTCTCCTTGGTGCACATGGCGATGTCGTAAATCGCCTTGACGCCGGCACCCTCGAGCTGGGCGGCGTTGGCTGCCGCCAGGTCGAGCAGCCACTTGCCTGCCCCGCCGGGGCTGAGGTAGCGGGCGTCGAACCTGGTCGCGACTTCCTCCCCGACCTCATAGCACCGGCCGCAAATGCCCGGTCCAATACCGGCCCGGATGTGCCGGCAGCCGTACTCGTCGGCCATGAAGCGAACGGCCGCAGCGGCAACGCCAGCTTGAGTCCCGCGCCAACCCGCGTGCACCAATCCCGCGACGCGCTTTTCCGGATCCCACAGGACGATCGGGTAGCAGTCGGCGTAGGTGGCGAACAGCGCGACGCCACGGCAGTCGGTGACCAGCGCGTCGACGTCGTCGACCGAGCCACCGGGCTCGTCGACCCGAGCCACTGCGGCACCATGCACCGAGCCGATCGTCGTGAGCTCTGCGCCATCCAGGTCGAGCGCCCCGGTAAACGCGCGGCGAGAGGCCAGGATCGGGCCGGGATCGGGAGCGTGACTCAGCCCGACCGAACCGACGGCAAGCGTGGAAAAGCCGTGAACGAAGCCCGGTTCGTCAGCCAGCTCCGGGATCTGTAACGCCGCGGGGGTCGTCGTCACGCCTGAAGATTACGAAGAGCGGAAGCTCGCCATGCGGGCACAAATGGCTGATTCGGAGCGCGGCTTTGGCGCCAAAAACGGCTAATTCGGGCCGGTGATGGGCGCGTTAGGCGCCAAATGCGTCTATCTCGAGTGGATTACGTGCGGCGGGAGCTCAGGACCTGTTCGATCTCCCGTTTGACCTGCTGCAGGTCCATGAACTCGCGGTAGACGGAAGCGAAGCGGATATAGGCGACCTCGTCCAGGTCGCGGAGACGATCCATCACCATCTCGCCAATCTCCCCGCTTGGAATCTCCACGCGGCCGGACCGGCGGAGCTCCGCCTCGATGTCGTCAACGATGGCGCGCAGCCGCTCGGGCGAGATGTCGCGCTTCTCGGTCGCCTTCTTGAGCCCGGTGAAAAGCTTCTGCGGGTCAAAGTCCTCGCGCCGCCCATCCTTCTTCGTGACGAAGAACGGCACCGTCTCGATCCGCTCGTAGGTGGTGAAACGTTGCCCGCACTGCAGGCATTCGCGCCTCCGGCGAATCGCCTCCCCGACCTCCGAGTCGCGGGAGTCGACCACCTTCAGGTCGTGGTGACCGCAGTACGGGCAACGCAAATTGTCTCCTCTGTATCGCTACATCCGGTTCCGCAGGAAGGCCGGGATGTTGATGTCGCCGAGCTCTTCGAGACCGAACTCAGGCCGCTCGATCGTACGACGCTGCGTCTCCTGCCTTGCGTCCTGCCGCGCGTCCTGCTGCGTCTTGCCGCCGAAGCCGGTGGCGATGACAGTGATCTTGATCTCGCCGGCCATGGTGTCGTCGCGGACGACGCCGAAGATGATGTTCGCGCCCGGGTCGGCCGCTGCGCGCACGATCTCCGCCGCCCTCTGGACCTCCTGCAGGGTGATGTCCTTGCCCGCTGTGATGTTGAAGAGGATGCCTTTGGCGCCGTCGATCGACGTCTCGAGCAGCGGGCTCGAGACAGCCTGCTTGGCGGCGTCCTCGGCGCGGCTGTCGCCGGCACCGTGGCCGATTCCCATCAGCGCCTCGCCGGCGTTCTCCATGATCGCCTTCACGTCCGCGAAGTCGAGGTTGATGACGCCTGGCTGCGTCACGAGGTCCGAGATGCCCTGGACGCCCTGGCGCAGGACGTCGTCGGCCATCCGGAAGGCTTCCTCGAGCGTCGTCTTGGAGCTGGCGACCTGGGCCAGCCGGTCGTTCGGGATGACGATGAGCGCGTCGACCTGGGCGCGCAGCGCCTTGATGCCTTCCTCGGCGGTGTCATTGCGGATCCGGCCCTCGAAGGCGAACGGCCGCGTGACCACGCCTATGGTCAACGCCCCGGCCTCCTTCGCCAGCTCGGCCACGATGGCCGCCGAGCCGGTGCCGGTGCCGCCGCCCATGCCGGCGGTGATGAACACCATGTCCGACTCCTGGACCACGGCAGTCAGCTCTGTCCGGCTCTCGTCGGCCGCGTCACGGCCGCGTGTCCAGTCACCGCCCGCGCCCAATCCGCGCGTGACCTTGTTGCCGATCTGGACCTTGACATCGGCCTGACAGCGCTCGAGCGCTTGCTTGTCGGTGTTCACGGCGATGAACTGGACCTTCAGGGCTTTCGAGATCATGCGATTGACGGCGTTGCCTCCGCCGCCACCGCAGCCAACGACCTTGATTCGCGCTCGCCCTTCGTGCAACTCGCTTTCTTTCATATCGATCAGGTGGTCCTCCTTCGAATGTGCTCTGGCCATGGCGAGCTCAAGCTGGTTTTTTGTGTTCTCTCTAGAAAAAATCTCGCAGCCACCTCACTGTTTTTTGATACGTGTTGCCGAATGTGGCCGGCTGCCGCGTGTTGCTGTAACCCGCGTGTGCTCGAGCCCCCCACTTCACCAACCCGCCCGCGACGGCGAACGACGGTCCGTGAGCCTTGTCGGCGAGCCCGGTCAGACCGAGCGGTTGACCGAGCCGCGCGGATGTGTTGAACACGGCCTGCGCCGAGTCCATCGTGCCCATGAGCCTCGACCCGCCTCCGGCGACGACGACGCCCGCCGGCAGCAGCTGGTCGAAGCCCGACTTGCGCACCTCCTCGCGCGCCATCTGGAAGATCTCGACCATGCGTGGGCCGATGATCTCGGCGAGGAAGCGGCGGGGCAGCGCCTGGATGCGGTCGCCGCCAACCTGGCGGACCTCGACCTTTTCGGCGTGGTCGATCACCTCGGGGAGCGCGTGGCCGTAGTTGAGCTTGAGGCTCTCTGCTTCATCGAGCGTGGTGCGCAGCCCGATCGCGATGTCGCTCGTCACGTGGTTGCCGCCGACCGGAAGCACCGCGAGGTGTCGCGCCGTGCCTTCGTTGTATACGACGACGTTGGTGGTTCCCGCGCCGATCTCGACCAGGCACACGCCGAGCTCGATCTCCTGCTGGGTCAGCGTGCCTTCTCCGGCGGCGAGCCCGGCGCAAACGACGTCTTCGACGTCGAAGCCCGCGCCGTGCACGCACTTGATCACGTTCTGGATCGCGGTCTGGGCGCCGGTGACGATGTTGGTCTCGACCTCGAGCCGGCGACCGGTCATGCCGACCGCGTCGCGCACTCCGTCCTGCCCGTCCACGGTGTAGGCGCGCGGGATGACGTGGATGACCTGGCGGTCGCTTGCGATGCTGATCGCGCGGCTCGCCTCGACGACGCGCTGGACATCGTCCTCGCCAATCTCGTGATCGGGATGCGCGACCGCCACGACGCCGGTCGAGTTCTGGCTCCAGGTGTGGGTTCCGCCCAGCGAAACGACGACCGACTCGATGCGCTGGCCGGCCATGCGCTCCGCAGCGACTGTGGCGGCCAGGATGGACGCGATGGTTTTGTCGAGGTTGACCACGACGCCTTTGCGCAGGCCGTCGGAGGGGCTTTCGCCCACGCCGAGGATGCTCACCGGAGCTCCTGGCTCATCAGACTCTGAGATGACCACCGCGACCCGGCTTGTGCCCAGGTCGAGACCGACGGTTTTCTTCCGCCGTGACAAAACTTGTGCTGGAACGCCTCCTGGAACGACGAGATCTACTGGCGGGTTGTCGGGATTATATCGGCTCCAGGTCGGTTGCGGGGCCACATTTTGTGGGTTGGGCCCCTCCGAGTTCTAGGACTTGTGTCTCCGTTGCTAGGGAATCGTCTTCGGGCAGGTCTTCTCTGCAGCGGTGATGCGGTCCATGTCCGGCTGCACGTACTGGGCGATCTCGGCGAATTTCACCATCCCCTGGCGGTACAGGTCGATGTTGTTGCCGTTGACAAAACCGCTGATCGCCTGGGAAACGCCCTGCTCCATGCCCTGCCAGTCGTACTTGAACTGCTGGACCTGGCGGGCGATGCACGCTGGGATATGCCCCTGGTCGAGGACGTCCTCGGTGGCGAGCATCGCCTTGTTTGTCGCGATGAGGGCGTCCTTGCAGCTTGGAGGCATGCCCGTCATGGTGCAGCTGCTCCCGACCTTTTGCAAGCGGGCCGACCGCAGCTGTCAGCGACGGCGCCAGGTCGACATTGATGAACCGGTCAGCCTGCTCGTAGTCGGAGATGAGAGGCGTCGGTGTGGTGGCCGCCACCTGCGCGCTGCTCGTCTGAAAGTAGGCGAGCTGTCCGCGAACATAGACGGCTGTGATCGCGATAACAACCAGCAGCAGCGTGCCCGTGAGGTAGATCCACTTCCGCGAGCCGCCGGGCGCCGGCGTGTTCCAGGCGGGTGCGGCCACCGGTTCTGCGACGACTGGGGGTGAGGGTTCGGGGGCTGCAGATCCGGGCGGTGAAGCCAGCCAGGTGGGGGCCTGGTCGAGCCACTCGGGCTTGGCGGCGGCAGCCGGCTGAGCGGCAGGAGCAGCGGCGTGGGCGGGCATGGGCTGCCAGCTCTGGCCATTCCACCAGTAGTTCCCATCGGGTGAGATGGGCGGTGTTTGGGCCATGGCCGTGGATTGTATTAACGAGCTTGTTAATTGTTTCCTTCTTAGGGTCTGCCTGGAGAACTTGGCTACGGGCTGTGAAGAGGGTGTGGTGGGTGCGCCTTGGTGGCCGTCGGGGTGGGTCTGGTGAACTCTTCTGCATGTAAATTTACTTGACAGCGTACGTATGTTTGGTACAATATTGGCATGGTCGAGCTGGTTCCGGAGGAGCTTGATGTCGCCTATGAGATGGTCGGCATTCGCCAGGCCATCGACGAGCTCGAGCTCCAGTTCTCTCGCCTCGCCGCCAGGTTCGACAAGGGTTCCTACTGGGAGCAGGAGGGCTCCAACAGCCCCATCGACTGGATCCGTTTCAACTGCCACATGACCTCCAACGCCGCGGGGGCGCGGATCGCGGTCGGCGAGAACCTGGGTCGCATGGCGGAGAGCACCCAGGCCATGCAGGCTGGCGAGATCGGCTTCACCCACCTGGTCGAG
>VBDS01000090.1 GCA_005889085.1 Chloroflexota bacterium | reverse complement strand
CGGCTCAGCCGCTGCAGCCGTGCGGGGCATGAGCGGTGCAGCGGACAGGCTGAACATGACTGCAAAGGCGATCGCATGATGCGCGGCGTGCAGAGGCAGAAAGGTCGCTTTAGCGTGCTGAGGTAAGCGCAACAATATCCCGGTCAAGCGCGCACCCATCGGGGTGGCGCGAGCTAGCGGGTGAAGCTACGAGTCACTTGACGAGGGATCTGCGGCCTCGCGGTTAAATCGGCCTAATGATTGTGAATTTCGCGCGAAATCGCCAGCGCGGAGCTGGTTTCGCGGGGATGGATGGGAATCGACCCATCACGCCTCAACGGCGCCCGCAGACGGTTTTAAGACCGCGGGCCTGGCGCCCGCAGGCCGAACATGACGCGATTAGGCCCGGCTGATCTTTTTTTGGAATCAGGCGGAGGGTGGCTCCAACCCTAGGTTCATTTACACGACACTCTCCCTTCGCATGAGGGAGATGTGTGGACATGCCCTCCCCGGTCCAGGGGGAGGGCACAGCGGGTTCTATATGTTTGTCGTCAACTGCACGCCGTCGGGCAGGGCGAACGTGGCGGCGAGGATTAGATCCGAGCTGCCCTGATTGAGGACCTGCAGCGTCTGCCCAGGCATCTCGGTGAAGCTCTCTCCGGCCTTGAAAGTGCTCGCCACGCCGTCAGTGTTCACGACGACCTGTCCCTGGAGCACGGTGATTACGCCGGGACCGCCGACGCGTTGCTTGGTCGTCTGGGAGCCGGGTGCGAAATCCAGTACCTGCTGGACGAGGCTGTACGGACCGCTGACCCCTGGTGAGTCGAGGGTGAAGCTGTACAGGGTCTTGTTGAGCGACGCCGGCGCGGGTCTTCCGGCCACCGGCAAGGTCGGCTTACCACCGTGCGGCACCGTGAACGCGACCACCACCATCGCCTCTCCGGATCCAGCGTTCACCGCCTGAAGAGGCTGGTTGATCGGTTCAACCAGCATCTCGCCGGCCGAAGCCTGCTTGTCACCGGCCGGGATCTTGACCGTGATCTGTCCCTGGAGCACGGTGGCGAGATTTGGAGACGAGTGGGTATGGACGACGCTCGCCGCGCCCGGCGCGAAGTCGATCACGTTCTGGATCAGATCGATCTTTCCGGTCGAGTTCAGTCCGGGCAGCGAGTTCCGGTACTTCGCCACCGGGCCGGGCGGGGTTGACGGCGTTGACTGCGTGCCGGCTGTGCCACCGCCACACGCAGCAATGAGGGCCACCGCGACCAGTAACACGACAGAGCTCTTCATCCGAGACCTCCTCAGGGGTTGATCCGATGTCAACCGAGGCTGAGGCCCGGGGCGACCTCCGTCATCGGTACAACTACCGGGACCGGTACCGGAATTGGGTACCGGTCTTTGCCGCGAAGGTGCGCCCGTTGCTATGCTCGTCGCCAATCTGGTGGAGGCGCCGAAGCTCACTCGGCGGGAGCGAGAGGTGGCGATCCTCGTCGCTCAGGGAATGACAAACCGTGAGGTCGCGGCCCGGCTGTTCATCTCCGAGCGCACGGCGGAGAGCCATGTCGAGCAGATCCGCGGAAAGCTTGGTTTCCACTCCCGGAGCCAGATCGCGGCCTGGGTGGCTGCCCAGGACCTGGCCATCGACGGCCCCGTGCCGCCGGCGGACGTCATTCCTCGCGCTTCACCTTCGCCGACTCCGCGACGACCAACTCGGCGCACTGGCCTGATCGGTACGGCAGTGGTGCTGAGCGTGGCGCTGCTGGTAGCCGCGCTCGCCTACAACCGGCTCACCACAATCTCGCCGATGGCTCCCAGCGTCGCGACAGTGGCCGGCACGGGCGCTCGGGCCTTCTCAGGGGACGGAGGCCTGGCCGTGGATTCGCCGCTCGTCCATCCGCTCGCGGTCGCCGTCGGGCAGCACGGTGAGATCTACATCGCTGAGGGGAACCGGGTTCGCGAGGTTCAGCAGGATGGACGAATCACAACACTTGCCGGCACCGGCGATGCAGGCAATGGGGGAGATGGCGGCCCGGCCAAGCAAGCGCAGCTCAACACACCTCAAGGGTTGGCGATCGACAGTGCCGGCACGGTCTACATCGCAGACACGCTCAGCAACAGGGTTCGCCGGGTGAATCCCGACGGCACGATCAGTACTGTCGCTGGTACTGGTGAAGCCGGCTATGCAGGGGACGGGAAGCCGGCGACTGCTGCAAAGCTCTATTTGCCGACCGGTCTCGCCATCGGATTTGGCGACGCGCTATTCATCGCAGATACCGGCAACAATGTGATTCGGCAGCTCGGAACGGACGGAACCATCCGTACCGTGGTGGGCACCGGTGAGGCTGGATATCGAGGGGATGGAGGACCGGCTCCATACGCAGTTCTCCACGCGCCCGGCGGACTGGCGTTTGACAATGAAGGGAACCTCTATATCGCCGACACGCTCAACCAGCGCGTCCGCCGAGTCGATGTCAATGGACAGATCGCCACCGTCGCCGGCACAGGCGTCGCCGCCTTTGGGGGCGACGGAGCGCCGGCCATCTTCGCCGAGTTGAATCTCGCCACCAATCCCCTCGAGGGTATGGGACAGGCCTTAGCGGTGGGACCAACCGGTGACGTGTTCATAGCCGACGGCTCGAACCATCGACTCAGAAGGCTCGATGTCAAAGGAGCCATGAGCACAATCGCTCAGATGAAGACTCCGCTCGGCGTGGCCGTCGATCCTCATGGCGCCGTCTATGTGGCCGACGCCGATGACAACCGCGTGCTTCGAATCGATTGACTCAGGCGGCCGGTGACTGCTGCAAGGGAATTTCGAACTCTGTGCCGACCGGGGTGACCAGGAACTCCAGATACGCCGCCTGGTCCGAGCCTGTGTTTGTCTCCTGTAGATCCGTTTCCGGTAGAAACGCCGCCCCCTGGCCGACGCCCAGACTCACGGCACCTCGGTGCGCGCTCTTGATGGAGACGGAACCCGTCAGAACATAGAAGGCCGACAGTCCGCCAAACCGATGCGCTCCACTGGTTCCACCCCTCGCAAGGCTTACCTGACGGAGCGCTTCCGAGTACGCCACTTGGGGCAGTGCAGGGCGATCGATTTCCTCGCTTTCGAATGCAGCTCGAGCTATTGGATCGACAAGCGGTTGTCCGCGGGCGGAGCTGGGCCAGACCGCGATCGAATACCAGTTGCTGGTTTCCGTACCTGGATTCAGGTGTTGATGAGTAACACTCTGGTGGAATCTCGCTTGCCCCGCGACCAGATCGATCGGAGGCTGACCCGCGAGGACGAGGCGCTGCACGCCGGTCTCGACGTAGACCACGCTTGGGACATGCTGCTTCGAATTGATGATGTAGCCAGGCGGTTGCACGAAGCGGATGAAACGGACGTAAACCGTGCCTGTCGGCAGGCTCTCGACTCTGCCCGCGTCCAATTTCTTGACGACCTCGCCGTGAGGGAGCACGTCGCCGGTAGGGAGGGAGGGCGCGGCAGTCGAACACGCTGCGAAAAGAGCCAAGAGTGCCGTCAGCTTCGGCTTCACGGAAGCGGGGTGATGATACCGCCAAGCCGGAAGGCGATCGTTATCCCCTCTTTGGCATGACCCGCAAGCTGACACCCCGATCGACACCTTCACGTGGATACTCTCCGACACTCCCTGACACTCTGCGACACTGCTGCGTCATTAACCGAAGCGGGAATGGCATTCCTTAATTCGCTGACTCTCCCTGACACTGTGTGTCCGCAGCCTCTTAATCCCAAGGTTCAGGGCTCGACTCCCTGCGCGAGCACCATCATGTTGTGCGCCGAATTGGCTGTATTGCCAGCCGCGAGTGAGACGTGTGCGCCAACGTTGTACAAACGTAAGCGTCCGCCGACGTTCGCTTCGGTGCGCCGCTGTGGCCGTCACTTTGGCTTTCATCGCCGAAATTTGGCGGGGATGGATGGGAATCGAACCCACCCAGGACGCCTCAACAGCGCCCCGCAAACGGTTTTGAAGACCGCGGGGAGCACCAGCTCCCATACATCCCCAGCGCCGGGCTAGATTAGCGCGGGCGGACGAAGGCGCGGCGCAGGCGTTCCGATTCGCGGCCCGCCTCGCAGCCGCGGATGTGGTCGTTGACCAGACCCATCGCCTGCATAAAGGAATGGACGGTGGTCGGCCCGACAAACGCCCACCCCCGGCGACGCAGGTCCTTGCTCATCGCAACCGCCTCGGCCGGCAACCCGACCTCCGCGAACTCGGCGCTGTCGAGCAGCCGGCGGCGCGGTTTGGGCTCGTACTTCCAGACGTATGCAGCGAAGCTGCCGAACTCCGCGGTCAGTTCCGCGTAGCGACGCGCGTTGTTGATCGTCGCCTCGATCTTGGCGCGATTGCGGACGATCCCCTCGTCGCGCATCAGCCGTGAGACATCGCGCGACGTGAATCGAGCAACTGTGGCCGGCTCGAAGCTACGAAACGCGGCGCGAAAGTTCTCCCTCTTGCGCAGGATGGTCAGCCAGCTCAAGCCGGCCATGAACCCTTCCAGGTTCAGCTTTTCGAAGAGGCGCGCATCGTCGGTGACCGGCCTGCCCCATTCGTTGTCGTGATACGAACGGTACGGACCGTCGGTGTCCCCCCACCAGCATCGACTCACGCCATCGGAGCCGACGCTGATGCCGGGCGAAGCGGCGATCGGTTAGATCAGCGCCTCGAGCTTTGCCTTGAGGTCGCCCTTCATGTTCGGCCGGTAGCCGACCGTCCGCTCGGCGGCCTTGCCGTCCTTGAAGATGATCACGGTCGGAATCGACATGATCCCAAGCTGCATCGGCACCGACGGGTTCTCGTCGATGTCCATCTTCATGACCTTGATCTTGTCGCCAAGCTCGCCATGGATCTGCTCGACGATCGGGGCGATCATGCGGCACGGACCGCACCACGTCGCCCAGAAGTCGACCAGGACCGGCTTATCAGCCTTCAAGACCGCCGTCTCGAACTCGCTGTCTGTGACTTCCTGGATGTTTGCCACGTGCACTCCCTCTATCTGACTTAATCGCTGGATTCCGACTTTGATTCCGGCTTGGACTCGGGTTTCGAGTCCGGCTTCGTCTCCGAGCTAGGGCTGGAACCGTTGCCCGAGGCCTCCTTCCCGGAGCCCCTGTAGTCGGTGCTGTAATACCCGCTGCCCTTGAAGATCACCCCGCTCGGGTAGAGGACCTTGGTCAGCTCTCCCTGGCACTTCGGGCATATCTTGAGCGGTTCGTCGGCCATCCTTTGCTGGATCTCGAACTGGTGTCCGCAGCTGCTGCATCGATAACCGTAAATGGGCACTTTATTTGGGTTCCTAACTATAAACGTCGATCTCGTTCCAGCCGATCGAAAACCATCCCCGAGGGTGGCTTCGGATGGAAATAGGTTGCCTTCTGAGGAAGAGTCTTCCCTTCCCTGGCGAGCTTCAAAACCTGGTGCAGATCGGGCGCGTCGAGGAAGAAGGCCGCCGTGCCGACGCCTTCGTCCACCCACCTGACGGCCTGCGCCGCGTCCCGCGTGTAGAGGAGGAAATCCTCGGGATCTCGCTTGCCGAGGATGTTGTCGATCACCTGCTCGTGTAGCTCCACCAGGGCCACTTCCCCTTCCAGAGGCAGGACCTGGAACTGGTGGTTGCGGTACGCCCCGGCCGCCACCCGGCCCCGCAGCGAGTCCAGCGTCTCCTCGAGCGACCCCGTTGGCTCGCCGCCGGTCACCCCCACCCCAGCTTTCAGCACCCGGTGAGTGGGCAGGACGACGAGGCCGGGGTCGGCCAGGTCGGTCAGCAGGGCAAGGGTGAAACGGGACGCTGCGTCCGGGTCCCCGCCCACCTCCTCGGCGTACGCGAGGGCAGTTTCATAACGGTGGTGGCCGTCAGCGATCAGCACCGGCAGGTGCTCCATTGTGGCGTGGACGGTGGCGTGGATTGCCGGGTCGGAGATCACCCAGAGGCGGTGGTCGGTGTTTTCGGGCCCGGCGAACGAGATGGCAGGCGCCCGCGAGGCGACCCGCTCCAGCACCTCCGGGATCCCTGTCGCACCCCCGTCGTAGAGGAACCACAGCGGCTCGAGGCTGACACGCGTCGCGCGCAGCAGCGCCAGACGGTCCTCCTTTGGCCCGCGATGTGTCCGCTCGTGTGGCAGGACGACCTTGTCCGAGTAAGGCTGGAGGCGCAGCCCGGCGATCAGGTCACGCCGCACGCCGCCGTCGAAGCTCACCTCGTGGACGTACATCGAGCGGGGGTCGGGTTCGAGGATTCGCTCGTCCAGCCACCGCTCGAAAGTCCTGCCGGCGCCCTCGTAGTCGGTTCCGGGTCGCGTCAGATGGACGACGTTGTAAGGCGAAAGCGCCCGATAGTGCGGAATGTCCGACTCGGGGATCACGTCATAGGGCGGTGCGACGAGATTGCGCGGATCGCCTGCCCGAGCCAGGTAGTACCTGACCCCGGGCAGCGCCCGGATGTCAGCCGTCGGAGTTAGCGCCGAGCTCTACATAACGCAGATCGGACATCCCCCCAACCTCTCTCAGACGGGTCAGCACGTCGGGCGCTACCCGATCGTCCACGGCCAAAATCATCATTGCGTTGCCGCGCGGCGCGTCGCGTGCGACCTGCATGCTGGCGATGTTGACGTCGTGCTCGCCCAGGATGGTGCCGACCCTGCCGACCACCCCTGGGCGGTCGTCGTGGCGGCTGACCAGGAAGCGGCCATCAGGGACGAGGTCGACCCGAAACGAATCGATGCGAGCCGCGCGCGGCTCGCCCATCAGGACCGTGCCCGCTATCTCGTGTCCCTGCATGCGCACGGTGACGAGGCTCGCGTAGCTGCCGTGCGAGCGGCTGCGTCGTTCGACCAGCTTGATGCCTCGATTGCCGGCGATGAGCCGGGCGTTGACGGCGTTGATCCGCTCCTCGGTGAACGGCTGGAGGACTCCTTTGATGGCGGACGCGACGAGCAGGTTGACGTCGTGCTCCGCCAGCTCGCCCTCGAAGTCGAGCTCAATCGCGCTGACGCGCCCACTGAAAAGTTGGGCGTGAAGCGCCGCGAGGCGTTCGGTCAACCCTGCAAAGGGACGGAGGAAGGCGAGCTCCTCGGGTGGAAGCGCTGGTGCGTTGACGGCGAATCGCGGGAGGTCTCCCGCCAGGACCGCAGCCACTTCTTCTGCAACGTCAAAGGCGACTGAGACCTGCGCTTCGGCGGTCGACGCGCCGATATGTGGCGTGGCGATGAAGTTGGGCAGCGTAAAGAGCCGGTTCTCCCCGGGCGGCTCTTTTTCGAACACGTCAGCGGCAGCGCCGGCGAGCCGCCCGGACTCGAGTGCGGCGTGCAGGGCGGCCTCGTCCACGATCCCGCCGCGTGCGGTGTTGATGAGCCGCGCAGTCGGTTTCATGCGCGCGAGCTCCGCGGCGCCGATCAGGTTTCGGTTGGATTCGACGAGGGGCACGTGGACGGTGACGAAGTCGGCCCGTTCGAGCAGCTCGCCCAGCGTGACCAGCGCGACGTTGAAAAGCTCCGCGCGCTCAACCGAGACGACCGGGTCGTAAGCGATGACGTCCATCTCCAGCCCGTGCGCCCGCTTGGCTACCTCTGAGCCGACGTTGCCCAGGCCGACAACGCCCAGCGTCTTGCCCCGAACCTCAACGCCGACGAACCTGGCGCGTGTCCATTCGCCGCGCCTTACCGACGCGTCGGCCTGGGGCACCCAACGAGCGAGAGCAAACAGCAACGCCATCGTGTGCTCCGCCGCGGCGACGATGTTGCCGCGCGGTGCATTGACCACGAGGATGCCTTTCTGGGTTGCCGCCGTGACGTCGATGTTGTCCACGCCGACCCCCGCCCGCCCAACCACGCGCAGCTTTCGTCCGGCCTCGATGACGGGCGCGGTCACACGCGTTTCGCTCCGCACCACCAGAGCGTCGAAGTCGGGAATCTGCCGGATCAGCTCAGCCTCGGCCAGCTTGCTGACCACAGTGACCTCGCCGGCCTGGCGCAGGCGCTCGAGGCCGTCCTCCGCGAGGGGGTCGGCGACTAGGATTTTCGGCACGCTCGTCCCCCGCGCTTAGCGCGCGGTCGCCGGCACGCCCTGCACCGAGGCGGTGAGCGCGGCCACACCGCGCCCGTCAGCCGGCGCGATGTCGAGCTCCTCCAACGCCTGCTCCAGGGCCCAGATCACCTGCACCACGTCGCCCTCGGCGACCGCGCCCAGGTGACCGACCCGGACCATCTTGCCCGTCATCTTGCCCTGGCCGCCTGCGATCACCACGCCGTACTTGGCGTCTAGCAGCTTGCGCAGCGCCGCCACGTCCAGATCAGGCGGCGGAAGCGCCGAGGTCACCGTGTTCGAGCGGTAACCGTCCTGTGCGTAGAGCTGGAAGCCGAGCGCCTGCAGCCCCGCCTGGGTCGCCCGGGCGAGCCGCGCGTGGCGCTCGTAGACGTTGCTCAGGCCTTCCTCCTCCAGCATGTGCAGGCCTTCCTGCATGGCGAAGGCGACCTGGATCGCGGGCGTGAACGGCGTCATGCCCTTCTCCGCCCAGGTCTTCGCCTCCTTCCAGTCGAAGTAGAAGCGTGGTGAGCGGGCCTTCGCCTGCTGCACCCATGCGCGCTCGCTGACGCTGACAAGGGCCATTCCTGGCGGCGACATCCAGCCTTTCTGCGACCCGCTCACCGCGACATCGATGCCCCAGGCGTCTGTCTCGATGTCGATCGAGCTGATCGAGCTCACCCCGTCGACCACGACGGTCCTGTCGGCGTCGCGCGCCACGCGCGCCAGCTCGCGCAGCGGGTTGGTCAGGCCGGTCGAGGTCTCGTTGTGGGTGAGCAGAACGACCTTCGCTTTCGGATGGCGCCCGAGCAGGACCCGGAGGTCGTCTGCATCGACGGGCTGGCCCCACTCGAACTCGAGGCGGACCACGTCGGCGCCGTAGGCCGCGGCCAGAGCGGCAAAGCGTTCGCCGAAGTTTCCAGACAGCGCGGCGACGACTTCGTCACCGGGTGAGACGAGGTTGGCCACCGCCGACTCCAGGCCTCCAGTCCCCGAGCTGGTGAGCAGGAGGAGGTCGTGCTTGGTCTTGAAGATGCGCTTGGCCCCTGCGGTGATCTCCCCGAGGATGGCCGCGAACTCCGGCCCGCGGTGGTCGATCATCGGCCGGCTCATGCTCCGGACCACCCGCTCGGGAAGCGGCGTCGGGCCGGGAATCCGCAACTGCGTGTTAAAGGTCATGGGCGCGCTCCATCACTGGGTGTAGGCGGCGCTGTGATTTTGACTTAATGCTGCTCCGTCGTGTACGGCAGCAGAGCGATCGCGCGAGCGCGCTCGAGCGCCGTGGTGAGTGGCCGCTGGTGACGCGCGCACGTTCCGGTCACACGCCGGGGCAGGATCTTGCCGCGGTCGCTGACGAAGCGCCGCAGCCGCGAGATCTCCTTGTAGTCGATGTAGCCGATCTTCTCGACGCAGAACGTGCAGACCTTGCGGTGCTGCCGCTTCGGTCCGCGAGGACCGCCCGGACCGGATCCGGTCTGTTCGCGGTGTGGTGGACGGCTGACTGCCATTTGTTAGCTCCTAAAACGGAATTTCGTCCGGGTCGACGTCGCGCGGCGCGTCGTCCGGAGCGGGAATGTCATCGGTTGCCGCGGGACGGCGCGCCGGCGGGGTCCCGTCGACCGCGCCTGTGCCGCCGCTGCGGCTGTCGAGGAACTGCACGTCGTTGGCGATGATCTCGGTGGTGCGCCGCTTCTGTCCGTCCTGGCCCTCCCACGAACGAGTCTGGATGCGCCCCTCGACGAAGACGAGCGCGCCCTTGCGCGTGTACTGAGCCACGATCTCGGCCAGGTTTCGCTTGCCGGCGTTGTAGGCGACGATGTTGTGGTAGTCGGTGAACTCCTTGCGCTCGCCCTCCTGCCCGCTCGACCAGCGGTTGGTGGCGATGCTGAAGTTCGTCACTGCGGTCCCGCTTGGCGTGTAGCGCATCTCCGGGTCCTTGGTCAGCCGACCGATGAGCAGCGCCTTGTTCAAGTTCGACATCTATTTGTTCTCCTCTCCATCCGCCCGCACTCGCCCCGCCGCCTCGTCGGTTTCCACTGCGATCGGCTCCAGCACGACCTCCGGCGGCGGCGGCGCCACGGCGGTCACGGGAGCTGCTTTCTCAGGCTTGCGCACGATGAGATGACGCAAGACCTCCTCGGTGATCTTCAGGCTGGCCTCGAGCTCAGGCACGCGGTTGGGGTCGAGCTGGAAGTCCTGGAGCACATAGGACCCTTCCTTCTGGTGCTTGACCTCATAAGCGAGCTTGCGCTTGCCCCAGAGGTTGGTCTGCTCGATGGCGCCGCCAGACCGCTCGATCAGCGTGTTGACTCGTTTCACCGCGTCCTGCACCTTGTCGTCTTCAAGGTCGGCGCGAACTATGTACAGAACTTCGTAATCCCGCAACGCGGAACCTCCTTCCTATGGGTGGAGGCCCCGGTCGAGCGAAGGCCGCCGGGCGCGCGCAGGGCCCATTGAAATCCTCCGGCCGAGGCCAGAAAGGTCAGGCCGGTATTCTACCAGTCGGAGTCATGGCACCCAAATCCCGAGCGAAGGCTGCCGCGGGCGCCGGCAAAGGCAAGGCCGGCCGCCGCTCGCCGGTCAGGTCGAAGAGCGCCGGAGTACCGCTGCTGCCGATCGTGGTCGGCGGCATTCTAGGCGTGCTCGTCATCGCCATGATCGCCGCGATCTTTTATTTCGGCCGGCCGGCGACCGCGCCCCAATCGGTGGGTGTGATCAAGTGCGACCAGCTCGAGCACACGCAGGTGCACTACCACGCTGCGGTGCAGATCATGTACCACGGCAACGTGGTCAACATTCCGGACAACGTGGGCATCCAGCTCGACTCGACCGGCACGAACGTGAGCTGCTACTACTGGCTGCACGTGCACGCGGCAAACAAGAACATCATCCACATCGAGTCGCCGGCCAGCGATACGTTCACCCTCGGCCAGTTCTTCGACGTATGGGACACGTGGAGCAGGGCCAACGGCGGTCAGACCCAGAAGCTGGACGCGAAACACGTTTCGACCTTCACCGTGGCACCCGAGGACAAGATCGTGGTGTACATCGACCTGGCGGACGGCAAGGGCGCCCAGCCCTACACCGGCGACCCGCGCGCCATCGTGCTCAAGTCGCATGAAGTGATCACCGTCGAGATCGCGCCGCCGGATGTGAACCCGCCGCCCTCCTTCAGCTTCCCGTCGGGCCTTTAGCCTCTCCGGCGGCTTCGCCGCCACCTCCAGATTTATGGGGAGGATCAACCTCTAAAAGGATCCTGGCCGCCCGGTAGTGCTCGAGCTCGTCGTGCGGGTTGCCGTGGCGCGCCGCTCGGTCCGCCAGGTGGAGGTGGGCCTCGACCGCATCGCCCTCGAAATGGAACTGGTCGCCGCGCTCGACTGCGCGGAGGCGGTCCAGACGGTGCCGGTCATTGTGAAGCTCGATCGTCTTTTTCTCCCGCGCGATGATCTCAGCCGCCTCGTCCTTGCGCCCCATCACGAGCAGGGCCTGGGCCCGGCAGACCCGCGCGTCTGAGCCTAGCGGCCAGTCGTAGGAAGCGACTGCCGGCTTCAGGGCGAGCATCGCCCGCCGCGTCTCCCCTCGGGCGAGCAGCACGCGCCCTTTCTCAAGAGCTAGCTCGCGCTCTATGCCCGCCTCCTGGCCCTCGAGGATGTACTCGACCTCCGTGCCGAGCCGGTCGGCGATGATTCGGAGAACCCGGATCGACGGCCTCGCCTTGCCGAGCTCGACCTGGTTGAGAAAGGCGCGGCTGAAATCGTCGCGCACGACCTTGGCCAGGCTCAGTCCGCGCTCGGTGCGAATTCGTTTGATGCGCTGGCCGAGCGTCTCGTCGAACGGCATGGCCGGCGCTACAGGTAGTCGCGCGGGTCGAGGCTGCGGGTCAGGCTCGTGAAGTTTTCGAAACCGTGCTTCGTCACCATCCCCGTATCCTCGATTCGAACTCCGCCAAGCCCCAGGAGGTACAGGCCCGGCTCGACCGTGACCACGTCGCCTTCCTGAAGCGGATCGCGGACAGTGTGGCGCAGCGAAGGGGCCTCGTGCACGTCCAGGCCGACGCCGTGACCGGTGCTGTGATTCATCTGCGCCACGCCGCCCGGGCCCTCGTAGCCCTTGGTCGTGGTGCCGTACCCGCGGTCGACCAGCACATGGCACACCGCAAGGTGGGGGTCCTCGCCTGGAATCCCCGGCGCGATCGACTCGATTCCGGCATCGATCGCCTGGAGGACGGCTGCGTGCATCTTCCTCACCTCCTCGGTGGCCTCGCCGACCACCACGGTCCGGGTCAGATCTCCGTTGAAGTGCGTGGTGCGGCTGGTCGGAAAGATGTCGATGATCACGGGCGCGTTCGCCTTGATGGCGCCGTCGCCGCGGTAGTGCGGCAGCGCGTTGTCCGGCGAGCCCGCGACGATCATGTCGGGGCACGTGAAGCCCATCTCGCCGAGCTCGTATTGGGCTCGGGCGTAAAGGTGCTCGGCTGTGAGCGGCGCGCCGTCCGACCACAGAACTCCGTCCTTGATGCTTGCCTGGGCGAGCTCCCGCACGACCGCCACGACCGCAGCCTCGGCTGCCTGCTGCGCCTGACGGATGGCCGCCGCCTCTTCCACCGACTTGCGCCGGCGCTCGGCGACGAAAAGGCCCTGGTCGACCTCGATGTCGAGGCCACCCGCCCGGAGGTCCTCCAGGTAGACGGCGCGCAGGGTCCCTTCTCGCGCAGCATGGTGACCGCCAGGCGCGCCCAGGCGTTACGAACGTAGGCCTCGCGGTCCTCGACGACCTGGCTCGCGTGAGACTGGACACGCGCCCGATCGACCTCGAGCGGGCTGGTGACCAGCACGTCGTCCTTCGCCCCGTAGCGGATGTAGAGGCCGGACTCGAGGCCCATCCCGGTGGCGTATCTGAAATCGGTGTCGCGCTCGCCGCTCGGGATCATGACCAACGCAGCGGGGCCGGAGCCTCGTGTCTTGCTGCGGCGAGGAGCGATCACCTCGGAGTGCTCAGTGTCCCGCCACAGGCCGGCCGTCTCGACCGCCTGGGCCACCGCCTGCAGCAGCGCGTCGTCGCCTCGGCCCCGCGGCCTGCGTTTGGCGCGCCCATCGAGGTTTAGCTTCTCCTGGACCTCGTAGCCGCTGGTGTAGGCGACCTCGTAACCGAGCTCGCGGAGCTGGGCCAGGTCTCGGCGGAGGGTGCGCTCGGAGACGCCTGCGCGATCAGCCAGCTCCAATGGGTTCAGCCCGGGCTCCGCGATGATCGCGGCCAGGACCCTGAGGAGCCTGGCCAGCCGCTCAGCGCGGTTCATTGATAAGCGGTTCTAGCTGATCTCTTCCCAGGAGGTGGCGTTCCCCTCGAAGGGGTCTGGCTCGGCCTCCTCCTGGTTCCCCACCTTCTGGTGGAACCTGCTCGCGATCATCTGGTAGGCCATTGCCTTGGGGATGCCGAGCTTGGTGAGCGACTTCACCTCGTCGGCCATCACCTTGTCGCGCGCCGCGTCGATTGAGGCGAGCACCTCTTCGATCGATGCCGTCTTCTTGACCATGCGCAAGTGATTCTACCGGGTCGGATTTGACCCGGCCTTAGACTTGTTGGACACAACCAAAGCGGCCGCTTCTGGTGGGGGTTTGGATGGCGACAGGGTACGCTCCGGACAAGATCAGAAACGTGGTCCTGCTGGGCCACTCCCATGACGGCAAGACCACGCTCGCCGAGGCGATGCTCTTCGCCTCCGGCGCCATCGCCCGGCTGGGCTCGACCGACCAGGCGACCGCGACCATGGACTACGAACCCGAGGAGCAGAAGAAGAAGATCTCGATCAATCTCGGCGTCGGTTCAGTCGAGCACAACGGCTACAAGCTCAACATCCTGGACGCGCCCGGCTTCTTCGATTTTGCGGGCCAGGTCCTGAGCGGACTGCGCGTGGCGGAAGGCGCTGTGGTGGTCGTAGGCCCCAGCCCTCAGCTCGCGGTGGGGACGGAGATCGCGTGGGAGCACTGCAACCGAACCAACAAGCCGCGCATCGTCGTGGTCAACAAGCTCGACAAGGAAAATTCGGACTTCTACGGCGCGGTGGCCGCGATGCGCGATCACCTCTCGCCGCGCCCCTTTCCCCTGCATCTGCCCATCGGTTCGGAGCAGGACTTCCGCGGCATAGTCGACCTGCTCCACCTGAAAGCTTTCGTGACCACGCCCGACGGGAAGGGCAGCGAGGTTCCGATCCCGGACGATTTGCAGAAGCTGGTCGACGAGTATCGCGGACAGCTGATCGAGGCCGCCGCCGAGAGCGACGACTCGCTGCTCGAGAAGTATCTCGACGCGGGCACTCTGAGCGAGGAGGAGATCCAGCGGGGTTTGCGGGAGGGGATTCTCGAGGGCAAGGTCGCCCCCGTCGTCTGCTGCTCGTCGACCAAGCTCCTTGGCGTGCGAACGCTGATGTCGACCATCGCGGAGCTCATGCCGCCTCCCGAGGTGGAACCGGAGAAGCCCGTCAAGGCGTTCGTGTTCAGCACTGGCGGCGATCAGTTCGGTCGCGTTAGCTACTTCAAGGTGGTCGCCGGCGCCGTCACGGCCGACGCCCATCTCCCAAACCTCACCCGGGGCGGTGAAGAGCGCCTTGCCCAGATCTTCTACCCGCGCGGAAAGGAGCACGTCGCTGCTTCTGAGGTACGGGCAGGTGACATCGGGGCCGCGACCAAGCTCGCCCACACGCTTACAGGTGACACGCTTGGGATCAAGGACGGAGGACCCCTCCCACCACTCGACCTGCCCGGGCCCGCCTACAGCGTGGCCATCACGCCCAAGGCCCGCGGAGACGAGGAGAAGATCTCCAACGGCCTGGCACGGCTCAGCGAAGAGGACCCGACATTGCACGTGGAGCGAGTCGAAGAGACCAAGCAGCTGGTCATCGCTGGGCTCGGCGATGTACATCTGGACGTCACGCTCGAGAAGCTCAAGCGCAAGTACGGTGTGGAGGCTTCGACCCAGGTCCCACGCGTCGCGTATCGCGAGACCGTCTCGGGCCACAGTCGCGCCGAGGGCCGGCATGTCAAGCAGTCCGGCGGCCACGGCCAGTACGGAATCTGCGTCATCGAGGTGTCACCAACCAAGCGCGGTGAGGGTTTCGTCTGGGAGGACAAGATCTTCGGGGGCGCGATCCCCCAAAACTTCCGCGCTTCGGTGCAGAAGGGCATCGTCGACAACATGGCCAAGGGCGTGGTCGCCGGTTATCCCATGGTCGATGTCAAGGTGACGCTGGTCGACGGCAAATACCACGCGGTCGATTCGAATGACATGGCGTTCCAGATCGCCGGATCGATGGCGATCCGAAAGGGAGCCCTGGACGCGGGCCCGGTGCTCTTGGAGCCCGTCGTGGAGGCCGACATCCGCGTCCCAGAGAAGAATTTGGGCGACATCATGTCGGACGTCAACGGCCGGCGGGGCAAGATCCTCGGCACTGAGCCCGACGACGGTTACCAGAAGGTGCATGCGACGGTGCCGGCGCACGAGATGCTGCGATTTGCCCTCGACCTCCGTTCGATCACCCAGGGCCGAGGCTCATTCCAGCAGCGGTTCTCTCATTACGACGAGATGCCCGCGCACCTGGCCAAGGCGATCATCGAAGAGTTCCAGAAAGAGCACGAGGCGGCCAGCGCGGCGCACTAGTATCCCGAACGTGACCGCGCCGAGCGCGTACGACGTGGTGGTTATCGGCGGCGGTGTGACCGGCGCCGGCATCGCACGCGACCTCGCGCTGCGCGGCCTGTCTGTCCTCTTGCTCGAGAAGGGCGATTGGGGCGCGGGCACGAGCGGTGCTTCGAGCTGGATGATCCACGGCGGTCCGCGCTACCTCGAATACGACTGGGACACGACGCGCCGGTCGTGCATCGACGCCGGGCACATCGTGACGATCGCGCGGAATCTCGTCTACCGGGTCGTCTTCATCATCCCGGTCCTGCCCCACGACCGGAACAACATCGAGCGGATGGAAACAGCGATGGAGGTTTACGACCGGTTCCAGCCGCTGAAGAAGGCGCACCCGCACCGGCGCCTCACCGCAGCCGAGGCACGCCAGGCCGAGCCCGGGCTGTCGCCAGACGTGATCGCGGCCGTGACGATGGAGGAGTGGGGCGTCGACCCCCACCGGCTCGTCTACGCAAACGTCCAGGACGCGATGGCGCACGGCGCCCGCGCGCTCAACCACACCCGTGTGACCGACCTTATCCGAGACGGTGGAAAGGTGATCGGGGTGCGCTATCGCGGACCGGACGGCGCAACTTCAGAGGCGCGCGCCCGTGTGGTGGTCAACGCAACCGGCCCTTGGTCGCCCGAGATCGGCACGATGGCCGGCGTCAAGGTCGACCTCAGACCCGCCAAAGGCATTCACATCGTCTACCCGCATCGCATCTCGAACTTCTCGATCAGCGCCGAGTCGATCGACGGACGTGACTTGTTGATGGTGGCCCACGCCGGGTTCACACTGCTCGGCACGACCGACGACGACTTCTACGGCGACCTCGATTCAGTCGACGTGCAGGAGGACGAGGTCGAGTATCTGCTGCAGGGATTCGAACGTGTTTTTCCGGCGATCCGCGACTACCGGCCGGTGCGGACAACGACCGGGGTACGGCCCACGCTGTTCAAGTGGCGGCGGTATGAGGACGAGCTCTCGCGGCGGTACGAGGTGATCGACCACTCGGCGTCGGGCGCGGAAGGGTTCATCACGATCGCCGGCGGCAAGCTCTCGATGTACCGGCTGATGGCCGAGGAGACATCCGACGCGGTGTGCCGCAAGCTCGGCCACGAGGCGCCGTGCACGACCGCGACTCGGCCCCTGCCCGGTAACGAATCCGACCCTGAGCCTGCCTCCGATCTGGCGTCGCGCTGCGGCATTCCGGCGCTTGCCGTCGTCAGGCTGCAGGGCCGGCACGGCTCGAACGCGGAGAAGGTGCTCGACGAAGCCAATACAGCACGAATCTTGTGCCGGTGCGAACCCGTCACCGAATCCGAGCTGGTGTATGCGGCGCGGCACGAGCAGGTGGGCACGCTGGCGGACGCCTTCCGGCGCGTGGGAGTTGCAGCAGGACCATGCGCGGGCGCGGCGTGCATCTTGCGCGCAGCCGAGGTCGTCGGACGGGAGCTCGGCTGGAGCGCGACGCAGAGGTTCGACGCAGCGCGCGAATTCGTACGCGGCGCATGGCTGGGGCGGGCCCCGGTGCTGCCCCATGCAGGATGGGCACAGGAAGAGCTGGCACAAGGCGCGATGCGCGGCTTGATGCGGAACGAGAGCTGATATGGCGCGCACCGACTCGCTGGCCAAGCTCGCCTGGGCCTACGGAGTTCACCTCGCGCGCCGGCGCCTGCGACGACCGCGGCCACAGCTCGGTGAGCTGCTCGAGACCTACTCCCCCGATGGCATACGAACCATTTCTCCAGCAGAACGCGAACGCCACCCCCGCCTCGTCACCTGCATCAACTGCGGCCTGTGCGCGCTCGCAGCCGGCCGCATCGGCATGACGCGGCTGCCCGATCTCGCTTCCTCTTATATGCGTCTGTACGCCCGACTTGGCGATGCGTCGTCTGACGTCGCAGGTGACTCGCCGGACCTGGCGGCCGCGTCCGCCGTCTGTCCGGTGGGACTTCCGCTCGAGGAAGTCGCGGCGGTGGTCCGGCGCATGACCATCCGCTGAGGGCGGGGGCTCACCCGCCAGGCGGCGAGCGCGATCCGGATCACCCGCTGGACCTGGTCCGCACTGCGATGATCCAGGTCCCTGACCAGCGGCGGGGCCGGCCGCAGCCCTGGGTGGCATCGGCGGAGCGAGCTCGAGGCTGGCTCGAGCGGGCCCTTTGGCCGCATTGTCGACTGCGCCAGGACTTGCGGGTTATCCACATTCTGTATACAGTCTGTGGAGATCACACAACATCTAGCCCCAATGGTCAAGAAGATTTTTCAACCCCTCAGGCGCTGGCCGGTCGTGGAAAGCTTCTTTTTGCGCCTCGCGGGCCAGTTCACGACCTGGCCGGCCGACGACTTCGGCCGCTTCGTCAGAGCTTCGGTAGGCACTGGAATGGCTGGGGCATTCGCCGCTATGCCACCTTCCTTCGAACCCCTTCGACCGCCGCCCCAGGCGCCGGCGACTCCCGCCACAATCGAGATGCTCTTCATGAGGCTGCATGCGGAGGGACGCTTCGACGAGATGTGGGACATGCTCGCCGAAGACGCACAAAGGGCATGGGGCGGGCTGCAGAACTTCATTCGGGAGATGCCGCGACTCGACGAGTGGCTGGAGATACTCGACATGCAGGTGGCAAGCGTCACCGTGCTCGAGAGCTGGACCGACCAATTGCATCAGCGCACCTACAACAATGTGGCGCGTTTGGTCATGCGCTACCGAGTCCGCCAGCAGTGGAAAGAGTGGACTTTCGACCGCCAGGTCCACCTCGTTCCGGCGGTCGGCGGGTGGCGAACTCTTTGCTATCCATCAAGAGCAAGGACTGCGGTAGGTCACTGATATAGTGGGTTGGAGCCCATGCTTCAGCAGACTATCGAGGAGCAGGAGCGGTATCGGCGATGGCATCGACGCCGCACGCGCGCGATGACGCCTCGACGCTTACTGCAGGAATCGGATGAGCTGCTTTTCTGGGTTGAAGAGTGCCTGGTGCAGCAAATCAGGATCGTCCCCGGCTGGTTGGTCCCCAGATTGATGACGGTCCTTCGTCAAGCGCACCCCCAATTGCCGGCGCGACTTGGTCGCGAACGCAGGCCCGAGCAGGTGATGGAGATCATCTACGACGCGCAAGCGGCGCTCATGGAGCAGGCGTGCATCAGTCGCGGCCCTGCGCAAGTGATTCCGCTGTTCGCGCGCTCTCGCGAGCGAATGCTGAAAGAAGCCGCGCTCTAAAGCGCGGATGCTCCGCGTCGATCTTCATCTCCACTCCAACTTTTCGCACGATGGGCGCAGCTCTCTCCAGCAGCTGCTCGACCGTGCGCGCGAATGCGGTCTCGACCGCCTGGCGCTGACTGATCACAACACGGTCGAAGGAGCGCTCAACTTCGTGCGCATGGCGCCAGAGCTCGCCATCGCCGGTGAGGAGATCAAGACTTTGGAGGGCGAGGTCATCGGCCTGTTCATCACCCGCCGGGTGCCGCCTTATCTCGCGCCGGAGGAGGCGATGGACCTCGTTCACGAGATGGGGGGACTGACGTATGTGCCTCATCCGCTCGACCGGCATCGCTCAAATTTCCGACTCGAGCGAATCGAGGAGCTGGCGGGGCGGATTGACATCATTGAGACCTACAACCCGTGGTGCGATGCCGCAGCGAACCAGGCTGCGTCGCAGCTGGCCGACGAGCTCGACAAGGTGATGGCCACCGGCTCCGACTCGCATTCAGCTGAGGAGCTCGGACGCAGCTGGATGGAAATCGAAGACTACTCGGGGATCCCGGACTTCCTCGAGAAGCTGCGTTACGCGCGCCACGTCGTGACCGCGAGCAGCGGTACCGGGCGGCGTGCCTGACGCACCGGAGCTGCTGGTGGTCGGGTCGATCGCGCTCGACACACGCGACGGGCCGTTCGGCAAGATCAAGGATGAGCTTGGTGGCTCCGCCCTATATTTCGCGCTGGCGGCGAGCCTGATCCTGCCGGTGAAGCTGTCGGCGGTGGTCGGGCGCGACGCTGCTGAGCGCGTTTCCTCGGCGTTCGAGGGACGGCCGGTCGACACCACCCTCCTCGAGGTCCTCGACGCGCCGACCTACCGCTGGACCGCGCGCCAGGAGCACGGTCACAACGTTGACCTGGGCAGCGCGGATGACATCTACGACAGTTGGGTGCCGCACGTGCCCGCTGATTACGCGGGCTGGGCGTTCATTGGCTCGATGCGCCCAGACCGCCAGGCCCAGGCCGTGAAGGCGCTTCACTCGGCGCGACTCATCGCAGCGGACGCGATGCTGTCCTACATCAAGGAGCAGACCGCGGTGTCCAAAGACGTGCTCCAGCGCACCCAGTGGTACTTCTGCAACGAAGACGAGTTCGCTGCCCTCGGTGGCGGAGTACCAGAGAATTTTCGACGTCAGTGGTGGCTCGACGGCCTGGTTTTGAAGGCGGGCGCGGGGGGAGTGACAGCGCACACGGTGGCCGGCCCAGTCCACGTGCCGGCCCTCCTGAAGCATCCGGCGTTTGATACAACTGGGGCCGGGGACGCGGTGGCGGGTGGAATGCTGGCCCGGTGGCTGAGCACCGGCGCTCAACCTTCTGGGTTGCAGGACGCACTCGTATGCGGCGTGGCGTGCGCATCGCTGGCGATTGAGTCAATTGGGATTCGCGGTATCGCGAGCGCAACGCCGAAGCTGCTCGAGGAACGCGTGGCAGAGGTGAGGGAATGGATGAAACACGAGTTGTGATCATTAGCGGCGACCTGGTGGAGCAAGAGGTAGACGCCATCGTCAACGCGGCAAACAACGACCTGCAACTTGGAGGCGGAGTCGCGGGCGCGATTCGCAGGGCAGGTGGCCCTGAGATCCAGGACGAATGCGATGCACATGGATCTGTGCTAGTCGGTGAAGCGGCCATCACCGGGGCCGGCAAGCTGCGCGCGCGTTACGTGATCCACGCCGCGAGCATGGCGCTTGGCGGCCGCACGACCAGAGGTTCTCTCAGGTCGTCGATGGACGATGTGTTTCGTCTCGCTCATCAACATCAGGTCGAGACGATCGCGGTGCCCGCGGTCGGCACGGGCATCGCCGGATTTCCGATCGACGAGTGCGCACGCGTGATGGCCGAGTCCTTGAACGCAGCGTTAAGTGGGGGCTGGCAAGCGACCGAGGTGCGCTTTGTTCTCTTCGGGGAAGAGTCTAAACGGCCTTTTGAGACCGCTTTCTGGCACGTTTTTCGGGCCCCGGGCCTGAATTCAGTTTGAATTGGGGTTGTGTTGACCAAATACGCACCCCTAGAATGGGCGAGTCCGCCCCCACGACAGAATCTCTAATAAGGACGGTGAGTTTGTGGAAGGCTACTGCTTGAAGGACAAAAGAAAGGTCGAGATGAAAGACCCTCAGCCGATCACGATGAAGAACGGCAAGCCAGCAACAGTCGGCACGTGCCCCTATTGCGGCACCAAGATCTACAAGATAGGCAAGGCCTCATAACGGAGACATTCGACTAAGGGCCGCTCATGATGAGCGGCCTTTTTTTATTTCGTCAGGTGGTGATTGGCGGCTCGAGCGCTGCGAGGAGGACGTCAGTTGCCGACACCGCTTCGTCAACCCCGAGCGTCTTGAAGATCTCGACGTTGGACGGATTGTTCACCCGGGCGACCGTCTTCTTGACACGGAAGTGTTTCTTTGCCATTTGCAGCGCGATCAGGTTGTCCTCATCGTCGGCGGTCACGGCCACGATCGCATCGGCGCGCTCGATGCCGGTCTGGGCGAGGAATCTCACCTCGCAGCCGTCGCCGCGCATGACGATGCTGCCGAGCTGAGTCTCGAGCCAGTCAGCGCGCTTGGCATCCCTCTCGATGAGAGTCACCTCATGGCCGCGCTCAACGAGGTCGCGCGACATGTAATACCCGACGGTTCCACCCCCCACGACGATCACATACACGTCGCTATTTGCTCTCCCGCTCCAGCAATACCTTCTGGATATGGAGCGCGCCTTCGATGGTGGGGCAGATCGTGTGGAGGCCGAGCTTTTCGTATGCCTCCGCCCGCTCCGGATCGTATATACGGGCCACGACGTGCGGGACTTTGAAGACGTGCTTGGCGATCTGCGAGGCCATGATGTTGCGGTTGTCGCCCTCGGTCACGGCGACGAATCCGTCCGCGTGCTCGATCCCTGCCCGGCGCAGGACATCGGCGTCGGTTCCATTGCCCACGACCTGGTCGCCCTTGAACTCCCTGGTCAGCACGCCGCGCGTCGATGCGCGGGAGAAGGCGTTGGGATCTCGGTCGACGATCACAACCTCATGGCCAGACCGATCCATATCGGCTGCGATCTGTGAGCCGACCCGTCCACACCCAACGATGACGAGCTTCAACGCCGGTTGATTATAGGGAGGCCCATAAACCACCCTCCGGCGAACAAGTCGGAGGTTGCTAGGATTTGGGCGCTTGCGTTTCCCATTCACCTTCATGGGCTTCATGGCGCTCGCGATCGGGATCTGGGTGGTCGCCTACCTGGCTGCGCATAGAACCCTCGACCCGATCTCGCAGGGCCTCGCCGCCGGCTCGGCGGCGGTCTGCTTCGGCTTCGCCGCGTACGTCCTTGTCCGCCGCGTCAGGCGCGGGCCGCAGCACTGATGGCCGACCGAACCGCGCATACCCATCCGACAACGTCGCGCAAGGTCTTGGTGGCCGTGGGCGGGCAAGACATCGACGCAGAGACCGTACGTTTGGCATGCCGAATGACCGATCCGCAGGGTGGGCGGCTCTACGGTGTGCATATCATCGAGGTCAACAGGTCGCTGCCTCTTGGCGCGGTGCTCGACGACGTGGTAGAGCGCGGGGAGAAGATCCTCGACGAGGTGGAGAAGTTGGCCGCCACCTCGCAGCTGCCGGTTGAGACCGAGCTGGTCCAGGCACGGGACACCGGTCCGGCGCTGGTCGACGAGGCGGTCGAATGGGGGGCCGACCTGATCGTGATGGGGCTGCCGTACAAGCGGCGGTTTGGGGAGTTCAACCTCGGCAAGACAGTGCCGTACGTGCTGAAGAACGCGAACTGCCGCGTGATGCTGTTCCGGGAACACCGAGAGCACCACGACGAGGGCACACGGTAAACCCGAGCCCGGCCCCGCTCGCCGGCATCCCCTTCTCGGGCCCTCCCTCTCCCAGCGGTTCCCTCCCCCAGCCTGCCGAGCCTGACATAGACCCTGGGCGCCGCAAACACCGTTAACAACCCTGCTTGTTAAGGTCAGTCGCGATGGCCAGGACCGCGCACCAGCGTCCCCACTATTTCGCCCGTCTGTGGCACGAGCTCGGCACGATTGGCGGCGAGCACGACGCATTTATCAAGGTCATCATCGTCGAGCGTCTCGTCAAATCAACAATCCTCATCCTCCTCGCGATCGGCCTTCTGGTCGCAGGCCGCAAGGGATGGCTCGACAACTGGGCCGACTACGCTGAAAATCAGCTGAACCTCAACGTCGGGCGCGGGATCATCATGCAGCTCTTGCTGCGTGGCCTCGTCTACGTCGGCGCTTTCAGCCACATCAACCTGCTGGCGCTAAGCGCCATCGCGTACGCCGCGCTCGAGGCGACGGAGGGGGTTGGGCTCGCGATGCGCCGGCGCTGGGCGGAATACCTGACCGTGATCGCGACCGGGATCCTGATTCCTTACGAGGTCTACGAAGTAGTCGTCCATCCGACCCTGTTCAAGGTCGGCGCGCTGCTGTTAAACCTGGCTGTGGTGGGCTACCTGGCTTACCGCAAGCGCCTGTTTGTCGGCATCTGAGGCGGGGGTCAGCCACCGCGACCTGAAGCCGGCCCGGTGCATCACGTAACGGACGAGCGCGCCGAGCGTCTTCAATCCGTAGATCGTCGATGTCTTAAAGCTCGTCGAGCTCGCGTCTGCGTGGTACCGGCCAATCGCGGGCACCTCTCCGATCTTGAAGCCGAAGGTGGCCGCCTGGACCAGCACCTGGGTGTCGAAGACGAAGTCATTGCTGTTCTCGAGAAATGGGATGGCTTCCAGGAAACGCCGCGAATACGCGCGATAGCCGGTGTGGTATTCGGAGAGTTTCAGGCCCAGCACCCGGTTCTCGGATGCGGTGAGGAAGCGATTGCCGAGCCTCTTCCACCATGGCATGCCTGCCTTGGCGGGGTCGAGACCCAGCCACCGCGAACCGAGCACGATGTCGGCCTCTCCACTCTCGATGACGCGGCAGAGATTCGGGACCAGGGCGGGGTCGTATTGACCATCCGGGTGCAGCATCACAACGACGTCGGCGCCCATCGCGAGCGCCTGCCGATAGCACGTCTTCTGGTTCCCGCCATAGCCAAGGTTGCGTTGATGTCGAATCACGTCGAGTCTGAGCGCGGTCGCCACGCTGACTGTCGCGTCGGCGCTTGCGTCGTCCACGAGCAGGATTCGATCGGCTGAACCCTGGGGAATGTCACCGACCACCTCGACCAGCGTCTTTGCTGCCCGATAGGCGGGAAGCACTATCACGCGCCGGGGCCGCGGGCCGCTCCACTGCAGCTCGCCCAGCGGAATCGGGTCCGGCCGCACGGCCATCCGTTCGACTGTGAGATAACCCGCGACGGCCAGCGCGCCTACCGCCGCCGACCAGAAATTGATTGCGAGCGTCAGATCGATCGCGGCATACGCGAAGAAAAGGACTGCGACAGCGACGTGTGGCCAGCGAAGCTGGCCGGCGAGTGCCAGGTCCGCGAGCGCAAAGCCGGGGATCACCAGCAGCGCAAGATCGTGCACGTTCTGGTGAGGGCTCAACACGAGCGACGCCGCGATCGCAAGGGCGAAATCGAGACGTGGTTTGTCGGGGCGCCAGCTGAGTGAGAGGGCGACTAGCGCCAACAGCAAGACCAGGATCACGAAAGCCACGACCTTCCCGCCGCCTGGAACAGCCTCGAGAATGTTGCGCAGCGAGTACACCGCCGGGTCGGTGTAGACAAGCTGACCCGTGTTCGGCAGGTGGCCCGTGATGGCCCACGTCCCGACGGACGTCAGGTAGGTGATCACGGGACCGAAGCCGAAACCGGCCACGGAAATCCCACCGAGCGCGAGCAGGACTCCGGCGAATGACGCGAGCGCGCGCCAGGAGCGCCTAGCCAGGAACAGAATCGGGATCAGCAGCAGGAGCTGCGGTTTGGAGAGCGCGAGCGCGCTCAACGCACCAGCCATGCCGTACCGGCCCTTTGCCCAGGCGGCGTATGCGCCGGCCAGGGGTACCAGGACGACCAGGTCCGACTGCCCTTGCAGCACAGTCACGAAGAGTGGAAAGAAACCGGCGATCATCGCAGCGGCCACCATCCAACCGCGGCCTTGTAGGCGAAGGCTGCTTTTGACCAGGATCGCAACCAGAGCCGCGACCAAGAGGGCGTTGAAAGCGGCCATCACGTAGTAGGCGTTGCGGTAGTCGAGATATGCGAGAGGAGCGATCAGCAGGGTGTAGTAGGGCGGGTGAAAGTAAGGCAAGACGATGAACCGAGAGGGATCGGCGCCGGTGATCTGAAGCTCGACCTGGCGCTGCATCGCGATGTCGTAAACGGCCGACCCTCCATTTGAGACGAAGAGTTTCGCGGCGGCGTAAAAGTTGAAAAAGTCCGGACCGCGCAGGTTGCCGCGGACAAACGAGAACCAGTAAACGGTCCAGAAGAGGAACGAGCCAATCCCCGCTCCGGCCGCAGCCGCATAGCCGAGCCGCACCAAGCGCATGGCCAGCCGCGGGTTCATCGGCCGCTTTCGAGTCGAAGAGCGAATCGCTCCGGGAGCCGGGCTTTTCGGATCGCGCGCTGGGCTCCTTTGATGTCGTAACGGACGCGCCGGAACTCGAAGGTTTTCTGGTCCACGTCCCAGACGCCGTAGCTGGCGGTCGGCAGGCCATCCCGCGGCTGGCCGACACTGCCTGGATTCACAAGAGCCGGGCCCTCGAGCCGGAATTTGTCGACGCGATACTCATGCGTCACGGCCCCGTTGTTCATGCCAAAGATTCCCGGCACATGAGTATGTCCGTGAAAGCAGATACCCCCGTTGAGCAACTCGAGGTTGGCATGGGCGACCGCCGTATCGAGTACGTACTCGTATATGTGGTCGCGTGGGCTCGCGTGGACAAGGAGCACGTCATGCTCGACGTGGCTGTCCGGCAGGCCGCGCAACCATTCCAGCCTTTCCTCTCCTATCACTTCAATTGTCCAACGCACGACGGAGGCCGCGTCGTCGTTGAACCACTCGAGTATCGCCGGATCCGTGCAGGCGCGATCGTGGTTGCCTACGAGCGTCAGCCACTGGCGCTTGATGACCTCGTCGACGCAGCGCTTCGGATCCCCGCCGTAGCCGACAACGTCACCAAGACACAGGGTCTCATCGACCGGTGGGCAGTCACGCAGCACGGCTTCCAGCGCCTGCCAGTTGGCGTGGATGTCCGACAGAAGCGCGATTCTCACGCCGGCCGCTCATACAGGCGCGGATAGATGTGATCGAACAGGATGCGCAGGGTGGCCGCGATGGGCACGGCGACGAACATGCCGAGGATTCCGCCCCAGCTGAAGCCGGCGATCAATGCGACGATGACGAGAATCGGCGGAAGCTTGACTGCATCTCCCATGATCTTCGGATAGACGACGTTGAGGATCACATTCGAGATCAAGAGATAGAGAAGCGCGATCAACAGAGCGGTGCCTGGAGACTGGCTCAGGCCGACAAGGATCGCTGGCACCGCGCCGATAAACGGCCCGAAGTAGGGAATCAGGGCGGTGATGCCGGCAATCAATCCGAGGGCAATTGGGTCGGGAAGACCGATCGCGGCACAAGCGACGCCGGAACAGATCCCGATCAGCGCGGCGATGATGAGCTGTCCGCGCACGTACGCGTAGAGCATCTTGCGGACCTGGCGCCAGATCTGGTCGAAGTCGCTGCGATAGTCACTGGGAACGAATCGGCGTAGATCACGACGCACGGCTGGGGCTTCGATGGCAAGGAGGAAGGCCACGATGAACATCAGCAGGAGCTGAAGCACGGTGGTCAGCGCCGTGAGGCCAAGCGTGACGGCGTTGCCAAACTGACCGAGGAGATATTCGCGTAGGTGCGAGTTGATTGTCGCCGTCACGCCCTTCAAGTCGATGTCGATGCCGAAGACCTGGATGGGCTGAAGACCGTTGAGACTCTTCTGCGCTGCCGTGGCCAAAGTGGGCGCCTGGACCTGAAGCTGACCCACTTCACTCACGCCGAGCGGAACGATCAAGAGCACTAAACCCGCCAGGATGATGATGATCGCGACGAAGACAAGCGAGATGGCCAGCAGCCGGGGCACGCCGGCGGCATGAAGCCGAGTCACCGCGGGCTGAATCAGAAAGGCGATCGCCGCTCCGAGGACGAAAGCGCCCAAGAAGTCGCGAAGCAGGAAGAGGATGACGATCGCGACGAAGAGGGCCACGATGCCGAAGGCGATTTGCAGATAG
>VBDS01000089.1 GCA_005889085.1 Chloroflexota bacterium | reverse complement strand
TGATTCCGATCACGTCGTCGAACCCGGCTCTTTGCGCCAAACGAGCCTTTCGATTCACGGGAATGGAGCTTCTTGCGCAAGAGGTGTGTGTTCTCGGGTTGTTCATGAGAAGGCGAGGACTACTGTCCTTGACCTCAGCGCCACCATGGTTTACGCGCCGCCTCGACCGCGCTTCCCACAGCGTCCTCGAGGTCAGCTTCGAGGCGCGCGAGGTCCTGCACCCACTCGCCCGCCATCACCACGGCCATGGCCGCCTTCCCAACGCTTCCATCCTTCTGCCATCGGCGCAGACAGTCGAGCTCAGCCTGGCGAAGCGCCGCTGGCGAAACACTGGACTCGGGCTCAGGAGGTCGAGAAAGGCTGAGCCGGTCGGCGAGCCCACTGAACGCGACCAGCAGTACGCGCACCTGGTCTCGCACGTCGCGCGGTCCGCCGGCCGAGCTATCAGCCCGATAGCCCATGGCGTTCGCGATCACGTTGAGAAGGTCACCGGCCAGGGTCAAGTGATTGGCTGACGACAGCAAGAACGCGGCGTTCTCCTGGTCGAACGCAGCGACGCTGCGCTCGATGACGAACGTGTCGTAGGCGGCATCGGCGCGGTCCTGAGCGCGAACGACCGCCTGGCGAGCTCGGTCCGCCATGCCCGCCGGATCGAAGCCCAGGACGCGGTCGAATGCGTGCGCCAGGTAGGCAACGAGGTCCCGATAGACATTGGCCAGCGCTTGGCCGAGCTCACGGCGAGCGCCCCGCGGCCAGAGCAAGACTCCCACGATGAGGCTGATCAATGCGCCTACGAGCAGGTTTTCGATTCGCACCAGGCCCACCTGCCAACCCGCCGGCGAGATGAGGTTGAAAACGATTATCAGGTTGATGGTGAAGGCGGCCTGGCTCGCCATGAAACCGACAGTCGTCGCCGCGTATGCGGCGCCGAAGACCG
The DNA here is from genome assembly GCA_005889085.1 of Chloroflexota bacterium. Taxonomy (GTDB): domain Bacteria; phylum Chloroflexota; class Dormibacteria; order Dormibacterales; family Dormibacteraceae; genus 40CM-4-65-16. The sequence goes on along the minus strand of VBDS01000089.1, from coordinate 13,381 downwards.
CGAGCGGAAACGCGGCCCACATCAGCGTCGGGTGATTGCCTCCGACGATGGCGAAGAGTCCGCCGATGATCACTCCGATCGCGTTGCCGGCGATTGCCTGAACGACGCTGCGGCCCGTGCCGAGGGCATTGCTGCGCAGGACCTGGATCGTCCCCAGCACTACCCAGAAGCCATGGGACAGGTCGAATGCACGCGCGACCCAGACTGCTAGTGCCAGGCCGATCGCCACGCGAAGGCTGGCCTGAAGCACAGTGGAGGGCGCCTCGAGATGCGCTCGGATCGTGCGCATGACATGCACCGCGGAATCGCGCAGGTCTGGCCGCGCGCCCGCGGCGATGATGGCATTGCCGGCCAACAAGAAAGCCACATAAGACACGACGCGAATCGTGTCGTCAAAGTCGAGACCATCGAGCACGTCTTCGATCGGACGGCCCCCTCGCAGCTGTTCCGACGCCCACCGGTCGAGGGCGGCGCGATGTTCGTTGCGACCAACTTCGATCACGTGAACGTCTGGTTGCGAGCCACCGTTCAGCACGTTTCCGCTGGAACGCAAGACGGCGACGACCGCCGCAACCAGGCGGTCTGTCTCAGCGAGGCGTGGACGTATCGCCGGACGGCCTACGTTAAAAGGGCGCTGGACGATATCGAGAATCCTGTCGAGCTCGCTGAGCAGCTGGGCAAACGCGCGGTCGCGACGAGCCGTGGCGGTGGGACGCCTCGCCATGGCGACGAAGCCCTGCCGAGCCACATCGACGGCCCGGTCCGCATTGTCGCCGAGCCGCTTCAAGTCGGCGTCGTCCACGCCAGATGCGAGGGCCTGGACGAGGTCGGCGACATCCATCAGTGCTATGCGCGTCTGGTGATGCATCGTGACGCGCTCGAGCCGCGGCCACAGCGCAACGGCCGCCAGCGTCGACACGAGCCCGGCGATCGCCCAGCCGCCAATGCGCTCGGGAATCGCGCTGGCCGGCGCCGGTATCGTGACGGCGATCACGAAGGAGAGCAGCGAGCCGGTGTTCGCTACGGCCACGTAACCTCCGAAAACGCGGCTGAACGAGATCACGAACCCGACGATCAACATCAATGCCACGGCTGCGATCGATGAGGACGAGGCAAGCGTCCCGAGCGCGACCAGCAACGCTCCGACCAGGGTGGCCGTCAGGTACGCGAGAGCACGTGGGCGGCGCATGCCTCCGAAGTCGGAGATCACGAGCAGCGAGAAGCAACCGAACACCACGAAGATGAGGATCTGAGGCTTGCGGAGAAGGAGATCGGTGAACGCGAAGATTAGGGGTATGACGATGGCCGCCCGGGCTGCCCTCCGCAACGCGCCGTAGCCGGGATCACGCGGCACTTTCACAGCCGTGCGCAGGCGGTGGCCCAGGGCCTGCGGGTAAATCACGTCGGGCGGGGCTGGATCATGTCGACCCGTAAATCCTGAACCGGCTCGTCAGGGATTGGGTTGGGGTCAGAGGTCAGGCGTCTGGCGCGGGAGCTCTCGGGCGGACCGAGCGCCGCCTACGGCAAATGCGACGGCTATCGTTGCCACCAGCGCCGGAGCCCAGTCGACGAAGCCACCGAAGCTGATCACCTGGGGGACGGCCTGCAGCACGGCCGAAGCCGCCGCGGGCCACCATTTCCCGATACGCACGCTCAGCAAAGGCGCAACTGAGAGCCATACCAGTCCGACTGCAATCGAATAGGGGAGAGGGCCATCCCATCCGGATACGGCCGGCAAGGACTGGCAGACAGTCTGGCCGGTTGTGGAAGACGTGCAGGATTCAGCGCCGCCGGGAACGAACTGCGCGGCGAATGCGAGTACCGAAAGGATCGTCGCCGCGATGGCAACGATCAGAATGACGCGCCGATGGCCGCGGATAAGTAAACCTAGAGCCCCGACCGCAAGTGCCAGCGGCGGGATCAACATTCAGGAAATCAGGGCGCCCGGCGCCTTGCGGCTTTGGCTGGAATCGCCGCGTCGAGCAACGACAGGGCCGCTGTACGGACAGCCTTGGCCGCGGCCCCGCGATCGTCATCCATTCGCGCGGCCACGGCGGCGCCGTCGTACAGCAGGAACAGCTGCCTGCCGAACTGCTTGGGATCCTTCGCACCCGCGGCCCTGGCGAGATCAGTGAAGACGGACCAGAGCCAGGCTCGATACGCGGCGGCGACGGCCTCGCCCGCGTCGCCAGGTCGCGCCTCGGCGGCGGCACTGATGAAACGGCAGCCGCGAAACTCGGAGCCGGCGAGGAGGTCCTCGACCTCGGCGAACATGGCCACGATCTGCTCCCGTGGCGACCTCTGTGCGGCCAGGATGCCCGCCACACGCTTCTGCCGCCGGCGCAAGTGGTTCTCCAGGTAGGCGCGGACCAGCTCGTCCTTACTGCCAAAGGTGTTGTAGAGCGAGGCCTTTGTAACGCCGGCTTCTTCAACGATTCGGTCGACGCCGACGACATGCACGCCTTCCGCGTAAAACAGCTTGTCGGCGGCGGCCAGCAAACGCTCCCGGGCAGGCGCTCGGTGTGAAACGGTCGACTCGGCCCGTGTGGTTTTCACAGCCATCGCTTGATTGTACAGACCGGTCTGTCTACTCCTCCGGTGTGTGATACTATACAGACCGTTCTGTCGATGGGGTGGGCAGAATACCGGCATCGATGCGACGGCCATCGCAATTCCAAGGGGAGACGAGCCCGTGCCAATGATCGACGTCTACGCCGCTGAGGGTACGTTCGGCAACAAGCATGACCTGGCCAAAGACCTGGCTGCGGCCGTGATGCGGTGGGAGAAGGTCCCAGACATCTCGATGTTCAGGAACAACACCGCCGCGTTCATCCACGACCTACCTGCCGACTCGGTATCCAACGTCGCGGGTGACAGCAACTACGTCCGGGTCCAGGTTCTGACACCGATCGGCGTTCTCGATCGCGACAAGCAGCTTGGCGTGGTGCGGGAGCTGACCGACATCGTGGCGGCCGCCGGCGGCGACCCGGAGCTGAGCCAGCGCACGTGGGTTCTGATCACGGAGTCGCCTGAGGGCGGGTGGGGCATCAACGGACATGCCAACACCGGCGCCGACATCGTCGCGGCGGCACGCCGCGAGCTGGCCGGAAAGTAGACACCATCAACGCAACCAGGGTCGCGGTCGAGATGCGGAATGGGGAGGCCGGCCCGTCGGGCCGCCTTTCGTCCGCGACCGCTTTCGCGGCGACGAGCGCGATCTTCGTGCTCTTCGCGGCGGCGGCGAGCGCGCCCACGCCGCTGTATGTCGTCTACCAGAAGGCGTGGGGCTTTTCGCCCACGACACTCACCGTCATCTTCGCGGTCTATGTCTTCGGCCTGATCGGCTCGCTCCTCACCGTCGGTGCGCTCTCCGATCACATCGGTCGCCGCCCGGTGCTCGGCGCCGCGATCGCGCTGGAAGCCTTTGCCTTCGTGGCCTTTCTTTTCGCCGGCAATGTCGTCGGCCTCCTCGTCGCGCGGGTCGCGCAGGGGATCGCCACCGGCATTGCGTTTTCGACCCTGGGCGCGACCCTGGTCGACCTGAACCCGCCTCACGCGCCCGGTCGCGCCGGCCTCGTCAACGGAATCGCGCCCATCAGCGGGCTGGCGCTCGGCTCGCTTGGCTGCGGCGCCCTGGTTCAGTTCGCGCCGGCCCCGACACATCTGGTCTTCGCACTACTGCTGGTCGGAACAGGCCTTGCCGCTGTGGCCGTCGTCCTCCTGCCGGAGACCTCGGCAGGTCGCCCGGGCGTGCTCGCCTCGCTGATACCGGTGGTCGGCATTCCGAGCCGCCTTCGCCCCGATGTGTACGCGCTGGTCCCGATCATCGTCGCCAGCTGGGCGCTCGGCGGGCTCTTCCTGTCGCTCGGCCCCTCGGTCGCGGCCGGCCTTTTCGGACTGACCAACCACCTGGTAGGCGGCCTCGTCGTCACGCTGCTGTGCGGCACCGGAGCCATGTCGGCTTTCGCGCTCCGCCACTGGCCGACCAGGAGAGTCCTGGGAATCAGCGCCACCACACTCTCAGCCGGGATTGCGTTGTCGCTTGCGGGCGTGGAATCCCAAGCCGTGGTGCTGGCGGTGGGCGGAACAGTTGTCGCTGGCGTGGGTTTCGGAGCGTCCGCACTGGGCTCGTTCGGGACGCTGGCACGCATCGCGGGGCCCGACGAGCGAAGCGAGCTGTTGGCGGCGGCGCTTGTCATCGCCTACCTGGCTTTCAGCCTTCCGGCACTGGCCGCCGGCCTGGCTGCGACATCATTCGGTCTCCACCCAACGACCGTGGTCTACGGACTCGGCGTCGTCGTGCTTGGCCTGATAGCGCTCGCCGCGCAGGCTGTGCGCGTCAGGCGATGAGCTAGGCGAAGAACTCGACCAGCACCGGGGCGATCACGTCCGGCTGTACGTTGTGTGTCTGACCATCAAGCGTGTGCAGCTCGGCGCCTGGGATGAGCTCGCGCAACGTCTTGGCCGTCTCGAGCATGAACGGTGCGCCGCTGCCGCCGACTATCAGCAGGGTCGGCACGCGGACTCGGGCCGCGAGCTCCTTGGGAATCGAGCCGTCCTTGCCCATGATCGCCGTGTGGTCGTAGGCCAGAGTGGGGGCGATCATCTCCATGCTTGCCCAGAAAGGGGCGTGCCTCATTCCCTCGATCTGCTCGGCGGGCGTTCCGACCAGCGCCATGAAGAGGGCGACGGCGTCGCCTCGGCGATTGGATCCGAGGGCGTCGGTGAGGTTGTGGATGTACTCCCTATAGATCTTCTGAGCCGCTGGGTCGTCGTTGTAGGGAGCCTCGTACATCGCCAGCTTCCGGACCCGCTTGTCGCCAAGGGCGACGGCAGCATCCATGGCCAGGCACCCACCGGACGAGTGGCCGTACAGGAAGGCCGATCCACCCGCCTCTGAGATCAGGGCGTCGATGTCTTCGATCTCTCGCTCGACCGCATAGGGCTTGGTGTCCGCGCTGTCGCCGCGGCCCCGGCGGTCATAGGTGTAGACCGTGAGGTGCTCGGCGAGAAGCCTGGCGAGCTCAGGCTTCGACCCGTCCGATCGCGAGGTCATCGCTCCGTCCACCAGGATCACGGCCGGGCCGCCGCCCGCCTTGTCGAACGCGATTGTGGTTCCGTCCTTCGACTTCAAGGTGTTCATGCGCGCCTCCTGCCAGACGTGACTGCGTGACTCGACAGAAATCATCGGTCAGAAGCCTTGACAAGGCCGCGAAGGCGATGCATACTCGGCATACATACTGAGTATGTTTAGACGAGAGATTGTCGCTTAAGTACGGCGTGCTAGGGCTCCTGAAAGGGGAGCCGCTCCACGGCTACGAGGTGAAGAACCGCTTTGAGGCGATGCTGGGTGGGACCTGGGAAGTCAATATCGGCCAGATCTACACGACCCTCCAGCGCCTCGAGCGCGACGGGTTCGTCCGGCCTCTCGGCCCGCGCGGCGATCGCGGGAAGCTGCAGTACGAGCTATCGCCCAATGGCCAGAAGGCGCTCGACCAATGGCTCGCCGAGCCTGACTCTGGCCCTCAGCAGTTGCACGAGGACATCTACGTGAAGCTGCTTCTGGCGACCCGGATCGCGAACGGCGACCTGCATGGACTCCTCGCGCGCCAGAAGCGCGCCTACCTGCAGCGTCTGCGAGACCTCAACCGGCTGGAAGAACGGGCGCGCCGTGACGGCCGCGTCGACCTGGCGCGGCTCGTGCGCGGCGCATTACTTCACACGGAGGCAGACCTCAAATGGATGGACGAACTTTCTTCCGAGCGTTTCGGGGAGGAGGGGGCAAAAACGGAATGAATTCAGTAGGTCCCAACGTTGCCGCGCTTGCGCGCACCGAGCTGGTCCGGCTCACCGACGTCACCAAGGTGTACCAGGGCGGGATCACCGGCGCGCTGAACGGCGTATCGGCGACCATCGAGAAGGGCGAGTTCACCGCGATCATGGGCCCTTCGGGCAGCGGCAAGTCGACGATGCTCAACCTGGTGGCCGGGTTGGACCGTCCGACATCGGGCAGCGTGTCGGTGGGGGGGACCGACCTCGGCAAGCTAGGCGAGGCGGGGCTGGCCCGGTTCCGGCGCGACCACATCGGCTTCGTCTTCCAGTTCTTCTACCTGCTCCCGAACCTGACCGCGCTCGAGAATGTCCTCATCCCCGCACAGCTGAAAGGCAGCTCCGCGACGGAGCGGGCGAGCGAGCTGCTTGACCAGCTCGGGATCAAAGACGTCGGCGACCGCTATCCAGCGCGGCTGAGCGGCGGCCAGCAGCAGCGCGTCGCGATCGCACGCGCGCTGATCAACAACCCGACGCTCCTTCTCGCCGACGAGCCCACCGGCGCGCTCGACACGCACACCGGCGAGCAGGTGATGGAGCTTCTCGGTCAGCTTCACCGCGACGGGCAGACGATCCTGCTCGTCACCCATGACGCCAAGCTCGCGACGCGAAACGCGGCGCGTGTGCTCAGCGTGATGGACGGCAAGATCGTCGACGACGCACGTCTCGAGAGCCCGGAGCGGGCTCCGTCAGAAGTGATCCGCGTCCGAGGCGAGGAGGCGTCCCGATGAGAGCCGTCGTCGTCAAGGCCGTGGCGGACCTGCGCCGCCGGCGGCTTCAGGCCGCCGTGATCTTCCTGACCGTTCTCTTTGCCATGGCTGCGGGAACCACGGCGATGACGCTCATGTCGCAGACGCGTGACCCATACCAGATCGCTTTCGACAAGCAGAGAGGTGCGCATCTGCAGGTGGCGTTCAACCCGGCCACGGACAGGCAGCTGCTTGGCGATACGCCCTCGCTCATCGGCGCCGCGGCTTCCGGCGGTCCGTACCCTGCGAGCAACATTCAGTTCCGGTTTGGCGATCGAAAGTTCTACGTCGACGCGGTAGGTCGCGACAGCCCGGGCGGAGCCGTCGAAGTCCTCAACATCACTTCGGGTCGATGGCCGCTTGCCACCGACGAGATCGTGCTGACCAGGTCTTTCTCCGAGCTGAACAAGATCTCGGTGGGCGACCGTATCAAGGTCACCAGCGTCGCGCAGACCCCGACGCTCACCGTGGTCGGCGAGGTTGTCGATATCGATGAAGGGAGCGCGGATCTGAGCAGCCAGCGCGCTTGGATGCTGCCCGCAGCGCTGCCAGCCCTTGCCACCGCCGACTCTTCCTTCTTGTTGATGGACTACCGCTTTACTGGCGATCCGACGAGCAGCCAGGTGCAGGCTTCTCTCGACCGCTTGAAAGCGAGCCTCCCACCGGGAAGCGTCTCCGGATCCTTGAACTACATCCTGATTCGAAGCATCTTCAACATCACCAACCAGATCCTCACCGGCGTGCTGGTTGCGTTCAGCGTCTTTGCTCTCGCGGCGACGGTCGCGATCGTCGCCACGCTAGTGACCGGAATCGTGATCTCGGCCTATCGCGAGATCGGGATCATGAGGGCAGTCGGGTTCACGCCATACCAGGTGGTCGAAGTCTTCGCCCTCCAGATCGTGATCCCTGCGCTGGCCGCATGCCTGGTCGGCGTGGCCGCGGGGACGCTCGCCAGCCAACCGCTGCTGGCCAACAGCTCTCATGCGCTCGGACTCGCATATACGCCCACGTTCTCGATCGGGCTGGACTTTCTCTTCCTTGCCGGTGGACTTCTGGTCGTGGCGGTCGCCGCCACAGTGCCCGCCATGCGGGCGGGGCTGCTCAAGCCGATAGTCGCCATCACGAAGGCGTCCGCACCTCGCGGCGCGGGTGGGCGCACGCTCCGGCGCGTTGCGGCTCGTGTCCGCCTTCCACGGCCAGTCGTCCTGGGCATCGGCGATGCGTTCGCCCGGCCGCTTCGAGCCATCCTGACGCTGGTCACAGTCCTGCTGGGGGTCGCGACGGTCGTGGTCGCGGTGGGGTTGCCGCGAAGCTTCGAGCTCATCAACAACAGCGAGACCGGCGCCGGCAACTACCAGGTGATGGTCACTCGCAGCAGCGCATACCCCGATTCCGACGTCATGCGATTGTTGAACGCCCAGCCGGACACGGCCCGGGTGGTCGCATTTGGCGGCCAGAACGTAATCGTCCCGGGTGTTGGCGACCCCGTGAACACGCACTTGTTCCGCGGCGACTCGTCGCGGTTGGGCTACATGGTCGTCGCCGGCCGCTGGTACTCGGCGCCAGGTGAGGTGGTGGCCCCGGCGGCTTTGATGCACGACGCGCACCTGAAGATCGGTGACACCTTCACGGGCACAGCCAACGGGCAGCCCCTACAGCTCCGCCTGGTCGGCGAGACCTACGACATCAACAACCTGGGTCATTCGCTCTTCATGGACATTGCGACGATGGGATCGGTGACCCCGGCGGTCGAACCCTTCGTCTACGACGTAACGCTTACGAGCGGTTCCGACGTCTCCACTTACGTGCGGCGCGTCGCAGCCGCAGAGCCGGATCTTATCGACGTGCACGCGAGCGATACGTCCATCATCGCCCCGGTCAAGATCATCGACCTTGTGCTGCTGATCCTCGCGGCGGTGCTCGCCCTCATCGGTGTCGGCGGAGTGTTCAATACCCTGCTCCTGAACACGCGAGAGCGCATCCGCGATACGGCCACGTTGAAGGCGCTCGGCATGAGTCCTCGACAGGTCATCGTCATGGTGAGCGCCTCGGCCGGGCTGCTGGCGTTGGTGGGTGGACTCGTGGCCATGCCGCTCGGCCTTTCCTTGCATCACGTCTTGAACGACGCGATAAGTAGCTCAGCCGGAAACGAGACCCCGCCGATCGCATACAACGTGTTTGGGGCCTGGGAGCTGATCGCGATACCGCTGACCGGCGTGGTTGTAGCCATCGCCGCGGCGATGATCCCAGGCCGCTGGGCGGCGCGGACCAACGTGGTCGAGGTCCTCCACGCAGAGTGACCGACTATTCCTGGGCACGCACCGGACGGGTGGTGACCTGGTCTTATGGCGCGCTCGCGATTGCGGCCGGGGTGCTCATCACCGTCGTGAGCGTCGGGATTCCGCCCACCGATCCCGACCTGGCCAGGCACTACGCATACATCCGTCAGGTCTGGCCGGAGCTCTACATCTCCTTCCTGCTTTTCATGGTCGCGTTCGCTTGCCTGATCGCGATCGCGGTCGTCCTGCGCGAATTTTTCGGACGTGGCGTTCGCACCGAGCTCCTCTACACATGGTTCCTGGCGGCGGGCATCGTGGGCATGCTGTGGATGCTGGCCCAGGTCGGCTCAGCGCAGGCTGTGGCACGCGACAGCGCCGGCCTCAACACGCAGGACCTGAACGTTCTTGGGACCTCTTCGGGCATCTGGTCAGGCGCCATCAACTGGCTGGAGCGCGGATATCTCATTTTTGCGAGCCTTGGCATGTACCTCACAGGACGTCTGATCCTGCGGCAGCCCTCGCTTCCGCGAGGGCTGGGCTGGCTCAGCATCGCGCTCGCTGTCGTCTATTGGCTCGGCCTGGCCAACCTGGTGCTGTTCGATCTTGGTGTCGCTTTCTCGAGCGAGCTCGGCTCGGGCCTTGTCGCGCTGGGAGCGGTCCTGGCGCTGGCCTGGGCGGCGTGGCTTGGCTGGGTCATCGGCAAGTCAGGCCAGGTGATCGAGGCCGTTAAGCCAAGCTGACTCTGCCTATCATTCTCAGGCGTGGTTCCGCTGCGCCTCGTTGGCGCCAGCGGCGTGAAATTCCGCCACATCGAGCGCCGGGTGGCAGGCGACCGATGAGAATCGGCCGACGGCATAGTCTTAACTGAAGACATGACCCCGCTCACCGAGCAGCTGAAACTGGTGGCGCCTGCCGTCCGCCCCAACGTCCAGGCGGCGATCAAGGTCGTCAAGGAGATAGCGCCACACGCGGACGAGGTGGCCTATGAGATGGCGCCCCCGCGCTCGCGGAGCATGATGTGGAAGCTCGTCCGCTACAAGGCCGGCGATGAGGACGTGGTCGGAATCGGCACCTTCACGAACCACTCGACGCTGTACTTCTACCGCGGCGTCGAGCTGGACGACGGCAGCGGCCTGCTCGAAGGAGGCGGCAAGGTGATGAGATCCATCACGCTCCGCTCGCCCGCCGACGCCGAGCAGCCGGCGGTCAAGCGGATGGTGCGCAGGGCGTTCGAGCTCGCGGGGTCTCGCTAGCTCACCCTAGAGTTGGGTGGGTGAAGGTCACCCCGGCCCGGCCTCCGGTTGCCCCCCAGCGTCCAGAGGTCCTGGAGGCGCACGCCGACCGTCGCGTCGACCCCTATTACTGGCTTCGGGACAAAGAAAATCCCGAGGTGATCGCCTACCTGGAAGCCGAAAACGCGTACGCCGACGCGGTCATGGCAGACACCGCCGAGCTCCGGGATAGGTTGTACCGCGAGATAGTCGGCAGGGTCCAGGAGACCGACTACTCGGCGCCGACCTTCTACAAGGGCTGGTGGAGCTACACGCGGACGGTCGAAGGCCTGGACTACGAGATCTACTGCCGCAAGCGCGGCTCGATGGAGGCTCCCGAGGAGGTCATCCTCGACGCCAATGAGCTGGCGAAAGGCCACGAGTATTTCGAGCTGGGCTACGTTGAGCGCAGTCCCGACGAGAACCTGGTTGCTTATGCCGTCGATACCGACGGCTCGGAGCTGCACGAGCTCCGCTTCCGCGAACTGGCGGCGGGCCGCGATCTCGATGATGTCCTGCGGGGGGTCTATTACGGCGCCGCATGGTCGGCGGACAGCAGGACATTCTTCTATGCGCGACCCGACGCGGCGATGCGCCCCTACCAGATATGGCGGCACCGTCTCGGCACCGCGCCGGAGCAGGACGTGCTTGTCCTCCAGGAGGACGACGAGCGCTTCGAGCTGAGCGTCGAGCCATCGAAGAGCGAGCGCTTCATCTTGATCACGAGCGCCAGCCAGGTGACGAGCGAGTGCCGCTTCCTGAGCAGTGACGCGCCGGAAGGTGAGCTGGTCATGGTCGAGCCGCGCCGCGCTGACATCGAGTATTCGGTCGACCACCAGGAAGACCGTTTCCTGATTCTGACCAACGACGGCGCGAGCAACTTCAGGTTGATGGCCGCACCCGTCTCGAGTCCGGGCCGGTCGTCCTGGACGGAAGTCGTGCCGGAGCGCCCCGGCGTTCGGCTCAACTTGGTCGACGTGCACAGGGCTCATGTGGTGTTGGGCCAGCGGTCCGACGGGCTGCAGCGGCTCGAGGTGCTCGACTCATCGACGGGCGACCTGCACGTGCTGGAACAGCCGGACGCCGCTTACACGGCGTTTCCTGGCTCGAGCCCTGACTACGAGAGCCGCGTCATGCGCTTCTTCTACACGTCGCTCAACGCACCGTGGTCCGCGGTCGACTACGACATGGACACCCGTGAGCGGACCATCGTCAAGGAGCAGCCGGTGCGGGGAGGCTATGACCGCAAGGACTACGACACGGAACGTGTGTGGGCGAAGTCACAGGACGGAGTCGAGGTTCCCATCTCGCTGGTCTATCGCCGGGATTTGCATCGGAAGGATTCTCCTCTGCTGCTCTACGGCTACGGCGCGTACGAGCAGTCGAGTGATCCCATGTTCGATTCCAACCGCCTAAGCCTGCTGGACCGCGGATTCATCTTCGCGATCGCGCACGTGCGGGGTGGAGGAGAGATGGGGAGGGAGTGGTACGAAAACGGAAGGCTGCTCCACAAGCGCAAGACCTTCGACGATTTCATCGCATGCGCACAGCACCTCGTCGCGCAGGGCTACACGGTGCCCGACCATCTCGCGATCCGTGGCCGCAGCGCGGGCGGTCTCTTGATCGGCGCGGTGCTGAACCAGAGGCCCGACCTCTTTGGCTGCGCAGTGGCACAGGTGCCGTTCGTCGACGCCCTCACAACCATGCTCGACGACAAGCTGCCGCTGACTGTTAACGAGTACGACGAGTGGGGCGATCCGCGGCAGCCCGATTACTACCACTACATCAAGAGCTACTCGCCCTACGACAACGTACGCAACGTCGAGTATCCGGCGTTGCTCGTCATGGCCGGGCTCAACGATCCTCGGGTGTCGTACTGGGAGCCCGCGAAGTGGGTCGCCAAGCTCCGCGCGATGAATCGCGGAGAGCGCCCGATCCTGCTCCAAACCCAGATGGGCTCAGGTCACATGGGTCCCTCGGGGCGCTACGACTCGTGGCGCGAGGAGGCCTTCGTCACGTCGTTCGTGCTGAGGCAGCTAAGCCTTGACGTGGGGTCTATTGGCGATTAGTCTAAGTTGGTCTGCACACCCATCCGGGTGTGTCCAGAGGAGTGTGCTAATGGGCGACACCGCAAAGACCCGCTTCACCGTCAAGGGTGAAGCGCGCCCAGCCGCACACTATTGAGTCTGGTCCGGTAACAGACAGCTAGAAGCCAGAACCTCAAACAAGGACCGTGCGGTTGTTGGGCACCGCCGCGGTCCTTTTCTTTTTGTTCATTCGAGGTTCAGGAGTAAGCGATGAGCAGTCCGGCGATCGAGATTAAAGGCGTCCGAAAAGCATTCCAGCGGCGTGAGCGCGAAGCCGGCGAGCCATGGTGGCGGCGTGAGGTCAAGGACAGGGTCGCGCTCCATGAGCTCGATCTGACCGTCGAGGCGGGCGGCATCACCGGCATCCTCGGTCCCAACGGCAGTGGCAAATCGACGCTGATCCGGATCCTGGGCACGCTGCTGACCCCGGATGCCGGCGCGGCGCTGGTGTTCGGCTGGGACGTCGTGACCCAGCCGCTCCAGGTCCGCCGGCACGTGAACCGGGTCTCGGTCGAGGCCGCCTTCTTCAAGGAGCTGAGCCCCTGGGAGAACATGCTCTACGCCGCGCGCCTGTACGGCAACGGCGCCAGGGGCACGCGCAGGCGCGTGGTCGAGATCCTCGAAAGCCTCGGCCTTCCCCTCGACGTCATCGACCAACCGATGAAACAGCTGTCCCGAGGCCAGCAGCAGAAGGTCGCGATCGCGCGCAGCTTCCTGACCGCACCTTCGCTGCTGCTGATGGACGAGCCCACGACCGGTCTCGACCCCCGTTCCAAGAAGGAGGTTCAGACCGTGCTCGAGACGCTGCGCGCCGGTCGCGAGCTCACGGTCCTGCTCTGCACACACGATATGGACGAGGCGGCCGCGCTGTGCGATCGCGTCCTGATGATGGATGGGGGCCGCGTGCTGGCCGACGGGACACCGGACGAGCTCTGTCGGCAGTTCGAGGGCGGCACGCTCGAGGACGTCTTCATGCACCTCACGGGCAAGACCCTCGAGGCCGAGGAAGAGGAAAAGGAGGCAGTGGCGACATGAGCACAGAGACCCGGCCGGAAACCCTCGACGGATCTTCGGCGCCCAGGCAGCCCATCTGCGTCGTTGCGACCTCCGCTCCTCGCTCACGCATCAACGGATGCGCTCGCTCCGGTGCTCGGCCATCCTCTGGG
>VBDS01000088.1 GCA_005889085.1 Chloroflexota bacterium | reverse complement strand
TGCTGCCTCCCGTAGGAGTCGGGGCCGTGTCTCAGTCCCCGTGTGGCTGGTCGTCCTCTCAGACCAGCTACCCGTCATCGCCTCGGTAGGCCGTTACCCCACCGACTAGCTGATAGGCCGCGGGCCCACCCCATCGTGCATTGCTGCTTTCTTCACCAGCCATGCGACCGGTGACGACATGCGGTATTAGCAGCGGTTTCCCGCTGTTATCCCCCGCGATAGGAAAGGTTGCCCACGTGTTACTCACCCGTTCGCCGCTAGGAACACATCTCCCTTGCGGGAAATGAGCCCTCGCTCGACTTGCATGTGTTATGCGCACCGCCAGCGTTAACCCTGAGCCAGGATCAAACTCTCCGTCCAAAACGGAGGACCCAGAGCCTTCGCCCTGAGTCTTCTCAGACTCTCAGAGTCTTTCCCACTCTTCAGTTGTCAAGGTGCTGGCTCCTTCGAGCCGGACAGCTTTCCCACCCTCGCAAAGGGCGCACGAAACCTGTTCGGTGGAGGAACCTGCGAATGATACCCGCGTTCAGGCCGAGATTGCAAGGCGAGCTGTAAAGAGGCCCTCAGAACGTCCGGCGACCGGCCATGGCCCGGGCCAGAGTGAGCTCGTCCGCGTACTCAAGGTCCCCTCCGACGGGCAGGCCGTGGGCCGGCCGCGTGACCCGAGCCCCCAGCGGCGAAAGGGCCCGCTGGAGATACATCGCCGTGGCCTCCCCCTCGATGTCGGCGTCGGTGGCGATGATGACCTCAGCCACCCCCTCGTCGCGCACCCGATCCAGAAGCTGAGGCACGTGAATCTGCTCCGGTCCGATGCCATCGATGGGTGAGATGACCCCGTGCAAGACGAAGTACATCCCGCTGAACTCCGCCGTCCGCTCGATAGCCAGAACGTCGAATGCGGACTCGACCACGCACAACACAGACGCATCGCGGCGCGGCGACGCGCAGATCCAGCAGAGCGAGCCCTCGGCGATGTTGTAACAGCGCTCGCAGTAACCAATTCGCGCCTTCACGTCTTCGATCGCCTGCGCAAGCGAGTCAGCCCGCACGCGGTCCACGCGCAGCAAATGAAAAGCAAGGCGCTGCGCGGTCTTGGGCCCGATGCCCGGCAATCGCGACAGCTCCTGGATCAGACGCTCGAGCGGTTCAGGGAGCTGCGGCATCCGTGCAGTGGATCAGCCCAACAAGCCGGGAGGAAGACCGAGGCCCGCAGTCAAGGCCTGCATCTTTTCGGCCGCCATCTGCTTCGAGCGCTCCATTGCCTCGTTGACCGCGGCGACCACGAGGTCCTGCAGCATCTCCGCATCGCCCAAAGCGTCGGGGTCGATGCGCACCGACACCAGTTTCTGCGCCCCCGTGGCCACGACCGTGACGGCGCCACCGCCCGCGGTTGCCTCGACCGTTTCAGTTTCCAGCTCTTTCTGCAGCTTGCCCATGCGGTCCTGCATCTGCTGGACCTGACGCATCATCTTCAGCGGATCTTTCACTCCGACACCTCTTTCACCCTCGTCACTCGCCCATCGAAACGGCGCACGATCTCGCGCACGAACGGATCATCCTCCGGGCTCGCCGGCCGCGCCGCCGGTTTCGCCGCCTCGTTTTCGCGCAAACGGTAGTCGACCTTCACTCCGTCGCCGAGCCACGCACGTACGTGCGGCATCAGCTGCGCGGATTGCTCCTGCGCCTTCTTGTGGTGGAACCCATAACGAAACCACAACACCAGCGTCGTGCCGTCAACCTCGGGCTGCGCGTCCAGATAAGCAGCACGCACGGTGCGGTTCAGCTTTTCCAGCACATCCGACCAACCGGCAACCGGTGCACTGCTCACCGGCGCTGCAACCGGTGCCGCAACCGCCTCGGCCTTCACCGGCGCCGCATCAACAACGACGGCCGGCGCGACGACTGCTTCACCCGTCCCCATCTCCACCGATAGCCGCGCGAGGGTCGCCTCGACGAGGAATCGCGGCTCCGCGTGACGCCGCACCTCACCATCCAGATGCAACAGTGCATCGAGCACGCCCGACAGCCGGCGCGCGGTGACATTGTCGTGACGGGATAGCGCCGCCACAAGCCGGTCGCGGCACCCTTCCATCATTCCTCGCACCACCTGGCGCAGCTCCGCCCCGGCGGCGTAAACGCGATTCAGCTCGGCCAGCGCCTCCGCGGCCTGACCCGCCAGCACGTGGTCGAGCAGCGAGTCGAGCAGTCGCGGATCGGCGATGCCGAGCAACGAGCGCGCACCATCCAGGGAGATCGGGCCCATTGCCAGAGGGACGAGCTGGTCCAGCAAACCGACTGCATCGCGCATCGATCCCTGCGCGGTGCGCGCGATCAGCGCCATCGCATCGGGATCGACCGAAACCTTCTCGGCCGAAGCGATATAAGAAAGACGCGACACGATCTGCTCTTCAGAATGCCGGCGAAACACGAACTGCTGGCACCGGCCGATGACCGTCAAAGGAATCTTCTGCGCGTCCGTCGTGCACAGGATGAAGACGACATGCGCCGGCGGCTCTTCCAGCGTCTTGAGCAGAGCGTTGAACGCAGGCTCGGTCAGCATGTGCGCCTCGTCGATGATGTAGACCTTGAACGGCCCCAACGCCGGGGCGAGATTCACCTTCTCGCGCAGGTCGCGGATCTCATCGATGCCGCGATTCGATGCGGCGTCGATCTCGATCAGATCCAAAGCCGAGCCGGCAGTCATCTCCAAGCACGACTGGCAGCGATTGCACGGCTCGGCCGAGTCCCGCGACCGCCCCGTGCAGTTGATCGCCTTGGCGAGCAGCCGCGCCGCCGAAGTCTTGCCGGTTCCGCGCGAACCGCTGAACAAGTACGCGTGCGCGACCCGGCCCGAGATGATCGCACCTTGCAAAGCCCGCGACGCGGCGTCCTGGCCGACCAGGTCGCCGAACGTCTGAGAGCGGTACTTGCGATAGAGGGACTGGTACTCAGGCATCAAATTTCAAAAGTGGTCGCGCACCGCCACGTCGATCGAAGACCCCCAGCTCGCACCACGGTTCGCGGCTCAGGCCAGGATGGCTGCGGCACCCCCGGGAGCTCTCCTTACCGCTGCTTCCTTCCGGACCTGACGGGGTTCGGAGACCCGAGCTGCGCAGGTCCCGACCTTCAACGCCGTTTGCCGCGGCCAGTTCTGAGAACCCAGACCTCAGCGACGGAATTCGGTCCGGCTAAGGCGGATTGCCGGTTCAGGGTACCGCCAGCACCCCACTTAGCGCGACCGCCCACCAGTCTACCCGGCCTCCACCACCGTGGCCGGCCTGCGCAGGGCAAAGCCCAGGTGGACATACGTGGCAAGGGTCGCGACCGGAATCACCACATCCGCCGCGTTGACCAGTCCACTCGAATCCTGCTTCAAGGCCCGAAACAGGCAGACGCCGCCAAGCAGGACGAGGATCAACACGGTCGACACCTGCCCAGTCAGTGTGTGGCGCAGCTCGGGCCGGCGGCCCATGGCAATCAACGTCCCCCCCGCCAGCGCCGGCAGCAGGTAGCGCGCGATGACGACGAGGGCAAGCCATAGTGGAAAGGCTCCCCCCAACCCCAGCCCGATTGCAACCGCGCCTGTAAAGACGCCGTCCACGACCGGGTCAAGTCCGCCGCCAAACGAAGAAGGCCGCGCGAACCGCCGCGCGATGGTGCCGTCGACCAGGTCGGTGACGCTCGCGATCGCGACAGTGACGGCGAGCCCGGCGAACTCACCGCGGAGCGCATAGGTCAGCGCCGGCGCGGCCAGGTACGCCCGAGCCAGAGAGACCTGGTTGGCCTCGCCTGGAATGAAGGCCCCGACCAAAGCGACGATGACGAGCCCGGCCATCACCCACCACGGCACTCCCGTCGCCACGGCCCAAGCAAAGCCCAACCCCAGATAGATCACGCCGGCGACCACGCCGGTCCGGTTCAGTCGCAAGGAGACTCAGTGTGGCGAAGGCGAAGGAGCCGGTGCCGGAGGTGCCGGAGGCACGTACGGCTGCTCGCCCGGATAAGGGTTGGCCCCGCACGGATATCGCGGCTCGCCGACACCCTTCAGAAAGATCTCGTTATAGCCGCCACTCGAAACATAACCGCCGTCGTAAGAGCACACCTGCCGCGAAACCACGCCCGCGGGCTGGGCCCAAAAAGCCGGCCACGGATGCGACGAGTAGTACTCCTCCAGAAAGGGCTTCCACACCGAGACGCCGACGTTCTCACCGAACAACACCGAGGTCGGGCACTGCCACCCGGACGGAGGAAACGTGGTGGCGAGATACGCGTAACCCGAGTTGCACGAAGCGCCAGCGTCGATGTGCATCAGCGACGCTGCCACCGCGAGGTCGGGCGTGTAGCCGATGAAGATCGACCCCGTGTACGCCTCGGTCGTCCCCGACTTCCCCGCCACCGGCCGCGCACCCAGCCCGCCGAGGTAAAGCTTCACGGGACCCCGCAGCAGGTCCGTCATCATGTAGCCGAGCTCCGGGCTGACCACAGAAACCCGCCCCGCGTTCGCGTCCAGCGCCTCCAGCACCTTGGCGCTCGAATCGGTGACGCGCAGCACGGCGTGCGCGGCCACGCGATACCCGCCGTTGTCGAACGCCGAGTAGGCGGCGAGGTGCTCTGTCATTGAGATCGCGTCCGGGCCCAGAGTCGTGGCGACGCCGTCAGGCGTCTGGATCGGCGCCGTCACGCCGAGGTTGTGCATGAACGACACGACGCGGTCGCCGCCCTCGGACGAGTACGTCCACAACGCCGGCAGGTTGCGCGACTGAGCCAGGGCGGTCCGCAGCGTGATGAACCCCTCATGCTTTCCGTCCCAGTCCGAAAACGAATGTCCGCCAATGACGCTCGTCGAATCGTTCAGCAACGACGCCGGCGTGACGAGCCCCGCCTGCAGCGCCGCGCCATATGTGTAGACCTTGAACGACGATCCCACGCCGCGCCACCCGAGCGGGTCCGTGCCGGTCAGGTTGATCTGCCCGCGAATCGCCGCGTTGTTGTAGTCGGCGCTGCCGACCATGGCGAGGATCTCTCCATCGCTCGGATTCATCACCAGCATCGCGCCGGTGTTGACGCCGCGCTTCGCGTAAGTCCGCACCCCGGACTTCACCCACTTATCCGCCATCGCCTGTGTCGACAGGTCGAGCGTTGTCGTTATGGTCAGGCCGCCTTCATACAGCGCCACATCGCCGTAACGCTGTTTGATGTAGGCCACGATGTAGTCGACGAAGTGCGCCGTCAGCGGGTTGTGCGCAATGGCAAGAGATTTGTGCAGGGTCAGCATCCTGGTCAAGAGATCACCCGCGTAGATGGTGTCGGCGGCAGAACCAGAGAGGTCACCCACAGCGACCATCCCGTCCAGCACCTCGCGCCACCGAACCTTCGCCGCATCGAGCTGGTCCGGAGTGCCGAACGGGTCGTAGTCGCTCGGCGCCTGTGGCAGTCCCGCCAGAAACGACGCCTGAGCCCATGACAGCTCGCTCGCGTGGACCTGGAAGTACGTCTCGGCCGCCGCCTCCGCTCCATAAGCGCCGTTGCCGTAGTTGATCGAGTTGAGATACAGCTCGAGGATCTGCTGTTTCGTGTAGCGCCGCTCCATCTCCTCGGCGAGGAGAAGCTCCCGAAACTTGCGGCTGATGGTGCGGCTCTGCGCCTCCGTCGTGTCGAGCACGTCGTTCTTCACCACCTGCTCGGTGATGGTCGACCCGCCAAGTGTGCCGGTGCGATGCGTCAAGTCATAAACGATTGCGATCAGCAGGCGCCGGTAGTCCACGCCCGAGTTCGCGTAGAACGTGCGGTCCTCGGTGTCGATCGTCGCCCGCTGCAGCTTGACGCTGATCTTGCTCAGCGGAACCACGGTGCGGTTCTCGTGATAGAGCGCCTCGATCAGGTTGCCGTTGCGGTCGAGGATGCGCGTGGTCTGGATGAGGTTCGCCGTCTGGATGGCGTCGATCGACGGCAGGTCACCCGCGAAGTAGTCGACGACCCCGATCGTCGCCCCCGTGCCGACCAGCGCCGTCGCCGAGATGACGATGAGGGCGACCAGCGAGAAGCGCATCAGCCAGCGGTGCGACTTCCTCTTGATAGGACGGCGACCTCGCGGACGAGCGCGAGACCGCTTCTTGTGCGGGGCCAGTTGGCGGGACCTCCAGGACGTTTGGTGAGACGCGTGGTGAGTTCGGTCGACCGGAGTCTACCGCAGGCCCAGCGCTTCCGCCCCCTGGTCCGCCAACCCCATGATCGGGTACCCGAACACCCCGTACGCGGCGATCACGATGCAGAACGCCACCGCCCCGGCGGTGGACAGCGCGGTCACCGCCGGCAGCGCCGCCGCCGCCCCACGCCGCGACTCCTCGAGCGGGCTCTGTATATAGAGGACGCGAAGGGTGCCCAAGACGGCGGCGACGCCCAGCACCGATCCGAGCAGGCCGAGCCCCAACAGCACAAAGCTGCCGCTCTGGGCCAGCGATGCCGCCACGGCCAGCTCGCCGAAGAACCCCGCCAGCGGCGGCGCCCCCGCCAGCGACATCATCGCGAGTGCAAGCCCGGCCGCGCGCACGGGTCGCAGCGTCCCCAGCCCGTGGATCGCCGGCTCTCCGCCCTCCGCACGCCCCAGCAGGGCCGGTCCGCAAGTGGCCGCGACCGCGAAGGCGCCGAGCAAAAACAGCGACCCTCCTATCCCAGAGCGGAAGTGGGTCGACACGCCTGCTGCCACCCACCCCATCTGCGACACCGCGAGGTACGCCAGCCGCGGCCGGGGCGAGCGGACGGCCAGCGCCGCGGCGCCTCCCCCCACCATCGCCAGCGCCGCCACCACCTGCACGTACGGCACGTACACGTCCGGGATCTCCACCAATGCCGCCGCCAGCTTGATCCCCACGGTTGCCGCCGCGACCGCGCTCAGACCGAACACCAGGCCGGCCCCCAATGGCGAGGCGCCGAGCCCCACCTGCAGCCCCGCCACATGGAAGGGCGCGATCCCCGCCCGCACTGCGAGTCCGCCAAGCAAGAGCAAGACCGGAATGGCCAGCGACAAGGCCGGAGCCTCGTTTCCGATCACGGCGCGGATCCCGGCCAGGTTGGGGTTGCCCGTGGTCGCGTAGACGAAGGCCAGTCCCACCAACACCAAGGCGCTCGCCATGCCCCCCGCGACCAGAAGCCGCAAGGCGAGGTCGGGCCGCCGGAGCGCGACCATCACGACACCGGCGGCGCCCGCGAGCTCGAGCCCCGCCCACAGCCCCAGCAGGTCGGCAGCCGACGCGGCGACCATCACACCGAAAGCCGCGAGCAGCGGCATCGCGAGACCGAGCGGGATCGAGTCCTCCGCGGTCCAGTCGGTCGTCGCAACGGCGACGGCCGCGGTCAGCAACACGGCGGCCTTGGCGAAAAGGGCGAAGCGATCCTGGAGCAGCGCTCCACCGAAATAGGAGCCAACTGTCGCACCGGCCCACAGCTCAACTCCGAGCGCGACCAGCACAACAAGTGCAGTCGCCTGCGGCAGGTAGCGGCGAGCAGTCGCCGGCAGCCAGGCAAAGCGGCCCGCCAACATCACGCAGATCGCCAGCGCGACCACCAGAGTCTCGGGCAGCAGGACGAGGTACTTCATTGCGTGGCGCCCGGCGTCGGCGCGACATATGGCGACGCGATGTCGGAGATGCCGGCAGTCATCTGGTTGAGAAGCCCCGGGTCGAACAGGGGAAAGTCGGTGCCGGGGATCTTCGGCCCGCCCGGGAAGAGGCCGACCCACAGCAGCCCGCCGGCCAGCAGCCCCAGATACCACGTCTCGCCGAGCGAACCGTCGGACACTCCAGGCGCGTCAGGGTTCGGGGACCCGAACAACACGCGCCGAAGCAGCATGGCAAGCGCCACCGCGCTCACCGCCAACCCGACCGCCACCGCAAACGCGCCGATCGGCTGGTTCTTGAAAGCGCCGAAGAACGTCATCACCTCCGCGGTGAACGACGCGAGGATCGGGATGCCCAAGAGCGCGAGCGCGGCGATGATCAGCAGCCACGCGATGTTTGGCATGCGCGGCGCCAGGCCGCTCAACACAGAAAGGCTCCGCGACTGGGCGCGCTCGGACAGCGTCGCGCACACGCCGGCGATCAGCGCGGCCGCGAGGCCACCGGTGAACATGCTCAGCACGCTGCCCGCGATTCCCAGAGGCGAGACCGCGGCGAGACCCAGCACCGTGATCCCTCCAGGGACCATCGCCAGGTAGGCGGCCATGTGCCGGATGTCGACCGTGCGCAGCGCGGCAAGCCCCGCGTAGCCGACGGTCATCGCGGCCAGCGCGGCCAGCACTGGCGACAAGAGATGGCCGGCCGCGGGCTCGGCCGCGATCACGGTACGCAAGAGCAAGAAAGCGCCCAACCGAGTCGTCGCGCCGGCGACGATGACCGCCACGCCAACCGGGGCCTCGGCCAGCACGTCGCGCACCCATCCATGCAGCGGGAACAAGGGAAGTCGCGTCGCGGCGGCGATGATCATCGCGACGCTGATCACGATCTGGTTCCGCGGCGAGAGCGAGGCCTTCAGCAGCACGTCCATGTCGAAGCTCTGCCCGCCCGCGATCGAGTAAAGCGCCAGCACGCCGACCACCAGAGCGCCGGTGCCAAGACCCCAGTAACCCAGCAGCCGCCACGCCGCGGTGCTTCTGCGCGGACCTCCCCACCCGAGGACGAGCAGCGCCAGCGGGATCGCCGCCGCGGCCCAGAACAGGATGAAGACGAACATGTCGCGCGCGACGATCGCGCCGTTGACCGAGGCCTGCGTAAGCAAAAGCAGGCAGAAATAGGCGCGCACGCGCTCGCGCACTCCCAGCGACGCGAGCACCGACGCGATGCCGATCAGGCCGGAGAGCAGCAGCATCACGATCCCGGGTCCGTCGATCCCGAGGTGGTATGTGACCCCGATCGCCGGGAGCCACGCGACCTTCTCCTCGTACTGCATCGTCGGGAGGAAGTTCTGGAACTGGTTGTAGGCGATGAACAGGATGAACATGAGGCCGAGGATCGTGAAGAAGGCGATCTGCTTCATCAGCACGTCGTAGCGGCCCCGCGGGTTGGGCATGAACGCGATCGCGACCGCCATGACGACCGGGACCCAGACCAGCAGGCTCAGCAGGAACGGCGAGGTGAAGACGCCGGCGCCTGGGGCAGGCAGCGGTGTCGGCGACGCCTGGACTATCGCGGCAAGCATCGTCATCGGGCGACCCCCGGCGCGAGCAGCGCGAAAAGCACCGCCATGACGACTGCGAGCACGATGACCAACGGCAGGGCCGGCGCACGCACGGCCGCGAGCGCGAGCTGGCCCGAAGCGTTCGTGAATCGTCCGAGCGCGCCGTCACCCTCAGGGATCCAGTCCCCCACGCGGCGGGCGATGTCAGTGATCGGCTCGACCAGGAACCGGTCGACCAGGCCGAAGCCCGTCGTGGTCATGCGGCTCAGCAGCACGCCGCCCGCGGCCGATGCGGCGAGCGCGCCGTCCTTGCCGCGCGTGTAGACGAAGGCGCATGCGGCGAAGCCGGCGACCGCTATGGCGCCCCACACGACGATCGACCCCAGGCCGGGAACCGGGTGCTTCTGACCGTCCAGGAAGTTCAGCCAGCCGGTGATCGCGGATGCGACCAGGAACGCCGCGCCCACCAGCGCCAGCCACGCGGGCCAGCTGACCGCACCCTGCGGTGCCTCGCGGACGCGGTCGGGCTCGAAGGTGCGGCGCCGGCGCAGCGGACCGAACGCAACCGCGAGGAACACGCGCAGGCTCGCGATGGCGATGAGCAGCACGCCCTCGCCAAGCGCAACACCGAGCTTCGACCGAGAGGTCACACCGAGCGCCAGCGCGACGCTGCCCGACAGGCCCAGGACAACGATCGACGCGAGAAGTGCGACCGAGCTGGCGCGCATACGACGCCACGCGTCGCCCATCTCCGTGAGGTCGTCGGTCCGCATCGCGGACGCGATCGAAGACAGCGCCAGGCCGGCCGCGACCCGCGCCGGCGCCACTGCCAGCACGGCGGCGACACCCGCGACGGCAAACGTCGCTGGCTGGGAGCGGAAGCCGGCGATCACGACCGCGGCGCCGATCGCGACGGCGGCCGATCCGGCGAGGGCGATGACGCGTCGTGGTTCATTGCCGAGGAAGCTGAGCAGCGGCGCCAGCACCGCCGCTACGCCGCACAGCGCGAGGCACGCCTGCAGGGTCTGCGGGTTGGACGCAAGGAAGATCGGCATCACGCGATACAACACGACGATCGCCACGACCGACCAGGCCGCCTGCACGATCACCCAGGCAGCGGGCGGCGCCGAGAGAGAGGTCTGCGTGATCCAGGAATTGAAGGGCCATAGCGCGAGGCGGCCCGCGATCCCGATGAACAAGAGGACCGACCCAACCACGAGCGAGCGCACCGTCCATCCGGGGTTGGTGTGCAGGATCGGCAGCAGGGTGCTGAGGTTCTGCGTGCCATAGCGCGCGTAGAGCCAGGCGATCCCGCAGAGCAGGCAGAGGTCGGTGAGAAATGGAAGGGCAAGCGCGACACGCGCGCGGCGCGCGGGCTCATCGAGCCCCCATCTGTGCGCGAGCAGGAGGTACGTCATCGCGCCGCCGATGGCCCAGAAACCGAACAGCTCGGCGAGGTCCCAGCTCATCAGCACGCCGACGCACGCGAAGAGCAGGGCGAGGATGACCGCGTGGAAGCGCGCAGCGCCGGGCTCCGACCGGCCCATGACCTGGTGCCAGCCGATCGCGCCGAGCATGCACACCTCGATGGCTGCGAGCGCCACCACGGTGAGGTGGTCGACGTGGAGGATGAAGTCGATGCCGAACGTCTGGAAGTTCTGCGGACCGCTGAACGCGATCGACATGCTGAAGTACTGATAGGTCACGACATATGGAGTCGACCGCCGCGTGAGTCCCCACGCGACCAGCAGCGTCAGGAGCAGCGTGACCACGGTGCCGAACATCGCCGTCGCCGAGGCCGAGCGCCTGGTGCGCACGCTCGACAGCGCGATGATGAACATCGCGAGCGGAGCGATGAGCAGCGCCGGGACCGCCCACGGCAGCGTCGTCGAGGGGTCGAACGTGAAACCCGACGACGCTCTGGTGCTCGATGCCGCTCCAGACGCCGCCGCGATGATCTCGCCAGCGCGGGCGATGAGGCTCAGCGAGAGCGCTCCCGGCCGGCGATTCCGAGGCCCAGCGCGACCAGCGCGGTGGCGGCGATGGCGAGCAGCATCGCGAACTCCTGGCCGAGCAGCTGCGGACCGCCTGCCGCCGCAAAGCGCGCGATCCCGGCAAACGCGACGCCCGCCCCTGCGAACATCAGCGGAATGCCGGCCAGCGCCGCGGTCAGGTCCCGGTGCCAGGCGGCGGTGAACACGCCGGCCGCGACCAGCCCGGCCGCCACGAACAGGACTCCGACCAGGTCAGCGCTCACCGCGTCCGGTCCCGGACCCGCCACGCGGCTGCCGCTCCCGCCAAGGCAACCGTGACCAGCACCGCGACCGCCTCGGTCGCGAGCGCGTCATGGGCGAACAGCAGACGTCCCAGGTTGGCGGCCCCGAATGTCCCGCCGAAGTAGCCCGCGTAAGCGAAGTCGCCGCGGAACGCCGAGTACGCGAGGACGGCCAGGAGAAGCGCCGCCCCGATCGCGCCCAGCTGCCGCCACACCGGACCGACCACTGCATCGACGCGGCGGTACTGCGGGCTGGCGAACATCAGGGCGCAGCCGGCGTAGCAGATCAAGGCCACCACCGCGGCGTAACCGGCCGAGAGCGAGAGGTAGATGCCCGCAAGCCCAAGCCCGAACACCCCGAGAGCGACACCGCGCTGGTCGCGGCGGGTAAGCAATGCGACCCCGAGCCCTCCGGCGAGTGAAACCCCGGAGGACACGTAGAAACCAATTGTTTGGAGGGAGTCCATGGACACTCCGTGGTGGTTTGAAGGGCGGCTTTACGTGGCGGCTTTCGGCTATCGCCCCGGTTCGCGCCAAGCATACAGAATGCCGGCTCCCGCAATTAGGAGGGCGGCGAGCGCCGCGACCAGCGCACCTATCGTCGGCGTAACACTCAAAGCGCTGTACGCGTAGGCGGCCAGAAGCACGAGCCAGGCGAATCCGAGCGTCCCGGCGGCGACCTGGACCAGGTCTCGCTTGCGCAGCTCGCGGGAAAATACAGCCATGGGGGCAGTATCGCAGGCGCTTGTCGACTTCGCCAAATACGTCCGGCAGCCTGCCGCGCCCGGGATCGAGGTGATCGAGACGCCTCGCTACCGGATCGTCCTGCAGCCGGACTTTCCGATCCCAGGACCGAACAGCGTCGCGTGGGTGCGCTGCCGCCCCGACGAAGCCGACGCGCTGATCGACGAGGTACACGCGCAGGTGGCGCCTCGCCACGTCCCGCTCATGTGGACGCTCGACCCGGAGACGGAGCCGGCCGACTTCACGGACTACCTGGAGGCTCGCGGCATCCAACCTGACCCGCACGGGTCGACCGCGGCGGTGATGGTCCTGCCGATCGGCGCCGAGATCGAAGGTCCCGCGGTCGCCGGGCTCGAGATGAAGGACGGCCTCGCTGACGCGGAGGCGTTCCGCATGTCAGACGCAGTGAATGCCGAGGCCTTCACCTCGGGGACGCTCGACGATGATCCGGCCAGGACCGAAGCGCTGGAGCGCCGGCGCCGCAACCAGCTCGCCGCAGGCGACCGGCGCGTGATCCTGGCCACGATCGACG
Source organism: Chloroflexota bacterium (assembly GCA_005889085.1). GTDB lineage: Bacteria > Chloroflexota > Dormibacteria > Dormibacterales > Dormibacteraceae > 40CM-4-65-16. Next base: position 1,650 of record VBDS01000088.1, on the reverse strand, counting down.
GCGAGCCGGCTGGCAGCGCGGGGATGACCCTGTTCCCGCCGGCGGGGGCGACCATCAACGGCGGCGCGGTGCGGGCGAAGTTCCGCGGCCGCGGCATCTACCGGGCGATGGTCGCGGCCCGCCTGGAGATGGCGCGCGAGGCGGGAGTCGAAGGCGGCCTGGCAGTCTGGGGCGGGGCGATGTCAGCCCCGATCCTGACCAGGCTGGGTTTCGAAACGGTAGACGAACGCCGCTTCTACCTCGACCCCTCAACGGCCTAGAAAAAGGGTCCTCCCCATTTATGGGGAGGTGGCGCGGAAGCGCCGGAGGGGCTGGTGGAACTTCATTCACGCAAGCGACTCCACCCACGCGCGATGGAGCGACCCATACCGCCCCCCGCCCCGGCGCAGCTCGGCCGGCTCCCCATCCTCCACCACCCTCCCCGAATCGATGACCAGCACCCGGTCCGCGATCTCAACGGTCGACAGGCGGTGGGCGATGATGAAGGCGGTGCGCCCCCGCAGCAGCGTCCGCAATGCGCGCTGGACCAGGCGCTCCGAAGGCAGATCCAGAGACGACGTCGCCTCGTCGAGGATCAGCACCTTCGGGTCGGCCAGAAAAGCGCGCGCGAACGCCACGAGCTGGCGCTGCCCCGACGACAGCCGCACGCCCCGCCGCCGCACGTCGGTGTCGTACCCGTTGGGCATCGCCGTGATGAACTCGTGGGCGCCGATCACGCGCGCGGCATTCTCGACCTCCTCTCGACTGGCGCCCGGCCGCCCGAAAAGTATGTTGTCCCCCACGGTGCCAGAGAAGAGAAAGCTCTCCTGCGTGACCATCACGATCGCGCACCGCAGATCCGAAACCGCAATCGAGCGCAGGTCGACCCCGTCCAGCGTGACGCGGCCCGAGGTCGGGTCGTAGAACCGGGCGATCAGCCGCGCCATGGTGGTCTTGCCCGCCCCGGTCTCCCCCACAAGCGCCACGATCTGCCCCGCGGGCACGCGCAGGTCGATGTCGTGCAGCACGTCGGTCTCGCGGTACGCGAACGTCACGTGCTCGAACGCGATGGAACCGGCGGCGTCGCGCAGGGCCACCGGCGCAGTCGGCTCACGCACGGTAGGCGCTTCCTCCAGCACGCCGGCCAGCTTCTCCAGCGCGGCACCGGCGGCCTGGAACACGTTGTAGAACTGCGACAGCTCCTGCATGGGGTCGAAGAACTGGCGCAGATAGAGGACGAATGCGGTCAGCACGCCGAGCGTGACCTGTCCCTGCACGACGAGGTACCCGCCGAACAGCAGAACTGACGCTGTGGTCAGTCGCCCCAAGAGGTTGATCGCAGGGCCGTACGTCGACACCAGGCGGTTCGACCAGATGTTGGCGTCCCGATAGCGGCCGTTGACGTCCTCGAAGATCTCCTGGTTCCGCGGCTCGCGGCGGAACGCGTGCACGGCGCGGATGCCTCCCAGCGACTCGACGTAGTGGACGATCACCAGCACGATGGCGCGCCGCACGGCGCGGTACGAAAGCGCGGAGTTGGCACGAAACCACCAGGTCAGCGCGAGGACGAGAGGCATCGCGACCAGGGTCACGAGACCCAGGCGAAAGTCGAGGCGCATGAGGATGACCGTGATCGCCACCACCGAGATGAGCGAGGTGATGACCGAGGTG
>VBDS01000087.1 GCA_005889085.1 Chloroflexota bacterium | reverse complement strand
CTCGATTGGCGCCCGCGAAAAACAGAGCAGCGTCACGTCGCGGTGGCTCAGGTGAATGAGCGAGCCGTCGAGCCCGTCGGCCAGGCTGGTGCAGCCGGGGCAGGCGCCGAGGGTGTAGTCGGGGCCGAACATGATGTTGTAGGCAAGCAGCTGTGAGCGCCCGTCGAAGAGCTCGGCCAGGGTCTTCTTGCCGTCCTCGGTGTCGAACTCGTACTCCTTCTCGACCCGGACCCAGGGCAGATCGCGACGCGTTCTCGTGATCTCTTCGTTTCTCGTGGCCTGATCGGCCTCGAGCTTGGCGAGCTCATCCCGGGCCACCTGCCATTCCTCGCGGGTTCCGATCCTGTGTTCGGTCATCTCATTTCCCTCCGGGACTCCAGCACTTCCGCGAGCCGAAATCCATCATCGCATCGGTTGCTAACGGGTTCACGAGATGAGACCCCCGACGACCCCGAAACTCATCGCAAGGTCGGCTTAGCAACCTCCTCTTGGTACGCGTCGCTGAAGAAATGTGCTCAGGTGCCCGGCTTTCTAAATTCATACCTGGAGAGCCTTCGGTCTTGCGGCCCCGGCCTCCTTTCGTATTTAAACTGGCGTAGGTGGGTCGAAGGCGGACTGTACTCCGGGTTCGTTGTTCGGCAATTGACCGTGTCCATTTCGATGCGTCCCGGACATCCGCAGGGTCATGGCGGAGTCGAGTTTATTCAGCCCGGCACCGTGCCGGATCAGAATGCCTCGAGCCGCAATCTTGTTACCGCGTGCACCGGTGAACCAGGTTCCGAGCTGGTGGAGGATGGTCGTACTCGGGTTCGTAGTGTTTCTGCTGGCCATCGAACTCTCGCATTTATGGCAGAGTCCCGAATACGTGGGGTTCGACTTCCACGCCTACGAGGCCGCTGCGCTCGTGGGCCAGCAGTCGGGCTGGTCGCACATCTATGACCAGGGCCTCGTCAAGGCGGCCGAGAGTCAACTGGTCCCGCACCAGTCGACGCTGCGGTTTATCAGTCCTCCGCCTGTAGCCTGGCTCGCGGTACCACTTACGCCGCTACCGTTCTGGCTTGCGTACGGCGTCTGGGCCGCGTTGATGTTCAGCACTCTGGCGTTCGCGCTCGCGTGGTCCACGTCCTACCAAGGTCTGACGCGACTGGTCGCAGTCGGCGTCGCGATCGTTCCCTGGTGGGTACTCCATGCGCTCTATGTCGGCCAGGTGGTACCACTAATCGCGGCGAGCGTTCTGATCGCCTGGCGGCTGTTGCGCGAGGACCGCGACGTCGCCGCCGGAATCGTCCTAAGCGTGACGGTGCTTAAGCCCCAAGCGGCCGCGCTCGCCCCCTTGGCCCTTCTGGCCGCCGGCCGCTATCGTGCCTTTGGGGCCTGGGTGGCGGCCGCCGTGACCGTGGCCGGGACAAGCCTCCTGACGCTTGGGCCGCACGGATTGGCCGGGTACAGGGCCTCCCTGGATCTTCTGCCCGCAAGCTCATCCGACCTGACGTTCGGGGGCGCGTTCGGACTGACCGGGGCCGGAGTCGCTGTGTCTAGCGCGCTCATCGCAATCGCAGCGCTGGTCACTGCCCGCCGGGTGCGCTCGGCCCCGGGCATCGCCATAAGCATCGGCGTGGTGGCCTCGCTTCTGGCAACGCCGTACCTGTACGAGAACGACCTCTGTCTGCTGGGGGCCGCCGGGTGGATCCTCTGGGAGGAGCGGCCGACGCCCTTCTGGCGCGCTTCACTCCTCGCGATCTGGATCCTTGCCGCCACACATCTGGTCGTCACCGGCGTAGGCGCTCCGACGCTGAGGAATTGGCCGCTGGTGGAGCTCGCTCTATTCGTCGCGCTGTTGGCCGCGGCCTGGTTCGGCTTCCTCGATCGCCCTCCGACCGCGTCCTCGACCGCTATTGCGGGCGAGGCGGACCGTGGGACTCGCGCGACCGCATAACCCAAGGAGTTCTGCGGGCCGCCTATTCAATTCAGGTCCGGGGTTGTGGGTGAGGGCGGTTAATACGAAACGACACCTGACGACACGGTGGCGATTGAGGGCGGCCGCATATTTTTGCGTGCTCGTACGCCAAACAGTCTGTATCCGTTCACACGGCCAGCAACGCGCATACGTCGATCACCTTGCCAATCAGCACGAGGTTGGTGATATGGGTGACGCCACGGGCATCGGGAGCGGTGATCGTGAAAGTGTCCCGGCCAAACACTTGCAACAGAGCAGGCCCACGGGAATCACCGGGGAACAACCCGAACAGTCCGGGCCCTGCGCCGAAGCCGAGCGTGGAACCGTCGGCCTGCGGAATGAGGGTGCCCTCACCGCTTACGTTCAGGACGACGGTCTTGCCCGTGTCGACATTCCTAAACAGTTCGTAGCCTGCTCCCGTGAAAGTGATCTTCGTGACCTTGCCAGAGGCATCGAAGAACAAGGTGATGGTCTGGACAGGCCCCACCGGCTCGGTGTAGACGGGGAACGGGCACAAGAGCCCGGCGTCGAATGTCCCGATCGGCGGCTGCGACGGGAACCGGAGTGGCTTACCGGCCGCAGCCGCCGTCTGGGGCGACAGAAGGGCCATGACCAAGACCACGGCGAACGCGATCAAACGAACATGCCTCATGGCCAACCCTCCAGCGAGCAGTGACGTTTGGGAGAGTCTCGTCGCCCGTCCAGGGGCAGTCATCCGTAGCGGGTATGGTTTTTGTACTGAGGCGAACCCATCCGTACGCCGCCTGCATTACACGACCAGCAGGGCTAGAATCGGCGAAACCGCTAGCAACGCCCTGCTGGGAGGCGTTCGTGGCCAAAGCACGGTCCCCTGTGCATGCTCGGCGTTCGGCTTTGTTGGTTCGGCCGTGCGGGCTCGCCGGCAGCGAGGTCGAGATGGCAATGGCGTCCGCCTGCGCCGGTGCGCTCGGGGCCGTGCTGCTGGTCGAGATCGCGACGCCGAACGACGTCGTCGCCTCCACCGCCTTTCTCCCGCTCGTTGCCGCCATGTGGACGCTCTCGAGGCGCCTGGCGCAAGTGGTGGCGCTCGAGGCTGCCCTTGTCTTCGCGCTAATCCTCGTAAGCGAGGTGGGAAACAGGCCGACCGTCGCGCTCATCGGCGCGGTCGGGCTCGTGATCGCGGTCGTGGTGCGGATCTACGCGACCATGCTGGCTCGCCTCCTGGCCGCTCCCAGGAATGGCGCCGATGAGGTGCTCGGCGATCGGTGGCCTGCGCTCGACCTACAGTTGTCGGGCGGCGTGGATGCCCTGACGCGGCGAGAGGTCGAGGTGGCGACGATCGCTTCGCGCGGCTACACCGCGGCCGAGATCGGCGCCCAGCTTCACATCAGTGAGCGCACGGTCGAGAGCCACCTGGCCCACGCCTACACCAAGCTCGCCATCCACTCCCGGTCCGGGCTCCGGCATATCAGCCGTTTCAGCCACTAGCAGGCGTCAGGCAAGCCTCATTTGCTCGGCCCGTGCCACAAGTGTCGGAATTGCGTATGGCGCTGACAGCGCGACCAGAGCGAGCCCTTCGAACCAACATTGGCCAACAAGGTCGGACGGGCGCGGTGGACTTGAATCATCTGGCTGCGCGGTAATGGGCCCTGAGTCCTGAGAGTAGCCTCGCTGGCAGTCGGGACCCCCAGGGAACCACCCAGGCTGAGAGCAGCGGAAATCGCTAGTCCCACACAGCTACAGGGAGTCCCGTCAACCGGCTCCGCTCTGCGGCGAATGCCATGAGATGGCTCTCCAACGACTCCCGCGGCCCCGACCGGACAAATGACCAATCGCCGACTGAGACAGCATCGACGAACGCTCCCATAACGCCGAAGTCGCCTCCGTCGTGGCCATCCGCGGCGTCCACTCCAGCACCGACCACGTCGAATGACTCGACCTCGCGGGTGACGAAGTCGGTGAGGGTCAGCCGCTTGCCGTCGCCCTCCAGAAAACCTCGGGTACCCATGATCCGCGTCCGACGCCGGTCCACAGGCGTGAACGCACTCATCGTCAGTGTGGCCGTCACTCCACCCTCGAACTCGATCGTCACAACCTGGTGGTCGGCTACATCGTTGTCACATGCGTAGACGCAGCGCCCGTACTGGCCGTCGCGCAGTGCACGCCGTACCCCCTGTTCCGTCAGGTCGGTCGTAACAACGGAGAGCGGCCAGCGCTCTCGCTCCGGTTCACCCAGGCAGCCAAGGTAGAGCCGCGGGGCGGAGTACGGGCAGTCGGGCTCCACGGCACAGTCCAGGCACCGGTCCGCCGCGCCGACCGGCCGATTGGCTGCAGTGAAGTGATGCAGCCCGCCCCGGCTGGATACTCTGACCGCTGGCCGGCCCACGATGTAGCGCAGCCAGTCCAGGTCATGACAGCACTTGGTCAAGATGCTAGGCCCAGCCTGGTCCGAGCTGCGCCAGTTGCCCCGCACGAACGAGTGAGCGAAGTGCCACCAGCCGACCGGCTCCAGGTGCTCCACGCCGACGAGCTGGCCGAGCCTACCCTTGGCCAAGATCGTCTTCACCTGTTCCGTGTAGCTCGTGTACCGCATTACGTGGCAGACCGCGAGGATGACCCCGGCCTTCTCGACGGCGTCAATGACCTCGATGCACCCCGCCCGGGTTGGTGCGATCGGTTTCTCCAGCAGCACGTGGTAGCCGAGCTCTGCGAACCGGCACGCCGGGCCTACGTGCTCGCGGTCCGGAGTAGTGACAATCACGGCATCAGCGAGCCGGGCCTGCGCGGCTACGTGACGCCAGTCGTTGAACCGCTTGTCGGCCGCCACCCCGAGCTGGTCGGCCAATGCATCACGACGATCGGTGCGCGGATCGGCGACTGCCACCACACGAGCCCGGTCCGGATACCGCTGCGCAAAGCTGGAGAACGTGTGACCCCGGGAACCGGTGCCTAGGATCGCCAGCGTAACCGGTCGAGCGGTTGCCACCGGACCCCTATTCTCTCCGCAAGGGCACACCACGCTGAGTGGTCATCACACGCGATCTTCTCATTTGCCAACATGCCCCGCCGACGTTGACGCTGCCACCACCGCGCCATTCGGAGCCTTTCGTGGGGGCCGTCCTACTCGGTGCTTCTGGGATCACCTGGTGCTCGTCCCGGCTTCGTATGCGGGCCACAGAGGGAGCGCACAGGGGCTGCTGAGGCTCCCCGCAACCGCCGGCGCCCGTTAGGGGTATACCCTGCGTGAAAACGGAGTGACCTCTGAAGCGCCGCCGGTGACTGGTCTTGCTCTCCAGGTCAGAGACCTGCACGTCAGCTACGGTCCCATGCGAGCGGTGGATGGGATCTCGCTCGATATCAACGAAGGCGAGATCTTCGGGCTTCTGGGTCCGAACGGAGCCGGCAAGACAAGCACTCTGAGCGCGATCGAGGGACTGCTCAAGCCGACGTCCGGCTCGATCCTGATCCGGCAGGTCGACGTGCGAGCCAACCCCAGGAAGGCCAAAGCGCTGATCGGCGTTCAGCTCCAGTCCACGAGCTTTCAGTCCGAGCTCAAGATCAGCGAGATCGTCAAGCTGTATGCCGGTCTGTACGGAGTGCCGCTCACCAAGCCTGCGATCTTCGACAGCCTGGCCGAAATCCACCTGGGCGACGAAGCGTCCAGGCGCTTCAGCCAGCTGTCGGGCGGGCAGCAGAAGCGCCTCTCGCTGCTCATCGCGACAATCCACGACCCTCCGCTCGTCCTGCTTGACGAGCCGACGTCAGGCCTGGACCCGCAGGCGAGGCGTCAGCTTTGGGACCGAATCGAGCGCATCCGCAAGAGCGGCCGCAGCATCCTGCTGACCACGCATTCGATGGAGGAGGCGCAGTCGGTGTGCGACCGCGTCGCGATCATGAACCGCGGCAAGATCCTGACCGTAGACACACCTGCCGGCCTGATCGAGAAGCACAAAAAAGACCCCAATGTGCTCGCGGTCGCAAGAGGCCAGGTCACGCTCGAGGACGTCTTCATCGGCCTCACGGGACGTGAGCTGCGTGACTGACGACGTAGTCCCCCTCCAGGGTCGCTCGGTGGCGGCTCCCACCTGGTCGTCGTCGCTCAAGGTTCTGTTGCGTGCAGATACCACCGCTCAGTTGCGTACTTCTCTGTCTCTGGTGCTCACCTTTGCCCTTCCTCTGATCTTGTTGGTCGCCACTGGGCTCGGTAAGAACTCGGCGGTACTTGGCGGTCCCGCGTTCCGTATCAGCCTCGCGCTCACTGTGGGGCTGGTTTCGATCGGGACCGTCGGCTACTCGCTGGCGATCGCACGCGACCGCGATACCGGCGTCTTTCAACGGCTTCGGGTGACACCGGCCCCGAGCTGGACCATCATGGTCAGTCGCTGGATCGTGCAACTCGGCGCAGTTCTGGTCATGGCGATTGTGGTTCTCGTGGTTGCCGCCGTCTTCGTGGGTATCACGCTGCGCCCGCAGAACTACCTGTTCACTGTCTTGATCGCGTTGCTCGGATCTGCCGTCTTCCTCAGCATTGGCCAAGCGATTGTGGGACTGATAGCTTCGGCGGACACGCTCAACGCGGCTGGCCGCCTCCTTTACGTACCCCTGATCGGACTCAGCCTGTTCGGAGATTCAGATCGGCTGGGAACGACAGTCGAGCTGGTGTCCCGCTGGTCTCCTGGCGGCTGTCTCGAGACGTTACTATCGGCCGCCATGGGTGCGACTGCGTGGAGCGGTCAAAGCTGGGGTGCGCTCTTCGCCAGCACCGGCTACACCCTGCTATTCGCAGTGATTGGGATTCGCTGGTTCCAGTGGGGGGCCCGCTGACCCTCTAGGGCCGCCACCCGCCTTTGGATCATGCCGCCGCAGTTCGTGCCTGCCGCGGGTCATTATCGAGACTGAGTCGGACGACGACGAATCCGCGCCGCCGCTCACGCTCGAGCGCGGATGCATCCAGCCGACCGTCGGACGTCAACCTGATTCCTGTGAACACTCCAATTGCCGGATTCTTCTGGATCATGCCGAGCAGAAGATCCGCCAGTGCTGGCTCCCTGACCACCTCCGCGGTCACAGTCCTCCACGCACCGCGCAGGCGCACGCTGGCCCGTGGTCCAGCCTCGAGGTTTCTCCGCCACGCACCGCCTGCCGGGACCAACAGCGAATTCCCGTCCAGCACGTAGCTCACCGGAGTCGTGTAGGACCGCCCGGTCTTGCGGCCCGTGAATCTCAGGATCATCAAGCGGCTGCTCATGATTCGGTGGAGGGGTGTCGCCAGGACAAACCGAACGAACGGGCTGGAATAACGCGCCGCACTCTGCAGAACTCGACTCAATCTCATCTCTCTTGGCTCCTTGCTTGCTGATTGGTAGATGAGACTCATCGTCACGGCGACTTGTGAGCGTGGTGTGAACAAGCCGCGGAGGACCTGCTAGCGCTTGACACAAGGTTGATACAACCATATGGTTGTATCAATGCAGATCGCGCCCGCGGACTTCGACCCGTTGTTCGCCGCCCTCGCGGATCACACACGCCGCGACATCGTCCGACGCGCGATCAGCGCCGAGGAGGGCGTCCTCGAGCTGGCCAACCATTACCCGATGAGCTTCGCGGCGGTCCAAAAGCACGTGGCGGTTCTCGAGCGCGCAGGTCTGATCACGAAGCAGCGCATCGGCCGCCGCAGGGTCGTCCGCACCAATCTCGAGGCGCTGCTCGTCGCGCGCCGCCTGCTCGACCAGTACGAGGAGCTGTGGCGGGCTCGAATCGACCGCATGAACGAGCTCATCGCCGAGTCGGACGGCGCCATCGACACCGTGGAGACAAAGGGGAGCAAACGATGACCGTCACCGCCGTCCGCAAAGATCCCCACAGGCTCACCCTGACCGTTGAGGCCGAATTCGATGCATCGGTCGAGCGCATTTGGCAGCTGTGGGCGGATCCGCGCAAGCTCGAGCGCTGGTGGGGGCCGCCGACCTACCCCGCCACCTTCACCAAACACGATCTGGCGCCCGGCGGTCGCATCGAGTACCACATGACCGGGGCCGCGGGCGACCAGCCGCACGGCTACTGGGACGTCCTCGACGTCGAGCCGCCGCGTCGCATTCTCTTGCGCGGCGGCATAGCCAACGCGGACGGCACGCCCAACAAAGAGACGCCGATAAGCACGATCCGCGTCAGCATCGAGGAGGTCGCCCAGGGACGCACGCGCATGTCGATCGAGAACGTGTTCCCCAGCACCGAGGCCATGGAGCAGGTCCTGGCCATGGGCACGGAAGAGGGCCAGAGCCAGGCCGTCAGCCAGATCGATGCCATCCTCGCCGAGGAGATCATCCAGCGCTAGATCCAGAGGAGAGCCGTTGTGACCCAGTCAACCAGCCAACCAACGACCAACTGACCGAGAAGGGAGCTGCGACCATGAAACTGACGACCACCACGCAGGTCTCCGTTGACGGAGTGATGCAGGGGCCCGGCGGCCCGGGCGAGGACGAGCGCGGCGTATTCGAGCGCGGCGGATGGGCCCACTTCGACAAAGAAGCCGGGACGGTCATGGACGAGATCTTCCAGCGCGCTGACGCGTTCTTGTTCGGCCGCCGGACCTATGAGATCTTCGCCGGCTCCTGGGGAACATGGGACGATCCGGGCGACAGCCCGATCTGGACGGCCTTGAACACGAAGCCCAAGTACGTCGCATCGACCACGCTCACCGGCCCGCGGTGGACGAACACGACCGTCCTCTCCGGTGATGTCGCGGCCGCCGTCCGCGAGCTGAAGGCCAAGCCGGGACGCGAGCTGCAGGTGCAAGGCAGCGGCGCTCTGATCCGCTGGCTGCTCGACAACCAGCTTGTGGACGAGATAACCCTGTTCACCTTCCCCGTGGTTGTCGGCCAGGGCACGCGCCTGTTCCCCGACACCGGCCCGGACATAGCGCTTGACCTGGTCGACTCACTAGTCACCCCGAAGGGGGTAACGATCCAGGTCTACCGGCCCGCCGGGCGCCCGCAGTATGCAACCGCCACCGCGACCTGAAGCACATGACAGTGGTGATTCAGGCATCGGGTGGCTGGACCCTGGCAGTGCAATAGTTCAGTTTTCCCGGAATAAGTCGAGCGAAAGAGTGGGACTTCCATGTGGCGAGAGCGGTGAGTCCGTCAGCTTCGACCGAGGGAGGCCTGAAGCCCAGGCCTCAGACCTTGTGGTCCCCGCCGTCAGCGGTGCTCTGCCGGATCAACTGCATCCGGGACGTCCACTGAGCGACAAGCTCCTCGAGCATCTGCACGTCGGTCGCGGTCTCGAACCGATCGGCCGCTTCACGCGCAGACATCCCAGACCTCATTCGGTCCAGCGAGGCGGTTGCACAATCGATTAGGTCCGCGTAGATCTGAAGCCAGAAATCGCCGTTCTCCAACGCGAGCTCGTCCAGCCCGGTCCTGTCCAGGGCGGCTTCTGTGCGGTTGAGCTCGGAACGAAAGTGTTCGACACGTTTCAAATCCTTCCTGGTGCGCGTGCGCCGGTAAGAATGATTCGCCGAATTCAAGAGCAGCAGCTTCGACTGGAACAGCAGCGCGTGCGATTCCGCGATCCTCATCCCGCTCGACGCCGAGAGAGACCGCCCGCGGCTCGACTTTCGATGCCGTACGGCGGCCCTGCTCCGCCTGTGCGCGTGACTGTTCGATGAGTCCCTTGCCCGCATGATCCACCAACGCGCGCCGTTTACCGGCGTGCAGCCGTCTATTAGAGAAACGCCCTGGCGAAAGGGCATACCGAGACTGAATTCGGGCGCGGCTACCTGTCTTGTCGCGCTTCGAATTCAGCGTGCCAGAACTCGCGGCGCCCGAGCAGTCGTTCGTACTCGGCGCGGAGCATCGCCTCGTCGTCTTTGACCTCGGCATCTCCTTCAGGAGGCACGCGGACCTTCTGCGACTCGAGGTCGGTCAGGATCTTCTGCTTCAAGCGGCAGAGCTCGTCGTAGGTCTCCAACCAGCGTCGGGCGGCGTCGACATCACCGGAATGGGCTGAGGAGGCTTCGCCTGGCAGCAGCTTGTCACCATCGTCTTCTCCCACATGAGGAGAAACGGCCGACGGGCGCCCCGTCCCCGGACACAGCAAGTGCGGAGGGATGATGGGCGTTGACCTGAACGTGCGGACGCTTGCGTTTGGGGCGATCTCGATGGTTCTGCTCGGTCGCGCCTGACCCCCTTATGACACGCGTCGCGGCCTTTTCAACCAAACGGGCCGCGATGCTTGCTCGCAAAGTCAGTCCTTATCGCGAGCTGCACCTGCATCGGGCGACGGCGCAGGTCGAGTTCTCGGCCGGCGTGCGGGGACCAAACGGCGACATTCTCGATCTCAATACGTCGCCGACCTACAGAAGGTGGGCCGAGAACGGACATAAGCCGGGTTCTGTATCTGTGAGATCGCCCCACGCATTCTGAACACGGAACGACACCTGGCGACAGCCTGCGATTGAGGGCGGCTGCGTACTGGATGCGTACTAGTACGCCAAACCTTCTGCCTCGCACCGCCACCGGCAACATCGCTGGACGCGGGACTTGGTTCGAGCGTATCGACCTCTTCCTGACCAAGGAAGTGCTGGGCGACCTATCCCCAATCGGTGCTCTGCTGAGATCGAATGCAGAGGCTTTCGCCAACAATCGCTACCTAGCAGCGCTTCCTACTTTTAGCCATGACTGAACGTCACAAGAGCTGCGGTGCCCACCGGAAAAGCGACCGCGACATGGGGCCAGGGGAGGCCGTAGCCCCGAACAGAGCGAAGGGCATCGCTCGGATGTCGCCGCGTCCTTCGTGAAGCCTGTAATACCAGGCGACAAGCTCGATCACGATCACATAAGCCCAGGCTTGCAAGTCCAGTTGCCGCTCACGGACAGGTGCGGCTGCTGAGTGGTGGTTCCGACGCGGTCGAGCGTGCCCTGGACGCTCCCACGGTACGGACCGGGATAGTGATCAGCGGTCACGGTGATCCGGACGGTGCCCGCATAGAGTCTCTGGGTTGGCCCGTAGAGCCAGGCTATCGCTGTGTAGGTTCCCGGTCCGCTGTACTGCCTCAAGTTTGGATCCGATCTGACATCTAACAAGTACCACACCCCATCTGCCTGAAAGTAAGTTCCGAAGGTAAAGCTTGTTCCGGAACCGAAATCGACCTGGCCACATTGGTTCCAGCCGCTGGTGATGGTCGTGGTCAGGAATCCATCCAGAGTGAGCGACTCCGGCGCCTGCGGGAGGTCGGTTGGCTTGAATCCAAGGCCCTCCCCCTTGAGCGGGAGCTTGCCGTTCGGATCGCAGCACAAGGATCTCTCCCTCAACAGTCCGACGGGACGATCAACGCTGAAGTTGATGGTCCGTTCCCCACCTCCGCCTGAGAACTGCAGTTGGTAGGTGCCCCCGGCGGCGGGACGCAGCCACTGGTCGTTAACACGTGTGATCTTGTCGTTGGTCGAATTCAACTGCTGCTTTGGGACGGTCACCGCCGCGCTGGTAACGATCTGGTTGACAGGCGTGCCGGATGAATCGAGAAGAACCACGGTCGTCGAGACGACGTCCGTAACCAAGGCCCCGTTTATCACAGTCTGAATATGAATGACGCTCGGAGTGACTTCGGCCGCCTCCGTCGTCACCTTCCACGAGCCGAGGTCGAACTGATTCGGCACCGCCCCGATCGTGACCGACGGCTGCACCTTCAGCGCCAACGAGAAGGCCCACTCGCCGGGCGCGGGCTGAGAGCCGTCTGCGGGCCCGTTGGGCGTAAAGCCGGGGACCGTGACTGTGAGATTGGCGATGCCGTCCGCGCCGGGCCGAGGTCCGGCGTCAAGAGAGAAGAAATATTCGTCGGGAAGGCCGCCTCCGGTTGACGAAGATGCATTGATCAAGCCATGGTCGTCGGTGATTGAAATTGTCGGAGGGATCGTGAAACAACGGGCATACTGGCGTGGATATTGGCATGGCTGTTGGTCTCTATTGGTCGAAAACAGCAACACGGTGCGGGCAGGGTCGGCGTAAGCGCCGATAAAGGTGAGCTTGCGGGCCCCGTTCGTCGCGTTCAGCTGACAGGGTGTGACCCGCGCGGTGGCGATGCTCAGCCCCGCGGCTTCAAAGTCTCCTGGGGGGATGAGTGCGAATATGCCGCCGACCTCTGGGGAAGGGAGAGGCAGCGGGCAACCGGCGGCGGGCGGCGCTGAGCCGCCGGGGACGATCGAGCGCCACGTCAGAAGTCGCGGACCCAACAGCACCGCCACAATCGCCAAAGCGAGGATCGCTGCCACCAGCGCAATCGCGGCACGAGGCTGTAGCTCGGTCAGCCGTGTCCGCACATTAGTACTACGGGTAACCATCCGTTTCGTTACGGGCGTCGCTTACCAGAAGGCGCTGGTATGACCGTCTTCTCTGTAGGCACCAGTGGCTCGCAGTTTCACGAGACGGTCTTCGACTCCACTTTCCCCCGAGCATGTCGTGACGATCGCCGACTTCGGTGGCACGCAGGAGCACGGGGGTGACGTTCAGCAGCGGGGTGCCGGCCGCGCAGTCCCGCGCTCGCCGAGATCGGCGAGCTGATCGAGTCCGGGCGCTTCTCACTCCCGGTCGCGCAGACCTTCCCGCTCGCCGAGATTGCCAAGGCGCACCGCGTCAGCGAGGACGGTCACGTGCGCGGGAAGCTCGTGCTGCTGGTGGGCTGAAGCGGCTGCCGCGACGTGCCTGACCCGACCATCTGCTGAGCACTGGGTGCTCACGGTCCGGGCCCGTGCGTCGTCAGGCACCGCGTAGGCGCACAGAAGGTTGGCCATCGACTTACTGTTGCCGCGACAAGTCCGTATCGAGTCCGCCAAGCATCGCGCCGCTGCTAGATCTGAATCGGCGACGTCAATCTGCCGCCCGAAACTCGCGGTTTTAGGGATACAGAAGGTGGGCCGAGAGCGGCGATAAGCCGGGTTCTGTGTTTGTGAGATCGACCTGCCCATTCTGAATACGAAATGACACCCAATGACACCTAGCGATTGAGAGCGACTGCGTACTGGATGCGTACTGGGTACGCCCGACTTACTGTATCCCTGGACCGTCGTGGCCTTGTCGATGAAGGCGAGGAAGCGATCACGCAACGGTGTCGTCATTAATGATTGGGCGGGAACCGGATCACGAGCCGCCGCTTAATCCGGTGCAGTTCGAGGAACAGCCAGCCCCAGATGACGATTGACGCGATCACAAACGCGACGCCCGCATTCACCAAGGCCATGGTTGCGGTGCCGCCCAACACCAGGTAGATAGTTGCGGCAATCGCTCCCACCAAGAACGTATTAACCAATGCAACCAGGGTTGCCATGCTCGCGGCGGGGAGCACAGTCATAGCCCAAAGCGATGGGTGTCGACTAGCGGATTCGACGACACTCACCTCATCGTCGTGAACCGGGAGGGTGAGGTATGGCTTCACACCCGCATCGAGCTCGGTGAAGAAGTGGCGGATGCGATTGAGCGATTGGATGTAGAGGATGGTTTGACCGTGCGCGTGCAACATCCGCGCCATGGCCATAAGACCCCCAAGAAGGTTGAGCAGAAGAATTGCGAGGGCAAAGATCTGGAATTCGCGCGTGAAGTGAGAGGCGTTGGAGATCAGAGCGAGTGCGACCCCTGTGGCTGAGAGGAAGACGAAATACAGATTCGTTCGAGCGGCAGACACGGCCGACGTCGACGCGAGGCGTTGAACCAGTGCGCTGTACTCGGCGCTCAGGATCCGGAACCTGAGCTCCAGGTCTTCAGGCCGCTCTCCCGGGCTCGGTAACGATTTCATGCTTTGCGCAGAGCCCTGCCAACTTCGGGCTCGCTTCCAGTGCTGGCGTCTCGAGTTCTCTCATCACGGTGCGAGGGACGCCCAAGGAGGCTCAAGATTTCGGCAACAGGGCCCCGCTGCGGACCGATGCGACGACGTCAAGGATCGCTTGACTCGACGTCGCAGCGCCGGTCTTATCGTGAATGAGACCCGGATGATCGGTATCAGGCAGAACCCGATGAACGCTGTTGGTCGAAAGACCGGTCATCTTGTCCTGTAGCGGGATCCACCCGGTCGCAGCCCCCTTGCCAGCAGTCACAACAATCAGCGGACGATCGCCGAGGGTTGTGAGCTCCGCAGCCTCTTTGAGGGTCGCCGGCAGCTCCGCAAATTCGTCGCGCTGAATCCGGTTGAGGTTCCCAGTCGACACCACTGCACGTTCTTCGTCACGTGTTGGGACCGGCAGAGGGTCTCCCGCGAACCGATTAACCAGTTGAAACACCCCTAAACGCGCCAGTGAGGGGAAAAGCGCCGTCGCTCGGCGGAGGATGCTGTACTGGGACGGGAAGTCTGGCAAGCCACCGGTCAAAGCTTCGTTGGGCTGCGAGTCGAGCATGACCATTCCGGCGACCTGGTCCG
>VBDS01000173.1 GCA_005889085.1 Chloroflexota bacterium | reverse complement strand
GCCTTCGGGCGTCCCCATCTCGCCGCTCGTGATCTCGCTGCCGAACTTCACGAGCTTCCGGGGCGACATGGAGAGCGCGGCCCTTCCGCTGGTCCAGGTGACTGGCGATTCGGCCGGCGCGACGAGCAGCATCGACCTCCACTACCGCGGCCGGCTCGGCGACGCGCCGGTGATGTACGTCCGCACCGGGGCTCCCGCCTACTGGCGCGGTCTCGTGTTCGACACCTACAGGAACGGTGTCTGGACGGCGTCGAACCACTCGTACCGCGAGCTGCCTCCGTACGTGCCGCCGCGCCTTCTGCCACCCGCGCCGCCTGACAACCTCGGCACCTTCGTCCAGACGTTTCGCGTTCTGCGCCCGCTGCCTGGCGTGATCAACGCCGCCTACCCGGTCCAGAGCCTGTACGCGCCGGTCGCCGGGCTGCGAGAGGATGCCTACGGCGCCTTCCACACGCCCGACCGGCTGCGGCCCGGGCAGACCTACTCGGTCGTCTCTTACCTCCCGAACTACACGCCCGAGATCCTGCGCGCGGATGAAAACGTCGACGACGCGCCCAGCGGCAACAACGCTTACCTGGACGCGGGGCTTCTCTCGCAAAGGGCCAAACATCTGGCGGCGGGGCTCCTCACGACGAACACCTTCGACACCGTGATGGCGGTCACGACGTATCTCCAGCACAACTATCGCTACACGCTCGACCTGCCACCGGTGCCGTCGGGCCGCGACCCGGTCGATTGGTTCCTGTTCGACGTCAAGACCGGCTACTGCGAGCAGTTCGCCACCGCCGAGACGCTGATGCTGCGCAGTCTCGGCATCCCTGCTCGGCTCGCCACCGGCTACGCGACCGGTGACTACGACCCGATCCTCAACCAGGCCGTCGTTCGCGAGCGCGACGCGCACGCATGGGTCGAGGTGTGGTTTCCCGGTCATGGCTGGGTCGCGGTCGACCCTACGCCCGGTGTTTCGCCCCTCGCCGCGACGCGCTTTCCCAGTCACTGGGCGGCGGGAGGCATCGCGCGCCTGCTTCCACATCTGACAATTGGCGCCCCGGCCGCGGCGCTGGGATCACTCGGCGCCCTCGCCGCACTGCCCGCGGCGATCGCGGTCGCCGTGGTCGTCGTGCTCCTTTACGCGTGGCTTCGACGGCGGAGATGGTCGAGACGGCTGCGGCCGCAACCTGGCGAATCGGAGCTGCTGCGTCTCTATGAGCGCCTCCAGCGCCGCATGGCGCGGCGGCGCGCTCCGCCCGAGACGCCGCTCGAATACCAGCACGCGATGGTGTCGGAGGTGCTGGTCGACGTGACGCAGGCGGTCAACGAAGGCGTGTACGCCGGGCGCTGGCCGGATACGAAACAGGTGCGCGATCTCGCGGAGCGGATATCCTGACGCGTCGTGCCTGAAACATCGACGACGACCACCGGCGCGGAAAAAGTCCGCTGGAACCTCAGCGATCTCTTCGCTTCGCCCGACGACCCGCAGATCGAGGCCACGCTTGCGCGTGAGCTCGAGCACGCGAAGGCTTTCGAGGCGCAGTACAGGGGCAAGGTCGCGACGCTCGAACCGAAACCGTTCGCGGCGATGATGCGCGAGCTGGCCGAGTACGAGGAGTCGGCGGTCAAACCCGAGGTCTACGCGTACATGCTCCACAGCCAGGACACGCAGGACCACGCCGCGGGCCGCCTCCTGGCGCGCGTGCGCGAGGCGAGCGCGGAGCGCGGACGCCACATGGTCTTCTTCTCCCTCGAGCTCGCGGACGTCAGCGACGAGCAAGCGGCAAAGCTCTTCGCGGATCCCGAGTCCGCGGTCTACCGGCACACGGTCGAGGAGGCGCGCAAGTTCCGCCCGCACCAGCTGTCCGAGCCGGAGGAGCGCGTGCTCACCGACTTCAGCCCGGTCGGCAACGGCGCATGGACGCGCCTGTTCGAGGAGCTGTGCGCGCGGATCACGGTCGAGGTCGACGGGCAGGAGCTGGCGCTCGACCAGGCGCTGACCCTCATCCGTGAGCCGAACCGCGATGTCCGGCGCAAGGCCAGCGCCGCGGTGACGGAAGCGCTGCAGGGCGACATCCGCACCCGCGGCTACGTCTTCAACGTGATCCTGCAGGAGAAGGCGATCGACGACCGCCTGAGGCAGTTCCCGACCTGGCTCAGCTCGCGCAACCTCGCCAACGAGACGTCCGACGACGCGGTCCAGGCCCTGGTCGACGCGGTGACCGGTCGCTACGACGTGTGCGTCCGCTACTACCGGGTCAAAAGAAAGCTCCTCAACGTGGGCGAGCTTCACGAGTGGGACCGATACGCGCCGGTAAGCGAGACCACGCGCGACCTGACCTGGGACGACGCGAAGGAGCTGGTGCTCGGCTCCTACTACCGCTTCTCGGAGCGGGTGGGGTCGCTGGTCGAGGACTTCTTCAAGAACGGATGGATCGACGCGCCGGTCGTGTCAGGCAAGGCAGGAGGCGCGTACTGCATGCCGGTGACCCCGCATCACCATCCCTACGTCCTGATGAACTTCACCGGCAAGCTGCGCGACGCCCTGACCCTCGCCCACGAGCTGGGCCATGGCCTGCACGACAGGCTCGCGGTCAAGCAGCACATCTTCGACTACCACCCGCCGCTGACCCTCGCGGAGACCGCTTCGGTCTTCGGCGAGGCGCTGACCTTCGACCGGATCATGGCCGAGGAGAAGGACCCCAAGGTCCGCCTCGCGATGCTGTGCAACCAGTGCGAGGACGCCTTCTCGACCGTCTTTCGCCAGGTCGCGTTCAACCGTTACGAGGACGCCGTCCACACGGGCCGGCGGGCGGAGGGCGAGCTGTCGGTCGAACAGCTGGGCGAGCTCTTCCAGGAGAAGCTTCAGCCGATGTTCGGCGACGCGCTGATCCTCACCGAGGAGCACAAGGTCTGGTGGAGCTACGTGAGCCACTTCATGCACACGCCGGGCTACGTGTACGCCTATGCCTTCGGCAACCTGCTCGCGCTGTCCGTCTACCACCGCTACCTCGAGCGCGGACCCGCCTTCGTCGACGACTACCTGGAGTTCCTGGCCGCGGGCGGATCGACCCGTCCGGACGAGCTCGTCCGACGCGTCGGGATGGACATCACGGACCCTGGCTTCTGGGACGCGGGCCTCAAAATCCTGGACGGAATGGTCGCCGAGGTCGAAAGGTTGTCTTCCCCGCTTGCGGGCTAAAACGGGTCCTCCCCATCCATGGGGAGGTGGTGGCCGCAGGCCGCCGGAGGGGCTCGATCGGAAGAGCAGGGCCGCCTTCCACGAATGGGGAGGAGTTAGGACTCATAAACTAGGAACCACATAACAGCTGGCCCCGCCGCCCCCGCGGCCCTATCGCAAGGAGTGACATGGCAGTCACCGAGACCATTGCGACGACCGATCTCGAATTTGCGCGCCAGCTCGGCCAGCAGCTGCGTGTGG
>VBDS01000086.1 GCA_005889085.1 Chloroflexota bacterium | reverse complement strand
CCTTGTGGTTGGAGCTCGCAGGCATGGCCATTGCGCCTGAATTGGCGCTGCTGCCATTGCCCTTGCTGTCGCCGTTGCCCTTGGAAGAGCTGCCGGCCGAAGCCGAGGACTTTACCGAGGCTGCCGGGGCCGCCGCCCCACTGGTCTGGCCACCACTTGCGGCCTTGCCACTGCCGCCGCTTCCGGCCTTGCCTCCTCCATCGCCGCCCGACCCGCCACCGCCGCCAATGTTCTGCTCACTCTTCGCCGTTGGGCTGTCCTGGCGGTGAGTCATTGCGGAAGCACTCGTGTGATCTTGTGCTTTGCCCTGACCGTTGGAGTTGTCCGAGGCCAGAGCCGGAGACGTGCGAGCCAGCATGAGGAGAAGTCCGGCCATCAAGATGAGTGCGTTGACGACCAGGCGCCGCGCGAGCGCGGGTCGACTTGCTAAGAACTCGCCGAACGCTTCCAAATGCCCACCTCCACGTGGAAATGAGCAAATTGCCTCGCCGCCATCCTGGACACCAACCCCGCAGCCCCGGGGATATGTCGCAGAACGCCCCGCTCAGCGTTCCCTAGTTGGGCAATTCGCTTGCAATGGAAACGCAAACTTCATCTTTAGTAACCATGGAGGCGGCGACTGACCAGGAGTCGGTCGCCGCTTTCGTGGACGAAACGCTGGCCGGGACGGGCTGGGAGGTGGACTCCATCCGCCGCGGCAGCAATCGGTTGGACCCTCCCAACTCCTACTGGTCGGTCTTCGGCATCGACATTATTAAGGACGGGGAGGAGCGCAACCTCCAGCTTGTCGTCAAGGGTGCCCTGAACCCCGAAGCGTGGGCCAAGCTCAGCGCGCGGCTCGAGCGGCACGGAGCCGGCCACCCTTCCGACCCGATCAACGGGGTTGGCTACCCGCGGCTCTTTCCGGAGACCCAACACGCCTACTGGTTCTACCCCTACGACCCCGCGATGCCCAACCTGCCACTCGCCAACGATCCCGTTCAGATGGCGGGCAGGCTGTTCGGGCGTGACAGGGTCGAGGACATGGAGGCTGCGGCTCGGCATCTGGACATCAAGCGAGTGCGCTACTTGCCGGAGGTCGGCGCCATCATTCGCTACACGATCGACGTCGGGGGCGCTCCGAGCACGATCTACGGCAAAGTCCAGCCGGGCCGGCGAGGCCTGCGCACATTTCGCATCGTCGAGGACCTCTGGCGAGCGTCGGCCAAGTACCCAGGATATTTGAACCTGCCGCGGCCTCTTGGCTTCGACGAGGAGATCGGCATGCTCATCGAGGAAGGCGTTCGGGGCAAGCCAGTCAGCGCAAGGCGACGCAGCACTCAGTTCATGCTCATGTCCGAAGCGGCGGCCGATGCTCTGGCCGTGATTCACGAATCACGCGTGGAGACCGACGAGCGAATCATGATCAAGGCGGAGCTCGCTCGCATGAACAAGGTCGTCGACCAGTTCGCGTACGTCTTTCCGGACGGTCACTTCTTGCTTCGCGACCTCCTTATTCATATGCGGGAACGCTTGCGGAAGACAAGCGAAGAGGAATATCTGCCCACTCACGGCGACCTCAAATACGACCAGTTCATGTTCCACAACGACAACTTCACGCTGCTCGATTTCGACTACTACGCGACAGCTGAAACCAGCTACGACCTGGGTAAGTTCTGCGCCTACCTGGTGCCCTCGATGCCCAAGGACTGGAGGGATTCGGTCGCTGTGGACGAGGCTCGCGCCCGCTTCATCCATCGCTACCGGGAGCTGCGCCCCCATGCGACGCTGCAGCGATTTGGCGTCTATGAGGCGCTTCAGTTCGCGCTGCGTGCCATGGCGTTCATGTGGTCCCAGACGCCCGGGTGGCAGCGAATTGCGGAAACCTATCTGGTCCTCGGATTCGAGCGCTTGAACAGCCGTCTTCCCGGCTGAGAAATACAGGCCTTCGATCCCTTTTACAAGCCTTAACCTGATATATACGACTACGCGGCTCGGCGGCCCCAGACTCTGCCGTCGGCCATGCGATTTCTATCCTGGATCGGAGGGCTTCTCGTTGCCGGCACACTCGCAGTGGGTGTCGTTTCGGCTGTCCACCTACACTCGGCAAGCGGTCACAACCTGACCGCCTCGCGCCAGCCCGCGAGCCTGTTCAGCGCAAACGACCCGGCAGTACCAGACCCCCCGCACAAAATCCTGCCGCCGAGCCCGAGTCCAGATCCACCGCCGCCTCCGCCACCCCCTGCGCCGGCGCCACCCGCGCGTGCCGCGATCGTGGTGGGCTCGACGCAGCAGGCCTTGATCAACCAGGATCGCGCTGCGTATGGCCTCGGTCCTCTGACCTGGAGCAACTGCCTTTACAGCGTTGCCGTCAGCAACGCGAGGCGCGTTGCGGCGCAAGGGTCGCTGTCGCACACGAACGGTCCATCGGTCGACCTCACGTGCGGCCTCGGCCGCCAGGCCGGCGAGAACGTCGGCTGGTGGTCAGGCGGCATCAACGACGCAAAGATCAACGGCCTTTTCATGGCCAGCCCGGAGCACAAAGCCAACATCCTCGGTCCGTACCGCTACGTGGCCACGGCGTGGGTAGCTGGCGCGAACGGCGGCTACGTTGCGGTCGAATTCAGCTAAGAGGGGCCCCGAACCGGCTTCCTGAGTAGCGCGATTTGACCGGGCGTTGTTCTGACGTAGCGCTCGGACGCGGCTCATAACCGCCTACTTGAGCGCTCGGAGGAGGAGCGCGAGAGGGGTGTCAACCGGACCGGTCGCGCGCAGCGACCAGCGGTCGCTCTGGCTTCGCCCGATCCACTGGCTCTGGGCCAGGCGGGTCTGGATTTCGGCCGGGCTGGGCGTCCTCCTCATCGCGATGACCCTCTACGTGCTGTGGGTGATCAAGGATTTGCCCGACCCAAGCCAGAACGTGCTCGCGGCCGGTGACGTCATGGTCCTCGATCGCAACGGCAAGCTCATCGAAGACTGGAGCCCGGCGGGCCACTATCACGTGACCCTCAGCCTCCAGCAGATGGGGCCATACGCACCGAAGGCGGTGCTCGCCGCAGAGGATCGCAACTTCTATCACCACGGCGCGATCGATCCGCTGGCAACGGCGCGCGCGGCCTGGGTGGATGTCACGTCTCACGGCCTGAATCAGGGTGGAAGCACGATCACCCAGCAGCTGGTCAAGATCCAGCTGTTAACACCACAGAAGTCGGTGACACGCAAGGTCCAGGAGATAGTCCTCGCAGTTGCGCTCGAACAGCGCTACTCGAAGGACCAGATCCTCGAGATGTACCTGAACCGCGTCTACTTCGGTCATGGCGCCTATGGAGTTGGTGCGGCTGCGCGGACCTACTTCAACAAGGACGCGAAAGACCTGACCCCTGCCCAGGCAGCTTTCCTCGCCGCTCTGATCCAGGCGCCGAGCCTTTATGACCCAGCTGTGCACTTTGACCTCGCCCAGGGTCGCGAGAACTACGTCCTTCAAGGCATGATCGCGATCAACGCGCTGACGCCGGACGAGGCAGACAAGGCGGCGCAGGAGGACATCAAGTCGGAGCTCCACATCCAGTCGAGCGCGCGTCAGAGCAAGGCGCCGCATTTCGTCGACCACGTGCTGGCCGACCTCGAGACGATGTTCGGCTCGGCCGCGGTGCAGCAGGGCGGGATCGTTGTCCGAACCACGCTCGACCTGGACGTGCAGGCTGTCGCCCAGCAGGCCGTGACCAACGGCGTGCGAGACCTGGGGATCTACAACGTCAACAACGCCGCCCTGATGGCCGCGGACCCAAAGACCGGCGAGGTCCTGGCCTGGGTGGGTTCGGCCGATTATGGAAATGACTCGATCGGCGGCCAGTTCGACGTCGTGCTGTCCAAACGGCAGCCCGGTTCGTCCTTCAAGCCTTACGTCTACGAGGCCGCGCTGCGCGATCACAAGATCACGTGGGCGACGATCCTCCACGACCGGCTGACCAATTTCAACGGCTACATGCCGCGCGACTTCGACAACGGCGGCATGGGCGACATCCCCGCGAGGACCGCGATCCTTTACTCACGCAACATCCCCGCCGTCCAGGTCGGCCAGATGGAAGGCATGAACAACGTGGTCGACCTGGCGCACGCCATGGGGGTCAAGAGCGAGCTCCAGCCGTATCTGTCGACAGCGATCGGCGCGAGCTCCATCACGCTCTACGAGCACGTCCAGGGCTACGAGACTTTCGCCAACCAGGGCCAGCGCGTCGACCTTCGAGTGATCAGGTCGGTGCAAGACGCCACCGGGCACGAGGTCTTCAGATACGAAAATCCGAGCAGCACGACAGTCCTCACGCCGGCCGAGGCGTTCCTGATGTCAGACGTGTTGAAGAACTATCAGAACCAGTGGCACTTCGGCTGGAATCGCCAGATGGCAAGCAAGACGGGCACCAGCGACAACGGAAAAGGCGGCATCCCCGACTCGTGGATCATGGCCTACAACCCGGACATCGTGAGCGGCGTGTGGGTCGGCAATACCGCACCCAACGGCGGGGGCGGCCTCATCCGCGCGTACGGCGAGAACGTCGGGCTGACGATCATGAAGCGCTTCGTCAACGGGCTGCCTTCGAACATGCGCGATTGGTACGCGCGGCCGCCAGGGGTGGTCCAGGGTTGCGGCAGCGACACCCAGGATCCGTTCCTGCCGGGCGCCTGCACTGCATCGCCGACGCCGTCGTCGTCGCCCAGCCCATCACCCTCGGGGAGCCCCTCGGTGCTGCCATCGATCCTCCCTTCGATCCTTCCATCACCATCACCTTCGGCTTCAGCTTCGCCATCGCCTTCGTCGAGCCCACCACCGAAGGCAAGTCCGAGCTGATGCTTGCGGTGACCAACAGCTCCGATACGCCATTTCTCGAGAGCGTCGAACGCCGGCGGCCCGGAACTTCGCTCCGCGGCTACGTCACACGCACGCTTCCTCACAGCTCCGCGATCGTGGTGGCCAACCGAGCTCCCCACGAACCGCGCCCCGAAGGTGGTTTCGCGCGCGGAGCAGGGGGCGTGATCACAGCGCTCCTGACGCTGGCAGAGGTCGCCGGCGCGGAGTGGGTCGCATGCGCGCGGACCGATGGAGAGCGCGCGCTCATCGAAGAGCACGGCACGACTTGGAACGCGCCACTAATTCGTACCGAGACTCGCCTGCATTACGCGACTCCGACCCCGGAGCAGTACGAGCAGTACTACTCTGTGATCTCCAATCCGGTGCTGTGGTTCGTCCAGCACTATCTCTGGGATCTGGCCAATCAACCCGTGATCAACGGACGCATCCACCGTGCGTGGAACAACGGATACGTCGAGGTCAACAAGCAGGTGGCGCGCAAGGTGGTCGAGGTGGCTCGAGGGCTGCCGGGGCGGCCCCTCGTGATGGTCCATGACTACCAGCTCTATCTCGTACCCAAGCTCGTTCGCGAGCAGCTCCAGGGGGCGATCATCCAGCACTTCGTGCATATCCCATGGCCGACACCGCAGTACTGGAAGGTGCTTCCGCGCGAGATGCGAGACGCCATCCTGCACGGCCTGCTTGGCTGCGACATCGTCGGTTTCCAGACCAGCCTCGACGTCCGCAACTTCCTGATGACGTGCGAGGAGAACGCGGGACTGGCGGTGGACGAGCGCGAGAAGGCGGTGCTCGTCGATGGGCGCGTCGTCTATGCGCGGGCCTATCCGATCTCCATCGACGTCGCTAGCACGACGCGGCTCGCGTATTCACACGGCGTCATGGTTGAGGAGCGCAAGCTTCGCGACTGGCGGCCCGAGCACCTCATCGTGCGCATCGACCGCACCGATCCGTCGAAGAACATCGTGCGCGGCTTTCTCGCTTACGAGAAGCTGCTGGCCCACCACCCCGAGCTGAGGGGCAGGGTGCAGTTCTGGGCTTTCCTGCAACCGTCGCGGCAGGACGTCGCCATCTATCGAAACTACGTCCGCAAGGTACGGCAGACCGTGCAGCGAATCAACGCGCAGTATGGTGCGCACGGGTGGCAGCCAATCCGGCTCGAGCTCGGCGAGAGCGTGCGGAAGGCGATGGCGGCGATGCGCAACTTCGACGTGCTAGTCGTGAATTCCGTCTACGACGGACTCAACCTGGTCGCTAAGGAGGGCGCCCTGATCAACCGCTCAGACGGGGTGATCGTGCTCTCGGAGAACGTCGGCGCCCATGAGGAGCTCCAGCCGCATGTGCTGTCGGTCAACCCTTTCGACATCGAGGCGACCGCCAACGCGATGCATCAGGCGATCGTCATGGGGATTGACGAGAAGCGCCGCCGCAACGAGGGTGCGCGCGACGTCGTTCGGACTAGCGACATCGCGCGCTGGATAACTCGCCAGGTCCAGGACATCCGGGACCTCGCCGCTGCTCCCGGACTACGAGCGGGCTAGCGCTTCGTTCCTATATGGGTTTGCTGCGTTCGCCCCTCTCCCCTGATCCCTCTCCCTTGTGGGGAGAGGGTGCCACGGGATGGCGCGCCTTTTAGTAGCCCCTCGGTCGCATACCGCCTGAGCGGCGCGCCACTGTGATGTTGCGGTAGAAGACGATCGCGAAGAGGCGGGCCACCGCCCATCCAATCAAGGCGTAGACAAGGATCGCGACCACAACGGACATCTCCAGCTGCGACTGCTCGTTGCCGATCGTCGGGAGCAGGTTCCTGAACGGCGCGAGGAACACATCCGTCACGTTGTACAGCCAGTTTGAGAAGCCGGCGTGCGGATTGGCACCCAACAGCTTGAGCATCATGCGGATCAGCAGCAGCCCGTCGATCACGCCGAACACGAGGTAGATGAGCTGCACCGCCCGCCAACCCGGGTTGGTGGTGCTGACGACCTCCGAGCTGGAGTTCGCCGGCATGACGGGATCGTCACTTGTGATGCGCCGGTGCTCATGCACCTGGCCAGTGGCCGGATCCCGCTCGATGTCGGTCTCCCTGCGTTCCATGCTTCCTCCTCTTGGTTTTCGGTTAACAGAGATGAACGTGGGCTATGTAGGGAAACGCCCGGGGCCACATCGGCACCCGGGCGTCTCGGGGGGAGGTGTCTATGCGTTGGATCAGGGGTACCAGAGAGGCATGCTCGTGAGGAACTCGTCGAGGTCCACGTCCTGGGTTGGTCCGGTATCGATCAGGTACTGCCAGGCGACCGTGTTACCGGCGCAGCCCGGGCTATAGGCTGCGAAGCCCGGCGAGCTGCCCTTGGCCCCCGCATTGATGAACGAGGGCTCGAATGACCACAGGAACGATTGCGCAGCGATCTCAGGGCGGCCACCATCAGGGCTGACCGCGGCGCACCAGGCGGTCGCAAATTCGCTCCCGTCCGTACCGTTGCCGTAATACGCGGGTGCATAGTGGGCGCCGGTCACCGCGTCGTACCACCCCTGGATAAAGCTGGAGTCCACGCTGCCCGCTCCCGGGCACGCGGGGCCGGGCGGTTCGATGTCTACCGCGACCGCCCGGCCGGCCGGGATCCCGAGACCGGCTGCCGCATCGGTGGCCGCGACCCCGTACGAGTGGCCGGTGTCATAGCCGGCGACGGCGGAGCAGTCGTAGTCGTTGTAGATGGGCAGGATGCCCATCGCGAGCCCGTGCGCCATCGCGACCTCAGCTGAGCTGATGCCTGGGCAGATTGTGTCGGTCAGGTACCGGCCCCAAAAGTCCGGCGCTCCCAGATGCCCCGAGGTGTTGGCATAAAGGTTGTGTTCCCCGCCGACATCAGCCGTCATCGCCTTGCACGAGTCGACGCCCCAAATGATTCGCGCGGGCTCGACTGCGCTCGAGCGAAGCTGGATGTTGGTGAGCGGGACTGATGTATTGGCCGAGTCGACCACCGAGCCCAGCTGACCGGCAAGATTGGGCTCCTCCGCTAATCCGACCGCCGCCGTAAATGGCGCGTTAGCGACGTTGCTGCTGCCAGTGCAGATGTAACCCGTCTTGCACATCGCAACCTGGCTGCCGTGTGCGTCGTATATGGCGACGCTCCAGGGCGTCGTCGAGAGGTCCGTGTTGGTCGTCGCCTTCAAGTAGGTCTCGCCGGCGGCGCCCACGGTGCTCGCGTTCAGGGCCAGGGACAGCCACGTGGCGCGAACTAGAGCGGACCGAGCGTCGGGAGTTCCGGAAAGGTAGGCGACAATCGAATGTGAGGCGCCGTTAGTCATCTCGTACGAGGTGCTGCATGTGGTGCCACGGGTGCAGTAGGTGAGCATCTTTTTGGCAGTGTCGTCATAGATCTGGAGAACGTGCCCGGAGCTGGCGATATCGATGGTCGACCTGGCGGTGAACGTGATCGGATGGCCGGCGCCGACAGCCGGGCTGTCGGAAGCGAGCGTGACGCCGAGCCAGCTCACGTAGACGCTGTTGGATGCCACGGGCACGTCTTGGGCGGCGGGGATCCTGGTAGTCGGCTGGGTGATGAACGCCCTGAAGGTGTGAAGCCCGGCCTGCGACGTGTAAGCGACGACGCACTGGCTTTGCTGCGCGCAAGCGCCGACCAGGGTGCCCGACGTCTGGTCGAAAATTTCAATCGCGGCGTTGGTCGAGGTCACGCTTACAGTTGCCGTCGCGGTCAGGAGGGCCTTGTCGCCGGATCGCAGGCTGCTTGCGTCGACCTTCAGGTCGAGCTTTTCGCTGGCCCATCGCGTGCCGAGTGATGAGACCGGCACGCTGGGCGAGATCGGCGAGGGAGAGCTGCTTGCGGTGCCCTGGCTTCCGTTGGCCAGCAACGCGTCCGAACAGGCGGCGGGCGTTGCGAGCAGGGCCTTGCCTGCGACGTCCGGGCACGGTGCCTGACTTTCGGGGACAGATGGGTCGCCGGCACTCGCGCCCGCGGGCACGTTGCTTGCACAGGCCGCGTAAAGACCCGAGTCCGGGCACTGGGTCAGGCCGGCGGGAAGGCTGAGCTCCGAAGCCGGTCGGTCCGGCTGCGTGCATCCAACGGCCGAGTCGCAAGCAAGCCTGGAAGCCTGCCCTGCCGGCACGCTGAAGACCGTGGCCGACGGCGCTGCCGCGAGCGCGACGAGGGTGCCGTGGTTCGAGAACACGACGAACGCCATAGCGACCACGGCCTGGAGCCGCGCTCGAAAACTGAGCTTGCGAGGAAGGTGCACCGAAACCCCCGTTTGGCGCGCACCCGTGGAAAGGTGGCGCGATGTGTCGGGGGCAACCTACGGTCGGGGTGCCCGTGCACTCACGGCGCGGGGGTTAATTACCCTGAAGCGTTGTCAATTGGGCTGAATCAGCGTGAAAACCCGCGGTTTTACACAGACTTGCCCACGCTCAGGCAGTCGCGCCGTACTTCCGCCGCCGATTCTCGAACCAACGGCGCACGAATTCTGCCGTATAGGTCGTCTCTTGACCAGCCCCCAGCGGGCGCAGCACCTCGTAGGCGAACTCGCGGCTGACGACCTGGATGGCGGCGTCGTCGACGGCCACCTCAGTGCTGGCGACCACGGCGTCGGCGAACATCGCCTGCGCGACCCGATCGGCGCTGTTAGCGAGTTCTGCGGTCAGGGCCCGCGCTTCGCTGCCAGTGGTTGCGGCAAAAGCCTCCCACGCCCCCGACGCCAGTCTTCGGAGCCGGTAGACGGCAGGGCTCGACCGCGTGCCTTCCCGTCCCTCGACCTGACGCTCGAGGAATTCAACTGCCCAGTGCTCGAAGGCCGCCACAGAGCGTGGCTCGAGAGCACGTGGCCCGGGGATGCCGAGGCGCCGAAGCTCGGGTTCGATGTGGGAAAGCGCCGCCTGGGCACGGTCCACGCGGGCCGACGGCGGCCCGGAGGTTGAATGGGCGTATTCGATCAGCGTCTCGGCGACCTTGAAGATTGGCCACCAGTCCGGGTAAGCGGCCGGGAGCCATTCCAGGCTTCGCGCCAGGTCGGCTGGTCTAGCGAGGCGGTACAGAGGACGGTTCGCCGAGGCGTGAACGGCGACGAAGCCGGCGGCCGTCAGCAGTTCGAGCGCCTGGGCAACCCTGCCTTTGCTGTATCCGGCGGGGCCGGCGAGGGCTGATTTGGGCAGCGGCCGCTCGGGGCTCGCCAGCATCAGCTTCAGGATCTCGGCCCGGGCCGAAACGCCGACCAGGGCGCGCAACCTCAGCTGGATCAGGGCAGGACGTCGGAGGTCTGGTGGCCGCCCCGGCCGCAACCGATGGGCGAGCGCGTATGGATCACCCGAGGCCGGCCATGACACGCCGGCGTAGGTCTTGACTGTGGCCGCGTAACGGCCGAAGGCCGCCCGCGTCTTCGGGCTGGCCTCCCTGGCGAAGTTACGAAGCCGGAAGACCGAGGCCAGCGGCACGTTGTCGATGCACCACTCGATCGATGCTGCCCGCAGACGGCTGTCTGAGCCGCGCGAGGCCGTGAAGATGATCAGTGGCTCGAGGTCGATCGCGCGCCATTCATGGCGCCTGACGATGGAATCCACTCCAAGCTCGGTCCACTGGCTCCACGCGAGGTCCAAGGCCAGTCCGTCGAGCTCGTGGCTCAGACGCGACATCAGGTCTTCATCGGGGTCGGTGGGGAATGGACAGGCAACACACGAAGCAGCCCGGGGCAGTGGGCTGCTTCTTGATGATTAGAACGTTGGGTCGGGCGGCGTTACCGCCTCTGCAAGGCTACGAGCTGGCGTGTGCGGCGCCCAGGACGTTGCCGTACATCAGGCCCAGGGCCAGCAGGCCGAGCAAGGAGAGCAGGACCAGGACGAAAGTCCGCGCGCAGGCGTCGATCAACCAGGAGTCTTCGCTGGTGTTCGAGTCGGCGATTTTCCATCGCCGTCCATATAGGCCGGCCCTCACGGAGAGCCCGATCGTTGCCAGCAAGATGATCAGGAGCACTGCCATCGTTATGACCCCAGACGAGGGCGTGGACACCGAGCGGGTCAGCGTCCACGCCATCCAGACAACGCGCCGGAGAGCAGATGTGAACATGTCCCGGCGATTTCAATGACAACGACCGCCCCTCATGCCGCCTCGTTAAGGACGCGAGGGGACGCCCCCGCCGACCAATACTCATGCCCGGGGGCGCGTTCTCTTAGGCGTGGAAGTGCCGCTCCTTCTCCAGTTCTCGATCGCCCTGTTCACCGGCATGGTGGCGGCAACTTTCGTGCCCCCGGTAAGGAGAGCAATCGCGAGGCCCATCGAGGTCCTCCTGTGGATCGCTCTGGGGACGTCCTGCCTGCTTGGCGTGTTGAGCATCACCGATCCAAACGCGCGCGAGCTGAGCACGTCGGCCGCTTGGGGCGCCGACCAGATCATCAACACGATGGTCTCGCTCATCATGGGTGGATTCGGCGCCTGGATCTTGGACCATCGGTTCGCCATCGCCAGCTGGATGGTCCTGATTGCCGGCGCTGACATCTTCGCCTTGATCTTCCTCAGCTCGCTGCGCAACGCGAGGCCGTGGCAGCCGCGCGTCCGACTGGGCGAATGGATGGAGCTGCCCGTGGTGGAGGCGGCAGCGCCGTCCCGGCGTCAGCTCGCGCTGGGTTCTGGGACACAGGGTTCGGACTCAACTGGTGCCGAAACGCTGGCTGACTTCAATCGCCGGGTGGCCGCCGCGAGCGCCGTCGCCGCGACTGCCGTCCTGGCGAAGATGGTCGACCTTTCGATCTGGGTCCGCGACGTCGTGGTACCGCGCGAGGCGCGCCGGCTCGCGCACGCCGCCGCCACAGGCCGCACCGAGTCACGGGCTCGCCTGGAGTCGCTGCGAGAGGCGACCGCCCACCTGCATTACGCGGCGCGAGCCTGGTACTTGGCAGCGGGGGAGCCTGCCGTGAGCGCCGTCGCGGTGAAAGCGAGCGGCGCCGTCCGAGGTCCCGCGCGCGCCGCCAAGCGCGGCCTGACGCCGGTCGCCATGCGAGCCGGCCACGTCATCGACATCGAGGCGCTGTTGGGCGCGCAGTCGCTCGGCTGGTACGGGCCATTGGGGGACGGACTGACGCTTTCACCGGGGGAAGAGGATGACGCTGAACCGCAACGATCAGATCGTCTGGCCTCGTAGGCCGAACGGCATGCGGCGGCGCGCGAGCGCGCCGCAGATTCTGACCAAGGGGAGGGTCGCGCGGCCAGCGGGTTGGCTCGTCCGTCTCATCGTCCTGCTCGTGGTTGCAGTGCCGAGCCTGATCATCACCTCACCCGGCTACGTCGCGTTCGCGGATAAGCTGCCCGACCCAAGCCAGGTGACGTCATCCGTGCCCGAGGACACGCTGATCTACGCGGCCGACAACAAGACCCTGCTCGCCGACCTTCACCCGCCCGGCTACCAGAATTACTACGAATCGCTGTCCGATATGGGCACGTTGCTTCCGGAGGCGGTGATCTCGATCGAGGACCGCAACTTCTACAACGAACCGGGCATCGACCCGCAAGGCATAGTCCGCGCGTCGATGGTCAACTGGCAGGCCGGCGCAACGGTCGAGGGCGCGTCGACAATCACGCAGCAGCTCGTCAAGCTGCGGCTGGTAGGCAACCAGACCTCGATCGACCGCAAGATGCGCGAGGCGCTGCTCTCCTTCGAGATCGAGCGACGCTACACCAAGCCGCAGATTCTCGAGTGGTATCTGAACAGCGTCTTCTTCGCAAACACCGCCTGGGGCAGCGCCGCCGCGTCGAAGATCTACTTCCACAAGCAGACGAAAGACCTCGACCTGGCGCAAGCTTCGATGCTCGCCGGCATCATCCGCGGTCCAACGCTCTACAACCCACTCGTCAACTGGACCTCGGCCAAGAACCGCCAGAGAACTGTGCTCGACGCGATGATCCGCGACGGCAAGGTCACGGCTGCCGATGCTGCGAAGGCGTTCGCCGAAGACCTGTCACCGCCTACACACCTGTTCAGGCCGACGAACGAGATCGTGGCGCCGGCCTTCGTCAGCTACGTCACCTCGCAGCTGATCGCGCAGTTCGGCAAGGCGATGACGTACAGCGGTGGAATGCGGGTGGTGACGACCCTCAACATCGGGCTGCAGCTGCTCGGCCAGAGCGTTGTGAGCGGTGTCATCGACTCACTGCGCTACCGCAACGTGACGCAGGGTGCCCTCGTGGCGCTCGATCCGACAACGGGCGCCATTGTCACCATGATCGGCTCGGCGACTCCCAATGCGTACGGAGGTCAGTACAACCTGGCCGTGTGGCCGCCGCGCAACCCCGGGTCCTCGATGAAGATCTACACCTACACCGCGGCGATCCAAAGCGGCAAATACACGATGACGACACCGGTCGTCGACAGCCGCTTCACATATCGCGACCCGATGTCGGGCGAGGTGTACTCACCGGTGAACTATGACGGCCGCACTCACGGTACGTGTCAGCTGCAGGCGTGCATGGGCAACTCCCTCAACATCCCCGCGGTCAAGGTCGAGCTAGGGATCGGCGTCTCGACGGTGGTCCAGATGGCGCGCACGATGGGCGCTCCGCCCTATACGCTCCACGGCACCGACCAGAACGGATTTGGGATCTACACGAACGATGACCCGCTCAACAGTTACGGGCCGTCGTTGACCCTGGGCGGTTACGGCGAGACGCCGCTGCAGATGGCGACGGGGGCTTCAGTGCTTGCGACGCAGGGCATCCTGCGCGAGCCGTACGCCGTCACGCTGATCACCAGGGCCGACCAACTTCTTTTCGTCCACACGACCTCACCCGGCAAGGTCGTCCTCGATCCGCGAGTGGCTTTCATCATGGAGCAGATCATGTCCAACGACAACAACCGGGCCATGATCTTCGGCCGCAATTCGCTGCTCACTCTGCCCGGGCGCCACGTCGGCGTGAAGACGGGAACGTCGGACTCGTTCGCGGACGCCTGGACCGTCGGCTACACCCCGCACCTGGTGGTGGCCGTTTGGGGCGGCAATGCCAACTGGAACATGAAGATGACCAAGAACTCAGACAGCTACTTCATCGCCGCACCGATGTGGCATCCGTTCATGCAGCAGGCACTCGATTCCATGGGCATAGGGGACGAGTGGTATTCGGAGCCG
The DNA here is from genome assembly GCA_005889085.1 of Chloroflexota bacterium. Taxonomy (GTDB): domain Bacteria; phylum Chloroflexota; class Dormibacteria; order Dormibacterales; family Dormibacteraceae; genus 40CM-4-65-16. The sequence continues at coordinate 898 of VBDS01000086.1, read as the reverse complement.
GCGGGTCTGATCAACCAGAGCTGCCACGGCCAGCCGGCGTACTACCTGCCGGGCACCCACTGCTAGGTATTTTTTGCACGCGAGGTTCGACAAGCTCGGCAAGCGGCTTCCCGATACCGGTCATGGATGTGGCTGTCAGATGTGCGCCGACACCAACGCGCCGCGTTACGAGCGGCGCGCCGAGCCACGGTCTACGCGTGCAGGGCTGTGGGGTCGAGTGCGTCGAGGGTTTATTCGCCTGACGCGGGTTGTCCGTCCGGGGCGCCGACAGCAGGTCGCCTGATCCGGTACGCATAAGAGAGAGACGAAAAGCGGGCCAGCGAACTCAGCACCAGCCCGCGTGGTGTTTTGTGTTTACTCGGCTACCGCGAAGCCGCCGCTCCTCTCAGCGGTCTCCTCGAGCCCTGCCTGCGGGCCGTACGAATGCTTCAGCATCACACGCAGCCGCTCTTTCGCGACCGCGAGCCTCGAGGCCACTGTCCGCTCAGGAATTCCCAGCGCCTGCGCGATCGCACGGTTGGTGTACCCGTGGTAGTGGCGGAGGACGATCGCCGCCGCCTGCTTCGGCGGAAGCTTCGCGAGCGCCGTCGCCAGGTCGCGATGCTCCACCAGCTCCTGCGGGTCTGGCGCGAGACCCGGGCGGCCCAGGCGGCGAATCACCTCGCCGACCTCTCGCAAGCGCATCTTGCGCTGGTACGACACGGCAGCATTGATCGCGATCCGGTGCACCCATGCTTCGGCTGGCGCAATCGGCTGCCAGGTAGCCCACTTTTTGTAAGCGCGCTCGAACGCGTCCTGGGCGCAATCTTCGGCCGCGGCGCGGTCGCCCAGCATTGCGGTCAACGTGCCGAGAATCTTTCCGTACGAGGCCTGATACAGGCGCTCGAAGTCCGCCTCA
>VBDS01000172.1 GCA_005889085.1 Chloroflexota bacterium | reverse complement strand
ATACCGGCCGACTTTTCGGTCGGGGGATCCGAGCCATCCGCATCCACGGGCATTCCTGAGTCGATCAAGATGTTGCGTCCGTCATCGGTTTGAACCAGGTAGCAGCCTGTCGACATCAGGATCGAACCGCTGGGAACCGCTATGTCGCGCGAATACTGGTGGATGAGATAGATTCGGACGGGCTTGGTCATCGATCGATCATCGCAGCTCTGGTTCTTGCGTCCTCAGGCATGCGGGCCTGTGGTTTTCGCAACGGGGTGACGCACGATCCTGACCGTTGCGTCAACCGATATGCAACTGTTTGCGCCCACCAAATCGCTGCCGCCTGAGTTCTGATTGGCCGACGAGCGCGACAACCTCGCAACCAGATTTGCGAAGTTCTCCGGGAATCTGTGCCACGGCGGTGACACGGCGCCTTTCGGATCTGGCCAGAAATTAAGGATTTCCAATACAAATCGGGTCGGGAGCCGGGACACTATTTGAACTCGGGGCCGCACTCGTAAGTGGCGTGCTCGAACTCCTCAAGGTTCACCGACTCGAGTCATGAGGCGACACTCGGATGTCACGGCGCACCAGCTGAACAGCCCCTAGCCTTTCGCCACTATGCTCGGACCCGTGTACGACAAGAGCGCACGGATCTACGACCTGCTTTACACCGGGACCGGAATCAAGGATTACGTCACAGAGGCCGCGGAACTCAATCAGATCATCACTCAGGCTTGCCCGGCCGCTCGGACACTGCTCGACGTTGCCTGCGGCACAGGAGCCCATCTGACCCACCTCCGGCAGTCGTATTCAGTGGAAGGTGCGGATGTTAGCCCGGCGATGCTTGACGTGGCGGGCAGAAGATTGCCAGGCGTGCCTCTCCATCTTGCTGACATGCGGAAGCTGGACCTTGGACGCCGATTCGATGCGGTCATCTGCCTCTTCAGCAGCATCGGATATATCACGGATCGTTCCGAACTCACGTCAACGGTCGAGCGCCTCGCGGCACATGTCGGTCCGGGCGGAGTACTTGTCATCGATGGTTGGATTCGGCCCGACAAGTGGAGCGACGATTATCGGGGCGACCCGGACATTGCGAGTGATCACCAGATGACGGTTGTCCGGTTAACTGTTAGCCGCCGAGTTGGCAATGTCACCGAACTCGACATGCATCATCTCGTACGTGATGGACCCGGTATTGAGTATTTCGTCGAGAGCCACCGTCTCGCGCTGACGCCAACCGAGGAGTATGTGTCGGCCGTCGAAAACGCCGGCCTCAAAGCAAGAGTGGTGCCGGACTTCATGCCGGCGCGCGACCGAATCGTGGGCACTCGAAATCCGGCGTAGACGCCGTTGCCCTTGACCCGGCCACCTGGCCCAGTTAGTCAGTTCAAATAAGGAGAGTTGGTCGGGGGGACGGGACACTATTTGAACTCTCGAGTTGAATTCGGCAGCGCCGTGCTCGGACTGCTAAGAGGACCATCGACTCGAGGCTTAGTTGCGCGATGCGCAACGTGGCGGCTGAAATCGCGCGCGATCACTGGGAGAAGTTGGGAGGGGGGTCTGTCAGCGGGGGCCGGGTCAGGAGACGGCGCGGCCAAAGATCTGCTCCACCACAGTCGAGACTGTCCAGTCAACCCACTCCTCGTGCGACCAGCCGTCGCCACCGACGAGGACCTGGTAGACGTCCGGGCCGACGAACAGCAGCAGCAAGTCCGTGGCGCGCTCGAAGCTGAGCCCCGGACGAAGCCTCGCCTTCGTTACCAGGAGCTTCAGCACCGCTCTGTAGCCCTCTGCACGCCAGCGCTCGTGGAAGACGATGACCTTGGCCGTGTCCGGATCGCCGTCTGCCGCCACGCGCGCAACGAGGTACAGCGGCGTTACCCTCCGGGTGATTTCGCCCGCACCTGTCACCACGTGGCGCGCCGCCTGGGCAAGGTTTGGCTCTGCTGTCAGCGCGCCAAACCAGGGTTGCTTGTCGGGGGCGAGCGGCTCATCCTCGCCCATGACTGCGAAGTCGTAGGCGCGACTCAGCAACGCCGACTTCGTGTGGAACGTGAAATAGACCGTCTGGACCGCCACGCCCGCGGCCTCGGCGATCTGAGCCATCGTGGTGCCGGCGTATCCCCGCGCGCAGAAGAGCGTGTAGGCAGCTTTGACGATCCGCCATTGCGTCGCTTTCGCCCGTTCGCGGCGGGACAGCTTGGCAGGCGCCAATCTCTTGACAGCAGACATCGCCGCTGCCAGACTATCAGAGTCCGTCACTAGTTATGGCCTCTAGTGATGGACACCAGTGGATTGCATGGGGCCTCAGAGAGGGTTGCGATGATCACGGTAGAGAAGAGCATCGTCATTGACCGTCGCCAGGAGGACCTATTCGAGTACGTGAGCGACCACACGAATGCTCCGCTCTGGCAACGCGGGCTGCTCGAAGTTCGCCGAGCGACCGAGGGCCCGATTGGTGTCGGCACCCGACACACCCTCATACGCATGTTCATGGGGCGTCGGATGGAGGCCAGCAACGAGTTCACGCAGTACGAGCCCAATAGGCTGGTCTCCTTCAAGGTAACCTCGGGCTCGGTGGCGGCGCAGGGGTGGTACGTCGTCGAAACGGCGGGCTCGGACCGAGCCAGGCTCACCTCTCGTATCGAGATGCGGCCTTCGGGACTGATCCGCCTCGCGCAGCCGCTGATGGCGGCGAGCCTCAGTCGCGAAGTGGAGGCGAACCTCAGCGACCTGAAGCGCTTGCTCGAAGCCAAGGTCGAAGAACGCTCAGTCCCCGGCAAGGGACTGGACTGAGCAAGACCCAGCCCAGATGTACGTGCAAGGCCTTATTGGCAGATGGGACCTCCGGCGAGTTCAAATAAAGAAAGTCTGGTCTGAAAAGTCGGGGGCCCGGGATTTGAACCCGGGGCCTCAAAGTCCCGAACTCTGCGAACTCTCGTCCAGAACTATCGAAAACGATCGATTTCAGTTGGATTCTTCCGGGACTCGCACCGATTCCATCCAGATTTGAGACCCCTTTCCGGCGGATCACTACACCAACGTCTACACAACGACGCCCGCGTACCGATAGGGTGCGCGAGCGCCGGCCGTGGAGGTGCAGCCGCTCCCTCTCAGCCCGTCGGCGTTGGCAGCGCGGGATGCGCGGCCCGCCAGGCCTCGAAAGCGGCCACCGCCGCCGGGCCGAACTGGTCGGCGTTACCGACCATGTAGAACAGCGTCGAGCTGCGCAGCAACAGCTGCATGCCGATCCCCATCAAAGGCGGAAGGAGGGATGGCCTGAATTTCTGGTCTGTAAGGAAGTGGACCAGCTCCCACTCCATCCTGACCCTGAATGAAGGGTCGTACTGCGCCATCGATGCCAGGTAGCCCTGGGCGGTGAGCCCGTCCATCATGCGGACTTCGTCGAGCTCAGCAAAGCCCACGGAGAATCGAAAGCTCCGCGGCGGCGCCGGGCCGATGATCGCAGGCCGCAGGTCGAAGTCGACGCCGTCAGCGCCAACATCGAGGGTGGCCATGTATGGCGCAAGCTTTTTGGACGCCCCCACTTTCAGAACTCTCCTGAGCGGCGCGATCCACAACGGTCTCGTCGACAACCAGGCTCCGAATAGCACGAGCACGACTAAATTCGCCACGCCAAACGCGTGGTGCCATCCCGCGATGATGACGACCACCAGCATGATCAGGGTCCCGATAGTGAGGACCAGGGCGGTGGTGCCGATAACCCAGACGCTGTTGATGATCCCCACCCATCTCAACGTGGTGATGGCGGGTTGCCATTGCGCCGGCGCAGGGGGCCTGTACGTCGACCCGCCGAACTTTGGCTGGGGCCGCAACGTGAGAAAGATGACCTCCGTGACCACGATCAGGAAGAGGGCGTACGGGACATCTCCGATGACGACGAGAACAAGAGCGAAAAGCGCTACCGCATAGATTGCAAGCCATATGGCCATACGGCGCTCGGCGCCGACCAACGCGAGGCCGGCGCCTGTTCTCTGCACGCAGG
>VBDS01000171.1 GCA_005889085.1 Chloroflexota bacterium | reverse complement strand
TGGAGCAGGAGCTCTTCCATCGGCACGCCGCGAGCGAGCTGGCTGGCGAATGAGGTGCGCACGAAGTCGATGGCGGAAAGGCTTTTCGTCTCTCTGCGCCGGCGCGTCAGGGCCGAGGCAGCCGAGGCGGCGAGAGCGATCACCAGGATCGCCGCCACGAGCACGGCCAGGAGAAGGGTCGGGCTGGCGAGCCGGCTGAGGTCAGGCACGTCAGGCTCTTCTGCTCAGTCCTCCAGGCGCAAAGCTTCGACAGCGGGCAATCGGGCGGCCTGTAAGGCCGGCACGATGGTGACCGCCAGCACGGCCAGATAGAGGACTCCGACGATCAGCGCCAGCGTCGCAACATCGACCTCGAGGCGCGCCCCTGGAAGATAACCGTTCGCCAGGACAGCACTGATGGGCACTCCGACCCCGATCCCGACAAGTGCACCGCAGGTGGCCGTGATCATCGCCTCAGTGACCATCCCGGCCAGGACCTGGCCCGGGCGGTAGCCGAGAGCCCGCAGCATCCCGATCGAGCGGCGGCGCTCGATGACCGCTCTCAACCCGAGGATGCCCAGGCTGAGGATCCCGACCAGGAGTCCGATCCCCATCACGAGCCGGACCATGTCCGTGAAGGCCTGGCCGGCGCTCAAGGCGGAGTCGAGCATCTCCTTGACGGTCGTCGCCTCCGCGCCCTGGCTGAAGACTGCCGTCTGAATCTGTCGGGCGGTTGACCTTGCGTCGGCGCCGGCAGCCGTCTTGGCCAGGATCGTCGTGCCGACCGGCAGAGTGGTGAAGGGCGCCATCGCGGCCTCGGACCCGGCCAGGCCCCAGAGCCCGACATTCCTCAGAACTCCCACCAGCCGGAACTTCACTGGTCCTTCTGGTCCTGCCAGTGTGAGCGTCTCGCCGGCGACGGTGTAGCTGGGTGAGACCACCAGGTGCGGGTCGTCCGCGAGAGCCTGCCAGACCTCGGCGTCGCTCTTGTAACGGCTGTCCCGGCCGGCAAGCTCGAAAGGCCCGGCCGCCAGCTGGGCACGGCTCAGCGAATAGAGAGGCAGGTACTGGTCCTGCAGCGTGATCCCGGTGCTATCGCTCACCTCCCCGCGGTAGGGCCTGGTCTGCATCGTAACCTCGCGCGCGATCTGGGGACGCACGGAATCGGGAAGGGACACCGCAGGGTTCGTCGGCGCGTTGACGCGGATGTCGTACTCATTCTGAGCAGTGCGGAACTGGCCGTTGAAGGTCGGGATGATGACCGCGGTCATGGTCATCAGGACCAGGATGAGGGCAAACGCGCCGGTGCCCAGGCCGGCCCTGAGAGGCCGTCGAGCCAGGTAGGCGAGGGACGGTCTCAGCGTCGCCCGGGCCGCGCCTTGCAGCCAGCCCAGAGGGAGCTCGAGAACACGCAGGTTGGAGGCCACGACCACGCTGAGCCCGAACACTGCGAAGATCATGCCCACCACATTCGCGGGGCCTGATTCCGGCGCTGCGATGTTCTCGACGGTGGCCAGGTTGACCACCACCCACGCAGTGATGGCAGCTCCCGCCATGGTGGCTCTCGAGCGGTCTGAGATCCTGCCGCCGACCAGGGCAGCCGCCAGGATCACCAGGCCGACACCGCCCGCGAGCCGGATCGGCAGAATGCCGATGACCACGGCGACGAGCGAGCCCAGGCCGAGGCCGGCCAGGAGCGCGGTCCTCCAGACCGATTGTTTCCGCTGCAGCGATGGTTCGGGCAGGTTCTTGATGGCCGAAGAAATCTGCATCCTGGAGCTGCGGACCGATGTGGCGAAAAGCGTCGCCAGCACGATCAGGGCGCCGATTGCCACTGATAGGGCCATCGCGCCGGGCGTAACGGCGTACTGCACCGGCGCCGCGCGGTTCTCCACAGCCACACTGTTGACTCGCCCATACAACAGCGCGACGAGGGCAAGGCCGAAGAGGGCGCCGGGAACAAGCGCCAACGCGGCGGCGGCCAGGCTGTAGACAGCTCCCTCCAGCACCGACAGGGCGACCATGGCGGCCCGGCCGAGCCCGAGCGCTCGGAGCACGGCGTGTCGTGGCCGCCTCTCTTCAGCCAGGGCGAGGCCGAGATTTACCACCAGGGCTGCGCCGGCGAGGGCGACGAACAGGCTGAGCGCGGTGTAGAGGCCACGGGTTCCATCGACCTGCTTGACCTGGGCGTCGAAATCCTGGCGTTTCGATTCGAGGATTTTCAGGCCAGGCCCACCGGGAAGGGCCTGCAGAGTCGCCCTCACCTGCGGTGCCAGGTCGTGGGCCCGGTCAAGCTCGGCCCGGCCTTCGCCGGGAGCCGTAAGCCGGATGACGTTGATGCCCTGGTCTCCGAGCATCGGCCGCAGGTTGGCCAGCGGCGAAAATAGCGCCGGCCGGAGCGTGTAGATCCCCGGGCCCTGAGCCTGGGCGATGCCCGCGACGCGGAGCTCCACAGCCTGCCGGGGACCGATGGAGACATGGAGGCGATCACCGGGATGGGCGTCGAGGGCGTAGGCCAGCGAGGCTGATATCAGGACGCCGTCCGGGCCAAGGTCCTGTCCCAGCGTCGTCCTTCCGTCGGTGAGCTGATAGCTGCCGAAGGGACGCTGGGTGGCCGGGTCGAATCCCACCAACATGACCAGGGGCTTGGCGTTGCCGCGATCGAGGTCGACCACCGAGCTGGGCAGCTCGACACCGGCCTGCACCCCGGCCAGGGACGCGCTCACGCGAGGATCAGCAGCGAGTGCAGTTGCCACACGGGGGTCGAAAAAGCGGCCTCCGTCGGCGGCGACAAGGTCGACTCGACCCCAGGCCAGGAAGGCGCCCCGCGTCTGGGACTCGTAGAACGAGTCACCGAGAACCTGCATCGCAAAGATGGCGACGGTTCCGACCATCAGGCCCAACACCACGATGGCGGACTGGCCCGGCCGCCGCAGCGCCTCTCGCAGCGCCAGCCGGGCCAACAGGGGCCGGCGCAGGGCGATCACCAACAGCGCCGCGTAAGTCACAAGAAAGACGCCGACCACAACCAACGTCAGGTTCACCGGACCGCTCCCACGCGTTCTCCACTGGTCGCTTCGATGCGGCCGTCGCGCATGCGCAGCGTTCGCCGGGCGCGCTCGGCCACCTGCGGGTTGTGGGTGACCAGGACTACGGTCTGGCCGTCCCTGTTCATGCGCACCAGCAGCTCGACGATCACGAGCGTCACCTCGGTGTCGAGGTTGCCGGTCGGTTCGTCGGCCCAGACCACCGCCGGCTTGTGAACTAGCGCTCTCGCCACTGCGACGCGCTGCTGCTCCCCGCCCGACAACTGATCTGGGCGGTGGTTGGCCCGATGCGCTAGCCCCAATGTCTCCAGCATCTCCAGCGCACGCCGGCGGGAGTCGCGCGAGCTGACGTTCTGGAGCAGGAGCGGGATCTCCACGTTCTCGACCGCGGAGAGCACGGGCAGCAGGTTGAAGGCCTGGAAGACAAAGCCCATGTGGTCGCGGCGGTAAGCGGTGCGGGTGCGATCGGACATGGTGGAGAGGTCCTGGCCGTCGACCACGACCTGGCCGCCGTCGAACGCGTCGAGGCCGGAAAGGCAGTTGAGGAGGGTGGTCTTGCCGGAGCCGGATGGGCCGAC
>VBDS01000223.1 GCA_005889085.1 Chloroflexota bacterium | reverse complement strand
GTGAAGATCGTCTTCACAGCGACCTTCCCCGCGGTCGAGACGGTCGCGATGACCGACATGTAATCACCTGGCTGGATGTAATCGGCGACGCCCTGCTGCTCGCTGGTCGGAAGCGTAAGCGCCACGTAACCCTGCGGGATGGGCAGGTACTCGGACTGCGAGCCAAGCGCGTTGTTCGGCTTCGCCACGTCGTTGGAGACGACCGCCTGGCCGGACGGGATCGCAACCAGCGGGACCATGCCCTGGACGTCCTCGATGCGGGTGAAGTAGACCTTCGGGTAGGTCCCGGGGACCGGGATGCTCTTGGTCGCAAGGGAATCGGCTGAGATGGGTATCCGCGGCTGGAGATCCCTGCTCGCCACGACCACCGTCTGCTGGGGACTCGCGCCGGCCTGGCTGGCGTTGAGAGCTACGAGGACGAAAGCGACGATCACCAGGACAGCCAGGAGGACGCCGAGGAGTGTGAACGGGCGGCGCGAAGTAATTGTGCTAAGGGTCCGCAAGGCCGACCAATCATAGGCAAGATATCCCGGTGCCGAGCCCCCCTTACGTGATACTCAAAAGGCCACTTTTGGAGCAGCGCGGACAGTCGCTCGTCGAGTTCGCGGTGTCTTCGGTGGTACTTCTGCTGCTGGTCGGGGGCCTGGTCGACATCGGGCGTTCGATCTACGTTTCTGAGGCCCTATCGAACGCGGCGCGCGAGGGGGCGCGCCACGGCGCCTGGTTCGATGCCCCCAGGCAGTCGCATCCGTACCTGGACGACGCCCAGATCCAGGCCGCGGTCGACGCCGAGCTCGCTTCCATCTCGCTGCCGGCTTCAGTCCTCAAGAACCCGAGCGGCACCACATGCCCTTCGGCGTCGGACGGAAACACCCTGCACAACCCCCCGTACGCCTCCTCGGCGTATCCGCCATCAGCCAATCAGCCGTGGCTCTACATCTGCTACAACAACACGCCCGGGCTCGACTTCACGAACCCAGCGACCAACCAGGGCCAGCTCGACCTGAACGTGATCGTCCTCTACACGTATGGTCCGCTGACGCCGCTCGTCAAGTCGCAGTTCGGGGTCTTCCAGGTGGCGGCGAACCAGCACATGACGGTGCAGGGTTTCTGATGCGCAGGCGAGGCGGTCAGCAATCACAGGCTCTGATCGAGTTCGCCCTGGTTTCGCCGGTGCTCCTCCTGCTCCTGTTCGGCATCGTCGACATCGGGCGCGCGATCTTCTACTACGACACGATCAACCACGCAGCGCGCGAGGGAGCGCGCACCGCGGTGCGGGCGTCGAACCAGCTCCCGACCAACGCCGACGTGCTGACTACGGTGAGCACCCAGATGCTCGGCGCCCCGATCACGGCACCGTGCCCGCAGGGTCCAGTCACCGCGACGACGCCGCCGGCGAACTCGGGGTGGCTGTACATCACCGAGCCCAGCCCGCCGTCGACTGCGGAAACATCGCCCCTTCCGAATGCCCCTGGCGGCGAATACTCGTCCAGCGCCAACGGGTCGTGCAGCGCGGTCAACCCCGCATCTGGCAACGCGCAACTCCAGGTGACGATCAGGTTCAACCTGGTCCTGATCACGCCGATAGTGGCACAGGCGACGGCGAACCACGTCGTCATCACCGCCGCCGCGATATTCCGGACGGAGTACTAAAAGTGCACGGGCGCCAGTCAGGGCAAGCCATCGTGCTCATCGCGCTGATGCTCACGTTCCTCATCGGGATGGCGGCCATCGCGATCGATGGCTCGCGGGCGTATGCGCTGAGGCGCGACATGCAGGCCGCTGTCGACTCGGCGTCCCTTGCTGCGGGCGACAAGCTCCAACAGACCGGCAGCTGGAGCGCGGCGGAGACAGCGGCCACCAACATCTTCGGCAGCAACCTGCGCCTTTACGCCGCCCCCTCGTGCACCGGCTACGGGACCCCGGGGGCAAGCCCATGGACCGTCACCTGCACATACTCGGACGGCACCGTCCTGACCGACGTCGCCAGGACGATGGGCCCCCAGGGCAGCAGGTTCCAGCTCACGGCGACGCGGGCCCTCGCGCTGGAGTTCGGCCTTGTCCTCACCAACGGCTCGAACCCGACCATCGGCGCGGGCGCACACGGCGGCGTGAACAACCTCCTGTACACCCCGACTGTAGGGGCCCTCGATCAGGCCGGATGCGGCGGCGTGGGTGGCGCCGCGATCACCATCAACGGTACAGGGACCGCGGACATTATCGGTGACCTTGTGAGCAACGGGTCCGTCTCTGTGGCTGGTGGCGCGCTGCGCGTGGCGGGCGACATCTACGCCCACTGCCAGCCCTCGGTGCCGGGTTCGGTGACAAACTCGTGCTATCCGAGCGACGCCTCAGCGCCGTGCTCGTTTCCAGACATTGCAGGCGCCTCGCGCGCTGGCTACCGCCTCCCCGATCCCAACTACCCGGCGCCGAGCGTGCTAGGAGGGAGCGTGACCTTTTCGGGCAGCAGCGTGGTGGTCCCGGCGGGGATCTACTCCTCTCTTGCTTCTCTCAATAGCAACCGCTGCTGGTTCCTGAGTGGAGGCGTCTACACCTTTCTGGCCGGGGCGATCAACGCCAGCGACTTCGTCAGCAACGAGCTGAAGCCGCCTGACGAGCCGGACGCATCGAACAACACGTTGCGGGCGGCCGACCAGTTCTGGAGCTCGGGCGGGGTCACATGCTCGGGGGCCCTGCAGGTGACCAAGCAGACCGGCCCGCGCGACATCCAGTTCGGCACATGGTCCTTTGTTGTGACCTCGATGCGCGGCGACAGTTACAACGGCGTCAACTACACACGAGAGAGTGCGCCTTCGATGTGCGATCAGGTCAATCTGAACAACCATTTCGACGACGTTGTTATCTCCATCAGCAACGTGCCTGGCGCGACTTCATACAACATCTACGCCGCACCGCCTGGGAACGGATGCGCGGGTCCCTTCGGGCTTGCGGCAAATATTCCCGTCATCAATCCGGTGAGCAACGACAACCTTTTTCCGTGTCCGAACGTCAACGGCAATGGCTGTTCGCTCGGCAACGAGTCGATAACACTCGCCAACCAGCTTGCCCCGCCGTTCGCCCCCAACGCGGCGGCGGCGCCGGGCGCGACTGGATCCTACCCTCCCGATCCTGAAAGGGCACCCGTCCGTACTGGCCTGCCCAACCAGAACCCGTCACGAGGAGCGGCGGCCGCAGGAGACCGCGCAAACGAGAACAACTGCAAGTCGGTGGGCAACGCATTCATCTCGTGTCCCGGTCCGATTACTCCCGGTGCAGTCGAGCTCAACTTTCCAGCCGGCGGATGCCTCATCACCGGCAACAACGCCGACACCTACACGTTCAGCGGCTATCAGTACAACTGGATCGCCGTCTACGAACCACCTGCCAACAGCTGCGCCAACACGCTTGGCGCGATGAGCAACAGCGCTTTCGTCGGCTTGGTCTACGTCCCGCACGCCTCCATCGCCATCACGTCGCAGTACACCTTCGAGGCGGCGGGCGTCGGGGGAGTGATGGCCAACAATGTGAGCTTCAGCGGCTCGCTGCCGAGCATCGCGTACAGCTCGACCTATGCGCCGGTTCCTCCGGCGAGCCGAATCACGAACTGACTTCGGCGGCCTCCGCCAGCGGTGTGGGAGCGGCTCCATTCGTCTCAGGTGCATCGCCGCGCGACTGCAGGCGCGCGATCCGGTGGTGCAGGCTGCTCGTCGCCTTGCCGTCGCCCAGCTCCTCGTAGCGCTCGATCGCGCCGCGCCACGCCGCCTTCGCGTCATCGATCCTGCCCATGCCCCACAGGGCCTGAGCCCGGCCGCTGAGCGATTCCGCCCGCTCGCGTGTCCTCTCGGCGGGCAGCAGCTGCAGGGTGGAGTCGGCCAGGCGAAGCGCCTCTTCGAAGGCTCCGACCTCGAGGGCGTTCTTCGCCGCCTGGCCGAGAAACGCCGCGGTGCGGAAGGCATCCGCCGCGGTGCCGGACTGGTACAGGTGATAGCCGATCTCGGCAGCGTGCTCGGGCGCGGAGCGCCCGTAGACGCGCTC
>VBDS01000222.1 GCA_005889085.1 Chloroflexota bacterium | reverse complement strand
TCTTCGGCCACTACTTCTTCATCTGGACTCAGGGCACCGTGTTCTACAGTCCCGGGTTTACCAACCCGCTGACGCAGGTCGAAGTGCCTGCGCTGGCCCTCGGGCTGCCCTATGCGTCCTACGTCGCGCGGCTGACCCGAGCGAGCATGCTCGAGACGATTCGCACTGACTACGTGCGGACCGCCTGGGCGAAAGGCCTGAAGGCGCGGGTCGTAGTCATCCGGCACGCCCTCCGAAACGCCCTCATCCCGGTCGTCACCATCCTGGGTCCGCTCACCACAGGCATCATCACCGGGTCGGTTGTCATCGAGAACATATTCGGCATCCCAGGCCTGGGCAAGGAGTTCATCACGAGCATCACCGCCCGGGACTACAACATCGTCATCGGCGTGTTCACGTTCTACGCGGCGCTGGTCGGGCTCGCCAACCTGACGGTGGACGTGATCTATCCGGTGCTCGACCCGAGGATCCGTTACTGATGGCTCAAGCAGCGCCCGTCGCGCAGCCGGACGTCGAGCTCACCTATGAGATGCCCGAGCAGGCCACCCTGCTCACCGACGCGTGGCGCAGGATTCGCCGCAACCGCCTGGCCCTCGTCGGTGGAGCAATCATCCTGGTCCTCTTCGCCACGGCGCTGATCTCGATCGTATGGACCCCGTATCCGACCTGGCTGCAAGCCGTCGGCCCCACCTACCAGCCTCCGAGCCCGGCGCATCCTCTCGGTCTCGACCAGGCCGGCCGGGACATCCTGAGCCGGATCATGGGTGGCGCGCTGATCACGGTCCAGGTGGGCGTCGGGAGCGCGATCATCGTGAGCCTGATCGGCATCCCGCTGGGCCTCCTCGCGGGTTTCTACCGCGGGTCGGTCGACACCGTGATCTCGTTCTTCATCAACATCTGGTACGGGATCCCCGACCTGCTGGTGGCGTTGATCCTGGTGTTCGTCCTGTCGGACGCCCTGCACCTCATCCCGCGCGGGATACTGGTCATCATCATCGCCTTCTCGTTGACGCGGTGGATGGACGTGGCCCGCCTGGTCCGCGGCCAATCGCTGGCGTTGCGCGAAAGAGAGTTCGTCGAGGCCGCCCGCATGTCCGGCGCGCGCGACTTTGGGCTTGTTTTCCGCCACATCTTCCCCAACGCGCTCGGGCCCATCATCGTGCAGGCGACCTTTGCCATCCCGGCGGCGGTCCTCTTCGAGGCGTTCCTCAGCTTCCTGGGCCTGGGCCTCCCCTCGCCCACGCCGTCCTGGGGCGCGATGGCGGCCGACGGCTACCACGGCATGGACTTCGCGCCGCACATCGTGCTCGCCCCGACGATCGCCCTGTCCCTGACGCTGATGGCGTTCAACTGGGTCGGTGACGGCCTGCGCGACGCGTTCGACCCCCGGATGAGGCGTTAGTCCCTGGCCTCCCTACTCCGGGTGCAGGACCTTCGGGTTCAATTCGCCACGTCCGGCGGCACGGTGACTGCGGTGGACGGAATCGACTTCGAGATCGACCGCGGCGAGATCGTCGGCATCGTGGGCGAGTCTGGCTCGGGCAAGACGATGACGGCGCTCTCCATCCTCCGGCTGATCCCCGAGCCCGGCAAGATCACCAGCGGACGGATCCTCTACGGCGAGAAGGACGTCGTCGAGATGACGGACGAGGAGATCAGGGAGTTCCGTGGCAACGAGGTCGCGATGATCTTCCAGGACCCGATGACCTCGCTCAACCCGGTGCTCCGCGTCGGATTTCAGGTTGAAGAGGCGATGGCCGCCCACGCTCGGTTCACGCGTGACCAGGCCAAGCAGCGTGTCGTCCCCATGCTGCAGCGCGTGCGCATACCGGCGGCGAAGGACCGCGTGCGGGACTACCCGCATCAGTTCTCGGGCGGCATGCGCCAGCGCGCCATGATCGCGATGGGGGTCTCCAACGAGCCGTCGCTGTTGATTGCCGACGAGCCCACCACTGCCCTTGATGTGACTGTCCAGGCCTCGATCATCGAGCTGCTGCGTGACCTCAGCCGCGAGCTTCGCGCGGCGGTGATCTTGATCACCCACAACATGGCGCTGGTGGCAAGCCTCTGCAACCGAGTGATCGTGATGTACGCGGGCAGGGTGGTCGAGGAGGGGCCCACGCGCGCGATCTTCAAGAATCCCCAGCATCCCTACACGTGGTCGTTGCTGCGCTCGATGCCTCGCATCGACGAAACGGCCAAGGAGAGGCTCATCTCGATCAAGGGCTTGCCGCCTGACCTCGGCAAGATGCCGCCCGGATGCAAGTTCCACCCTCGGTGCAAGTTTCGGATCGACCGCTGTTTCACCGAGGAGCCTCCGCTGGATGAGGTCGATCCCATGCAGCGTGCGCGGTGCTGGGTGCTGATGAAGAACGTGCCCGAGCCCGAAACGAAAGCGTGAGCGCGCAGGCAGCACCGACCCCGGCGACCGACCCGACGCTGAAGGCACCCCTGGTCCGGATCGAGGACCTGGTCAAGTACTTTCCCGCCGGCGGCGGCCTGTTTGGACGCACCGTGGTGCACGCGGTGGACGGTGTGAGCCTCGCCATAGAGGCGGGCGAAACGCTTGGGCTCGTGGGCGAATCGGGCTGCGGCAAATCGACGTTGGGCCGGGTGATCGTCCGGCTGCTGCCCGCGACGTCCGGCCATGTCTATTTCAAAGACACCGACCTGACGAAGGTCCGCGGAGAGAAGCTGCGCCGCACCCGGCAGGAGATCCAGATGATCTTCCAGGACCCGTACGCATCGCTGAACCCGCGCATGACGGTCGGCGACATCGTCTCCGAGCCGCTGCGCAACTTTGGTGTCGCACGAGGCCGCAAGGCGGAGCAAAAAGTCCAGGAAGTGATGCGGGTCGTCGGCCTCAACCCAAACTTCGTCAACCGCTACCCACACGAGTTCTCGGGCGGGCAGCGCCAGCGCATCGGCATCGCCCGCGCCCTTGTCCTCGAGCCGACGTTCATAGTCGCGGACGAGCCGGTGTCAGCGCTCGACGTCTCGATCCAGGCGCAGATCGTCAACCTGATGGAGGATCTGCAGGCAAAGTACGACCTGACCTTTCTCTTCATCGCGCACGACCTGTCGGTCGTCAAGCACATCAGCGACCGGATCGCGGTCATGTACCTGGGCAAGATCGTGGAGATCGGAACCAGCAACGCGATCCGCGACAGGCCGCTGCATCCTTATACGAAGGTCCTCGAGAGCTCGGTGCCCGTGCCCGACCCCGACCTCGAGTCGGCGCGCAAGCCGATCCTGTTGAAGGGTGAGATTCCCTCGCCGGTCAATCCGCCGTCGGCCTGCCGCTTCCACACGCGCTGTCCGATCGCTCAGCAGATCTGCTCCGAGGTCGAGCCTCCGCTCGAGATGAAGGAGAACGGGCGATTCGCCGCGTGTCACTTTCCAGGCCAGCTGTAGATAACGCGCCGTTGGATCCAGCGGTGCCGAATTCGTGCCCCGATTACGCCTCGTTGGATACAACGGTGCGGAATCCGGTTTTCAGTGCGACGTGATCTGGATCTGGTTCCACCAGTAGTCGAACATGTTGTTCGAGCCTGCACCTAGCACGTACGGCTTGAACATGAACGCGTTGACTGTGTAGAAGAGCGGAATGTAGACCACGTCGTCGATGAGCTGACGGCTCAATGTCTTGTAGTCGGCAATCGCAGCGGTCAGCGGCTCGCCGTCCGCCTTGGCCAGCAGCTGGTCATAGGACTTCGTGTCATACCCGGTCGTGCAGCTCACGTCAGGGCAGCCCGCCGATGCGCCGTACAGGTTGTCGAACCAGTCCTGAGGGTGGTTGTAGTCGGCCGACCACCCATCGCGTGAGAGCACGTAGGTGCCCTTCAGCCGCTCCGTGATGAAGCGGCTGTGCGGGATCGACTGGAGCTTCACCGTAACCCCGAGGTTGTCCAGCCACTGCGCCTGGAGGAGCTTGGCCGCCGGCTCGTTGAACGGGTTTTCCGGATCGTACGTGTAGACGAG
>VBDS01000221.1 GCA_005889085.1 Chloroflexota bacterium | reverse complement strand
GTCGAGACGAAGAAATGAACAGACGGTCCCGGCCGGAGACCGTCGGCGGATCTTCGGTGCCCATGCAGCCCATCTGCGTCGTTGCGGCCTCCGCTCCTCGCTCACGCATTGACAAACGCGCTCGCTCCGGTGCTCGGCCGCACCTCTGGGGTCCCCGTGGCGCAGCCACGGGAGGGGCCCCTGGCCGCCGAATCTCTCGCCGAAGGTTCCGGCCGTGACCGTCTTGATCTCCATCGCCTACCTGGTGGCGGCGGTGCTCTTCATCCTCGGCCTCAAGCAGCTCAGCTCGCCCAAGGGCGCCCGCAACGGCAACTTCACCGCGGCCGCCGGCATGGTGATCGCGCTCGGCGCGACGGTTCCTCTATTGCACTTCACGACTGCCGGCGCCGTGATTGTGGCGATCGGAATCATCATCGGCACCGTCATCGGGACTTTTGGCGCGCGCATGGTCCACATGACGGCGATCCCGCAGATGGTGGCGCTCTTCAACGGCGTGGGCGGCGGCGCCGCGGCGCTGGTGGCGGTCGCCGAGCTCCTGCACTTCGGAGTGCATCCGGCGTTCAGCCTGGTCTTGCCGAGCGTGCTGAGCATCGTGATCGGCTCGATCTCGTTTGCCGGGAGCATGGTCGCGTTTGCCAAGCTGCAGGAGCTGATGACCGGGACGCCGATCACGTATCCGGGCCAGCAGGTGGTCAATGGGCTGCTCGCGGCGGCGATCATCGGCTTTGCCCTCGCCGTGCTCGCGATCGCGTCGATTCCCTTCTCTTTCATCTCCCTGATGGTGCTGGCCCTGATCCTCGGCGTCGCTTTTGTCCTGCCGATCGGCGGGGCGGACATGCCGGTCGTCATCTCGCTGCTCAACGCGTGCACCGGTCTCGCGGTCGCGGCAAGCGGCTTCACCCTCAACAACTTCGCGCTGATCGTTGCCGGCACGCTCGTGGGCGCGTCGGGAAGCCTGCTGACCAAGCTCATGAGCGACGCCATGGGCCGTTCGCTGGCGAACGTGCTCTTCGGCGCCTTCGGCCAGGTGCAGCATGCGGCGACCGCCGCGTCAGGCGCCGCCGGACGCAGCGTGCGCTCGGCGTCGGCAGAGGACCTTGGCACGCTGCTGGCCTACTCGCAGCGCGTGATCATCGTCCCGGGCTACGGTCTGGCGGTGGCCCAGGCCCAGCACGCGGCCCGGGAGCTGGCGGACGTGCTGGAAAAGCGCGGGGTGGAGGTCGAGTACGCGATCCATCCCGTCGCCGGACGAATGCCTGGCCACATGAACGTGCTGCTGGCCGAGGCCAACGTGCCGTACGAACAGCTCAAGGAGATGGACCAGGTCAACGACGACTTCAAAAACGCCGACGTCGCGCTGATCGTCGGCGCAAACGACGTGGTGAACCCGGCGGCCCGGAGCACGCCGGGAAGCCCGATCTACGGCATGCCGATCCTGAACGCGGACGAGGCCAAGAACATCATCTTCATGAAGCGATCGATGCGACCGGGCTTTGCCGGCATCGATAACGAGCTGATGTTCGGGCCGAAGACGGTGATGTTCTTCGGCGACGCCAAAGACTCCCTGACAAAGCTGGTAAGCGCAGTCAAAGCAGCCTGATTTCGCCTCGGTGGCGCCAACGGAGCCTCATCCTCGCACTCGATACGCACCGCTGGATACAACGAGGCGCAATTTGGCGGAGTTAAAAAACGAGGCTCCTGACCAAGCGGGTAGGAGCCTCGCGCCGCGAAGAGGGTGTGGTGGACGAAATGCTATGCCGGAGCCATAGATTGTGTTAGTGGCCCAGCCACAAATAAGCTCCGTCAGCGTTGTAGCTCATGCGTCTCGCTCCTTCAGCACCCTGGCGAGCTCCTTCGTATCAAACGGATGTGCCAGCCGAAGGATGAAGTGCTGCAGACCGGCCTGGAGCCACTGGTCCAGGACCTTCGTGGTCAGACCTCCAACGTTCGCGGTCCGCTCGATCTCCCTGGGATCACGCCCCACCCGCTGGCACCACTCCACGAGCACCGCGTTCTTGCGCACGAACTGGTCGGCCGACACGATCGTGTTCCACATCTGAGCGTGCTCGGCGACCAGGCGGAGCATGACCTGCTCGCCGGCGCCCGCGATGAGTATCGGCATGGGGCCCGCCGGCCCAGGCTTGAGCTTTTCGATGCGCCTTTTGATCCGGGGCACGGCCTCTTTGAACAGCCTCACGCGATCACGCGCCTGGCCGAACTCGTAGCCGTACTCGGCGTAGTCGCGCTCGAACCAGCCCGCCCCCAGCCCCAGCACCAGCCGCGCGCCGGACAGCTGGTCCACGGTGGCAGCGACGCTTGCCAGCAGGTCGGGGTTGCGGTATCCGACGCAGGTGACCATCGAACCGATCTGCGGCGCCCGCGTGTCGATCGCCGCCGCCGCGAGCAACGACCAGCACTCGAAGTGGTTGCCGTTCGGGTTCCCATAAAGCGGATAGAAGTGGTCCCAGAACCAGATGCTGTCCACGCCGAGCTCGTCGGCGCGCCGCCACGCATCGCGCAGCTCCTGGATCGTGCACTGCTGCGGATGGATCGTCACGCCGACCTTGAACCGCTGCGATGACATGCCTGTGAGATTATCGGGAGTCCATGGTTGAGGAGCTGATACCCACGGCCGTCGACCCGGTCGCCGCCGGTCGCGATTTCTGGACGCGCTATCACGAGCTGCGTCGGTTGCAGCACAGCGAGCTGCGGCCTGACGACCCGCTGACCCCGGATGACGTGGTCGAAGCTCAGATGAAGAAGCCGAACCCGTTTGACTTCCACCATTACTTCGAGATCTCGCGCGACGGGGTGATGCTGAGCTGGTTCAATGGCGAGACGGTCGCCCCGGCGAACCCCGAGTACGTCACGAACAAGCACCTCTACTGGGCCGCCGGGTACGTGCGACCGGACCATCGTCGCCGGGGCATCGGCACGAAATGGCTGAAGGTCATCGCCGAGCTGATGGATGACCATGGATGCACCCTGGTCGGGTTTCACACCACGCAGGACACAGGTCACGCCTTCATCCAGCGACTCGGCGCCGAGCCGAAGCTCACCGAGATCGAAAGCCGGCTCAAGCTGTCCGAGGTCGACTGGTCGATGCTGGAGAGGTGGGTGGACGAGGGGCAGCGGCGGTCGCCGCAAACGAAGCTCGAGATCTACGACGGCCCGCTGCCGGAAGCGATGTGGCCCGAGTTCGCGGTGCAAAGGTCGACCCTGCTCAACACGATCCCTTTCGAGGGTCTCGATGTCGGCCAGATCATCATCACGCCCGACCGGATACGGGAGCACCAGGAACGCGTGGCGCTGGCGGGAGAGGTCACGCACGATGTCATGACCCGCGAGCCCGACGGCGTGATCTCAGGCATGACGGACGTCAACTGGGCGCCCTACCGGCGGACGTTGATCGAGCAGCAGTTCACCGGCGTCCTTCCAGCTGCGCGGGGCCGCGGCATCGGGAAGTGGATCAAGGCCGCGATGCTGCTGCACGTTCGCGAGCTCTATCCCGACGCAGAGTGGGTCGTGACCGGCAATGCGCACTCGAATGCGCCGATGTTGAAGATCAACCGCACGATGGGATTCAAGGCGTACCGCACCGGGGTCGAATACCAGATGACGCGCGACGAGCTGGGGGCGCGAATCTGAGGTTCTAGGTCCGGCGGCTCCTCTGCACGCTGCGGACCAGGAGGATGACGCCAACGATGATCAGCAGCGCAGGCAGCGCGGCCTTGCCGACCGGGCCGAAGTAGTCCCGACCGCTGATCCCGAGGATCGACTCGAAGAGGACGAACCCGATCAAGAAGATCATCACGCTG
>VBDS01000220.1 GCA_005889085.1 Chloroflexota bacterium | reverse complement strand
CAACGAGGCGGTCGCCGCGGTCAAGCAGGCGTCCGAGCTTGGGGCCAAGCCGAAGCTCGGTTTCGCCGCCACGGTCGCACCGCCGACGCCGGCCTTCATCTCAGCTTTGGGCAAGTCCTCCGAAGGGGTGATCGGCAGCACGCAGTGGGTGCCCGAAATCTCCGCTTCGGACAACATCTTCGGCAACGCCCACCAGTTCCTGACGAACTTCACCAATACCTTCGGCTGGTCGATCACCCAGTATCCCTACCAGGCGGCGGATGCGGCCGCAGGGTGCGAGGCGATGGCGCTGGCGATCGAGAAGGCCGGCTCGACAGACCCTGCAGCCGTCCGTACGGCGCTCGCCGGCCTCAAGGCCGACACCTTCTATGGCCACATCGAGTTCGACTCGACCGGGATGAACACGACCAAGCCGATGTACGTGGTCCAGGTTCAGCAGTCGGCTTTCACGACCATCTACCCGAGCAACCTCGCGACCAAGCAAGCGATCTGGCCCGCCGTCTCGTAGGAGGCAGCTGATGGGGCAGTTTCTGCAGGCGGCCGCCTATGGCGTCGTCCAGGGCGGCCTCCTCGCGCTGGTCGCTGTCGGTTTCTCGCTCGTGTGGGGCGTCATGAATGTGATCAACTTCAGCCACGGCGCGTTCGCCGTGACCGGGGCCTACGTCGCGTGGCTTATGAGCCAGCGCTTTGGCCTCGACCCGTTCCTGGCGATTCCGATCGTCGCCGTCGCCCTCTTCGGCTTCGGTTACGTCATCCAGCGGGGTCTGATCAACCTGATCATCAACGCGCCGATCTTTCTCACCCTGCTGCTGACCTTCGGCCTGAACCTGGTGATCCTGAACGGGCTGCAGCTTCTCTTCACCTCGGACGACCGCACCATCGACACGTCGTACGCGTCGCAGAGCTTCGCGATCGGTGTGGTGAACGTGCCCTACGGTCGGCTCGCCGCGTGCTTCCTTGCGATCGTGATCACGGTGGCGCTGGCGCTCGTCATGACCCGGACGCGCCTCGGCCACGCGATCGGGGCCACCGGGATGGATCGAGGAGCGGCGCGTCTGATGGGCATTCGCGCGCGTCATATCTATGCCGTGACGTTCGGCATCGCCGCGGCGCTGGCCGGAATCGCGGGCACGATGATCGCCACCGTCGGCTCGTTCAACCCAACGACCACCCCGGGACAGCTGACCCTCGACGCCTTCGTGATCTCTGTGTTGGGCGGGCTCGGCAACATGTACGGCGCGCTGGTCGGAGGTCTTGTGCTGGGCATCGCCGAGTCAATCGGCGGTCTTCTTCTCACCGGCACCTGGGTCAACGCGATCGCGATGGCCGTATTGATCGTGGTTCTGGTCATCAGACCCTCGGGCCTCATCGGCAAGGCCCAGTACAGCGGGCGAGTGGAGGTGTGAACGCCGGGCCTGCACGCGGGTCCGTCGCGGCGGTTCTCCAGCGTCCCCACCGCACCCTCGTGCAGGTGTTCGTCGATTGGATCAGGACCCGGCGACCCGCCAACTCGTGGCCTGCGCTGCTCGGCCTGGTTGCGTTCGCCGCCATGCTGGGAGTGCAGCAGCTCATCGAGCCGGGGACTCAGCGGCTGCTCAGCGCCGTGTTCATGTTCGTCGCCCTGGCCCAGGCGTGGAACCTGATCGGCGGCTACACCGGCTACGCGAGCTTCGGCCAGGTTGCATTTTTCGGTTTGGGCGCCTACACGGTGGCCGTGCTCATGAACAACTACCACGTCTCGTTCTGGTTGGCCATGCCGGTTGCGATCCTGGCCGGCGTGCTCTTCGCGGTGCTGATCGGCGTGCCGCTGCTTCGTCTGCGGGGCCACTATTTCGCCATCGCGACCCTTGGCGCGGCCGAAGGGCTGCGTGAGGTCGTCAATAACCTGACGCCGATCACCGGCGGCGGCCTGGGGATCACGATCCCGACATTCGGCGACCAGGCTCCGACCCCATATTTCGGCAAGCCGGGCTTTTACCTCGCATTCCTGGTTCTGGCCGCGGTTTCGGTTGCCGTCTGCGCGCTGTTGTCGCGCAGCCGGTTCGGTTACGCGATGGTGGCTGTCAACGAAGACCAGGAGGCGGCTGGAGCGGTGGGCATCAACACGACCCTGGTGAAAGTCGTTGCGTTCGCGGTCTCGGCCGCGATCGTCGCCTGCGCCGGTGCGTTCTATGCCTTCCAGCAGATCGAGTTCTATCCGACGGACGTGTTCGACGCGAGCTTCACGGTGTTGATGGTGATCATGGTGATGATCGGAGGCAGCGGGACGGTCGCCGGTCCGCTGGCCGGCGCGGTCGGGCTCGAGCTCCTCTCGCAGTTCCTGCGCGTGAACCTGGGCGCCTACAACCAGCTCATCTTCGGCGCGATCATCGTCGTTGTCGTCGTCTTCTTCCCCCAGGGCGTCGTCAACTACTTTCGCGATGCCGTGCGGACGCGCCAGTTCTCGATCTTCGACAACGTGAGGCGCTACAGACTGTGATCGCACCTGAAGCCGCACCCGCGACCGCGATCCTCGAAGTCCGCAACCTCTCGAAGCGATTCGGCGGGCTGTGGGCGCTGCGCGACGTCAGCTTTTCGGTGGCGGAGGGGCAGATCCTCGGGGTCATCGGGCCCAACGGCGCGGGAAAGAGCACCCTGGTGAACCTGATCACCGGCTTGTTGCGGCCAACAAGCGGCCAGGTCCTGATCGACGGCGAGGACGTCACCGGCTCGCGGCCCTGGGTGATCGCACACGACCGTGTCGCGCGCACGTTTCAGATCGTCAAACCGTTTCGCGGCCTGACCGTCCGCGAGAACGTCGCCATCGGCGCGATGCACGGCAACGAGCGGGACCTCACCGTGCGCGATTCCCTCGCCACGGCAGATGAGCTGCTCGAGCTGGTCGGCATAGCGAAGCACGCCAACGACGCGCCTGGGCAGCTGAGCGTTGCCGACGCCCGCCGCCTCGAGCTGGCGAAGGCGCTCGCGACCCGCCCCAGGCTCTTGCTGATCGACGAGGTGATGGCGGGCTTGCGTTACGCCGAGATCGAGGCGGCCGTGCAGCTGATCCATCGAGTGCGCGACAGCGGGATCACGATCGTGGCCATCGAGCACGTGATGAAGGCGATCGTTTCGGTCAGCGACCATATCCTGGTCCTCCATCACGGATCGATCATCGCCAGCGGAGAGCCGCGCGATGTGTTGTCGGATGAGCGAGTGATCGAGGCGTATCTCGGGCACCGCTACGTGAAGCGGAGGTCGACGTGAACCTGCTCGAGGTGCGCGACCTCAACGCCGGCTATGGCCGTGTTCACGTGTTGTGGGACGTGAGCATCACGGTCGAGGCAGGGCAGATCGTGGCACTGGTCGGCGCTAACGGTGCCGGCAAGACGACGCTGCTCCGAGCGATCTCGGGCATGATCCCGACTCGGTCCGGGAGCATGACGTTCAAGGACCGCGAGATGGCCGGCTCGTCGATCGAGGCGATCGTCGACCTCGGCATCGCACATGTGCCGGAAGGAAGACGGTTGTTCACGGGACTGACGGTGCGCGAGAACCTGCTGCTCGGGGGCTGGCGGCGCAACAACAAGGACCTGCGCAGGGTCGTCGAGCTGTTTCCGGCCCTGGCCGAGCGGATGAACCAGACCGCCTCCACGCTGTCCGGTGGAGAGCAGCAGATGTGCGCCATCGGACGCGGCCTGATGGGCCGGCCGGAGCTCCTGCTGATCGACGAGCTGTCGCTCGGCCTGGCGCCGAAGACGGTGGACGAGATCGTCGCGCGGCTGCCTGAGATCGCGGCAGGGGGGACGGCGGTGCTGCTGGTCGAGCAGGACATCGACACGGCGCTGACCGTCTCCCAGTTCGCCTATGTGCAGGAGACCGGCCGGATCACGAAGTCGGGCCCGTCGACTCAGCTGCTGGCCGATCCGACCATCCAGGAGGCGTACCTGGGCCTGTCCGCGACCTGAGCTAATAGGCGCCT
>VBDS01000219.1 GCA_005889085.1 Chloroflexota bacterium | reverse complement strand
CTTCGCGCGGGTCCGATGTCGCAAGGGAAACCCGGATCGTGTCGCCGATCCCCTCGCTCAAAAGGATCCCCATGCCGACCGCGCTGCGGATGCTGCCCGCCTCGACCGGCCCTGACTCGGTGACGCCGAGGTGGATCGGGTACGGCCGCGCGGCCGCGAACTTGCGGTTGGCCAGGATGTTGGTCCACACGTCTGTCGCCTTGAGCGACACCTTGATGTAGCCCGGGCCGTAGTCGAGGTCCTCGAGGATCTTGCAATGGCCCAGGGCGACCTCGACCATCCGGTCGGCGGTGCGCTCGCGGTCGTCGCGGTCGATGTGGTGCTGCTCGCGCAGCGTCTTGTGCACCTCTTCGGGCAGCGAACCCGCGTTGACCCCGATTCGGAAGGGAATCTGGCGTTCCTTCGCCGCGGTGACGACCTTGATCACCTTGTCCTTGTCCGGGATGTTGCCAGGATTCAGGCGAAGACAGTGCACGCCCGCCTCGATCGCCAACAGCGCGAGCGTGTGGTCGTAGTGGATGTCGGCGATCACAGGCAGAGGCGACTGCTTGACGATCTCCTTCAGCGCCTCGGCGGCCTCGCGGTCGGGCACCGCCGGGCGCACGATCTCGCACCCGGCCTCCTTCAGCTCGTGGATCTGGCGCACGGTCGCCTTGACGTCGCGCGTGTCGGTCTTCGTCATCGTCTGGACTGCGATCGGCGCGGCGCCGCCGATGACGACGCTGCCCACCCTGACAGGTATCGCCTTGCGCCGGCTCACAAGCGCCATCAACGCTGCAGCCCCGGGAACTGGCCCGACGCGATGCGCTGGATGTCGAGCGCGCTGATGAGCACCGCGATTGCGATCAGCGCCGCCAGTCCGATGCGCTGGAAGTTCAGCTCGCTGTTCCGGTCAAACGGGCGGCGGCGGAGCACCTCGATCAGGACCACCGCCACGCGGCCGCCGTCGAGAGCCAGGAAAGGCAGGAGGTTCGTGAACCCGAGCGCCACCGACAGCAGCGCGACGAAGAACACGTACGTGCCCAGGCCCAGCGAGACGGACTGTGCGGCCACGTCGGCGATCCCGATTGGCCCGGTGACTCCGTTGGGTCCGAGCAGCCCGCCCGGCACCTCGCCACTTACCAGCTGGCCCAACCCCTGAACGATGTTGCGGATCGCGATGTAGGGGAACTGCACCCCCTGGCCGACCGCGTCCTGGACTGTCATGACCGGCAGGACCCGCAGGCCCATCTGGCAGCTCTTGCCGGCCGCGTCGCACTGGGGTGTCACCGTGACCGTGAAGCTCCTGCCGTTCGGATGGATCCCGGAAACGACCAGCGGAACGCCCGGGGCCGCATCCTCCGCCCTCTTCAGCTGGTCCGGTCTGGCGATCTGCTGCCCATCGACGGAGGTCAGCCGATCGCCGACCTGAAACCCGGCGGCGGCAGCCGGCGTGTTTGGGAGGACGGCAGCGATCTTGCCCGGCTCGGTGTTGACCTGGCTCAGGAGCAGACCCGTGGCGAGGATCATCGCCACCAGGAAGTTGGCGGCCGGCCCGGCGGCCAGGATCACGATCCGCTGCCAGGCCGCCTTCCGGTGGAAGCCGTCGGGGTCGTCGAAATCGCCGCCCTCCATGCCCCCCATCCGGACGTAGCCCATGATCGGTAAGGCCCGAACGGCGTAGAGGGTTCCGCCCCTTGTCGTCGACCACAGCCGGGTGCCGGCGCCGATCGAGAACTCGATCACCCGGACCTTGAAGAGCTTGGCCAGGGCGAAGTGACCCGCCTCGTGGGGCGCGATCAAGATCAGGAACATCCCGGCGATACCGACGACGTACAGGAGCCAGCTCATGTCGGGCTTCAGCCTACCGGACGAGTCCCATCTACCTGCCTCACATAACCCCTCGCCCAGCGGTCGGCCTCGAGAATCTCCTCGAGGCTACCTTCGCAGCCTGGGAAGTCGCTCAGAGCCCGCTCCACGGTCCGCACGATGGCGCTGAAGGGGATCTCGTGGGCCAGGAAGGCATTCACCGCCTCCTCGTTGGCGGCGTTCAGGACAGCGGGATGCCCGCCCCCGGCGGCGGCCGCCTTGCGCGCCAGCCGGACGCTGGGGAACCGCTTCTCGTCCAGGTCGTAGAACTCGAGGCCGCTGAGCTCCCTGATGCTGGTCGGGGGCACCGCGTCGGGCAGCCGGTCCGGGTAGGCGAGCGCGACGGCGATGGGCAGCCTCATGTCCGGCCGCCCCAGCTGTGCCTTGAGGGAGCCGTCAACGAACTCGACCAACGAGTGGATGACGCTCTGCGGGTGGATGCACACGGAGATCGCATCCAGGGGCAGCCCGAAGAGGTGATGTGCCTCGATCAGCTCGAGGCCTTTGTTCATCAGGGTCGCCGAGTCGACGGTGACTTTTGGCCCCATGGACCAGCGCGGGTGATTGAGCGCCTGCTCGACCGTCACATGGTCGAGGTCGGCGTCGGGCTGAGACCAGAAGGGACCGCCGCTGGCGGTGATGATGAGGCGGCGCACGTTTTCGCGCTCCTCGCCCCACAGGCACTGCCAGATCGCGCTGTGCTCGCTGTCGACAGGCCTGATCCCCTTTTCGCCGGCCAGCTTCATGACCAGGTGGCCCGCCATGACCAGGACCTCTTTGGTCGCCAGGGCCACCTCCTTGCCCGCGCGCAGGGCCGCCATGGTTGGCGCCAGCGCGCGCGCGCCCGGAATCGCGACCACGACGATGTCGCACCGGGGGTCGGTCACCATCGCCTCCAACCTCGCGTCGAAATCGGGCTCCCCGGCCTGGCCCTGGACGACGTATTCCGCCTCTCGGTTGGTCGAGCGCGTGCCCTCCGTGAGGCCGAACAGCTTGAAGCGGCCGGGGTTGCGGTCGATCACGTCGAGCGCCTGGCGGCCGACTGACCCGGTCGCGCCGAGCACGGCCACGTTGATGGGTCGCGTCATTTAGAGAAGGTGGAAGACCGCCACATAGAAGTACACGAGGATCGGCGGGAACAGGATCGAGTCGATTCGGTCGAGCACTCCCCCATGCCCCGGTATGAGATGGGATGAATCCTTCACGTCCGCGAGCCGCTTCATCTGGGACTCGACCAGGTCGCCGATCTCCGCGCTGCTCCCTACGAGGAAGCCCAGCAATATCGCGTGCACCGGTGAGAAGCCGAGCACCGCCGAAACGCCGATCAGCATCACCAGGATCGGTGCGACCACGCCGGCGATGGCGCCTTCCACTGTCTTTTTCGGGCTGATGTTGCTGAAGAACGGATGGCGTCCGATGCGGCTCCCGACGAGCAGCGCCGCGGCATCGCTCGCGACCACGGCGAAGATCGTGAACAGGGTCCACACCAGGCCGTTGGGTTTTGACGTGTAGAGGAGCAGGTAGAAGTTGAAGGGCATGCCGACGTAGAGCGCGCCGGCCACCCCCATCGCCCACCGACTGAGTCCCTGTCTGCGGCCCGGCACGACGAGGAACGCCGCCAGCCCGCCCACGAGCGACAGCGCGAGCACCAGGTTGACGTCCACCGCCTTGAGCAGCGTGCCGCTGAACGCGAAGAATGCGCCGAGCGGGAACAGGAGCCAGGCGGGGGCGCGCGAGCCCATGCCTTCGGAGAGACCGTCGAACTCCCAGAGCGCGAGGCCGCCGAGGATGAGCACGAGCACGTAGACGCCGAATATGCCGGCGAACACGAGCCCGATGACGCCGCCCAGGATGACGAACGCGCTGAGGATGCGGATCAACAGGGGGCTCGGCTTCCAGCTGGTCATTGACGCGTTGCGGGTAGTCAACCAGACCCTCCGGCGCTGCGCGCCACCTCCCCATGCGATGGGGAGGACACAATTTCATTTGTTGGCCTGGCGCCAAAGCGCCGCACCCGCGACGCGTAGTCGTCCAGCGCGGCCCTGAGGTCGTCGGCGCCGAAGTCTGGCCACAGCGTTTCGGTCACCAGCATCTCGGCGTACGCGCCCTGCCAGAGGAGGAAGTTGCTGACCCGGTGCTCGCCTGCTGTGCGGATGATCAGGTCGGGATCGGGCAGGACCGGCTGGTACATGCGCGCCGAGATGGCCGCCTCGTCGACGCCGCCCTCCGTTACTCCGTCCTTGATCAGTTTGCGCACCGCGTCGACTATCTCGGCCCTCCCTCCGTAATTGAGACAAACGTTGAGGACGCCGTTCTTGTTATTCGCCGTGCGTGCCATGGCCTCGTCGATGCGCGTGCGCATGCGCGCTGAGAGCTCGTCGCGCCGCCCGCTGACCAGGATGCGCACTCCGCGCTGGTGCATCTCGTCGATCTCGCGCTGCATCGTC
>VBDS01000085.1 GCA_005889085.1 Chloroflexota bacterium | reverse complement strand
TCCTCGGACCTGAAGGAGTTGAGCAGGTCGATGAAGCAGGCGTCGAAGCGTCCATCCAGCTTCTCCAGCCCGTCCTTGGCGTTCTCTTCGAGGACCAGGGCCTGGTTGCCGAACCCCGCGGCTGAGAAGTTGGCCCTCGCCCGATCCGCGCGCTCGTGGTCCATCTCGTAAGTGGTCAGGCTCCCGCCGTTGGCGCCGCGAAGCAGCCAGATGCCGCTGTAGCCCGTGGCTGTGCCCAGCTCGAGGATCCGCTTCGCACCGGCGACCTTGACGAGCAGATAGAGGAGCTGGCCTTCGTGTGGGTCGACGATCGGGATGCTCTCGCGGTGGGCCTCCTCTTCGATGCGGGCGAGCACGTCGTCGCGTGGCGGCACCAGCCCGTCGAGATAAGCCTGCAGGTCGTCTGTGACATCAACTGTTCTCATCGCGACTCCTCAAGAACTCATCCAGCAGGGGCTGAAGCGTGACCACGTAATCGGTGATGCAGTCGACCGTGCGCCGGAGCACCTCATCATCAAGTCGGGTGGCGGGGAGCGTTTCGTAGAGCCGCGACCACCCTCGGTCCCATGGCTCGAGCTCGGCTCGCGGAAGGCTTGCTTTGACCTCCACCATGCGCGAGCGGAAGAATTCGAACGCGGCCTGGTTCTCAGCAGCCGATGCCTCGAAGTGCAACCCGACCTCCAGCCTACCGGCTCCTGTATGGTGCCACGCCTCGAAGTGGTACGCGGGCTGGCCGAAGTGCAGCTTCATGAGCCGGCCGCGGCCGCGCGAGGTGCGGAAGTCGCGCATGGCGGCGGGCAGCTTCGGCTTGACGCCTTTGCGCAGCCCGGCGAAGAAGTCAGAAGGGGCGAGCACCATTTCTCGTAAGCTGCCATCCAGATTGGCGTACATCCCAACCGTCGTCGAGAACGAGGGCGGCAACCGCGAGCGGACCTTTGACATCTACTCTCGGCTGCTCAGGGACCGCATCATCCTGATCGGCCGACCGATCGACGACGTGGTCGCCAACCTGGTGGTCGCCCAGCTCATGTACCTTGCCGCGGACGATCCGGACAAGGAGATCCAGATCTACGTCAACTCTCCGGGCGGCGCCGTGACCGCGGGGCTCGCCATCTACGACACGATGCAGTACGTGCGAGCGCCGATCTCCACTGTGTGCATCGGTCGGGCGGCCAGCTTCGGCACCGTCGTGTTGATGGCGGGCGCAAAAGGCAAGCGATACTCGCTGCCGAGCGCAACCATCCACATGCATCAGCCGCTCATCGGTGGAAAGGGGCTGCAGGGGCAGGCCAGCGACCTCGACATCCACGCTCGCGAGATCATCCGCATCAGGACTGTGCTGAACGAGCTCATCGCCCAGCACACCGGGCAGCCGCTGTCCAGGGTCGAGAAGGACACCGACCGCGACTACTTCCTCACGCCCGAGGAGGCCGTCGAGTACGGGCTGATCGACGGCATCATCGAGCAGACACGGGTACCGGTCCTGGCGACCTCCAGGTAATCACCCCCGAAGCCCGCAAACACACCCACCCGACTATCGCCACCCCGACGAGCGCAGGGATAGGTGGCGCGGCCAGGGCGCTGATCAAGGCCACGACGGACAGGGCGAGCCACTCGTACCAGCGCGTCTTGCCCCAGACCGCCATCGCCAGCGCAACCACGACGAGGTCAGCCGGCAGCGCGTGGGGCGCCGCGAGGACTCCGCCGGCGATGATGACCGCAGCCGTGGGCTGAAACTCGCCGCGGCGCCGCCATGCCAGCGCCAGGACGGCGGCGATGGCAAGCAGCGTCACGACGGCCAACGCGGGACTCTGCAGATTGCTCGGAAAGAGGAGTGCGAGGTGGGCCAGGTCGATCTCGCGTGATCCCGTCGCCACGGTGGAGCGGGTCTGGGCGAGCCAGTCGAAGATCCAGTGCGGACTGAGAGCCAGGGTCGGCGCCAGGAGCGCCACCCCCGCGGTCGCCCAACCAGCCAGCACTCTCCAACGGCGCGCCAGGATCAGCCCCAGCCCCAAGGGAAGGACGAGCTGAGGTTTCATGAGGGTCAAGCCGAGCGCCAGCCCGGCCAGGTACGGTCGCGACCACAGTGCGAGTGCGCCGCCCAGGCCAAGCACCACGATGCCGTCCAGCTGCGCATTGAGCATCAGAAGCGCGGTCGGAACGCCGGCGAACGCCGGAAGAATGGCCGCCGGTGCTCTCGGCCTCACCGCGAGCAAGAGGCCGGCGGCGAGGCAGGCCAGCCCGAGCAGAATCCAGAGCCGGCCGCCGACGTCCGTCCCGAGCAGCTCGAACGGCACGGCGAGGAGCGCGACCCAGGCCGGAGCGAGGAAGGGCAGGATGCCCTGGATGCCAAGCGTCACCAGGACACGGCCTCCTGTCACGTCGCGCTGAACGCGTCGTTGGACGTTGAGGTCATATAGGTGAGCGGGGTCCTGCACGATCAGGCGTGCACCGGTCGCGAATGCGGGCCAGTCCGAGTTGATCACGTCTTCGTTGGGCACCAGCGGATAGAGGACGAACGCGAGCGCGACCCCAATCAGTGCGATCTGGCCACGCCACCGCCAGCGATTCACAGCTCGATCGACATTCCGTCGCGCGCGGCCTGAACCTCGGTCCCGACTCGCTGCGTGAGGTCCTTCGCGATCTCGGTCGGATTGGCGCGCCAGACCGCCATCCCGTAGTGAGTCAGGATCGCAAGACGCGGCCTTGCCGCTCGGATGATGCGCTCAGCGTCGGCGATGCACAGGTGAGGCAGCTCGGGACGGCAGTACTGCAGCACGGTGTGGATGACCATCACGTCGGCCTTGTGCTCTTCGGCGATGGCGTCGTAGTAGCCCGAATCGGTGATCCAGCCGAGCTTCTCGCCGAAACGAAAGCCATACGTCTCGTGCTGGTGCACATGCCGACCGCTGGTGGTGAAAGTCATGTCGTTGACCGTATATGACGTCTTGGCCGCGAGCCGGATGATCTCGCGCGGAAACCGCCGCACGTACTTGAGCACCACAGGGTCGTCGTCGAGAGCGTCGGCAGGACAGAGCAGAACGCCGCGATGTGCGAAACCTCCCTCGGTCATCGCCTCGATCATCACGTTGACGTCGCTCGAGTGGTCGAGGTGGCGGTGGCTGAGCACGATCGCGTCGAGTGTCGTCAGGTCCACCTTGCGCGCCGCGTAGCCGACGATTGCGCCCGGACCAGGGTCGAGGCTGATGCGCGTGTTGCCC
Source organism: Chloroflexota bacterium (assembly GCA_005889085.1). Classification (GTDB taxonomy): domain Bacteria; phylum Chloroflexota; class Dormibacteria; order Dormibacterales; family Dormibacteraceae; genus 40CM-4-65-16. The sequence goes on along the minus strand of VBDS01000085.1, from coordinate 15,215 downwards.
TCTTCGATGAAGAGCCCGCCCGACGCGGCGACCTGCTTTGCGACCATGAAGCGGGCGCCGGCCGTGCCCATGAAAGTCAGCTTCACCTCCCCACTCGCTGGGGAGGTCGGCGGCGAAGCCGCCGGGTGGGGAGACTCAAGTCTCAGCAACCTCGCTCAGGGGCACCTTGGATTTCTCGCCGAAGTAGCGGTCATAGAGCTCCGCTACGCGCTCGAGGGTGTCGATCTCTTCCACCGGCTTGTCATCGCGGATGCGCACGATGCGCGGGAAACGCAGCGCGTAGCCGCTCATGTGCCGGCCGGAATGCTGGATCGAGTCAAATGCGACCTCGAGCACGACCTCAGGTCGCACCATCCGGGTGTAACCCAGGTCCTCCACAGTCATGTCCAGGAAGCGCCGTGTGAACGTCGCAATCTCCGCGTCGGTCAGCCCGGTGTACGCCTTGCCGACGTTGACCAGCTTGCCGGTGGCGGCGTCCTTGACCGCGAACGTGTAGTCGGAGAGCACTCCCTTGCGCTTGCCGTGTCCCCATTCGACCGCGGTGACGACCACGTCCAGCGTCGCGAGTGGCCGCTTCAGCTTGAGCCAGGCCAGTCCGCGGCGGCCCGGCGTGTAGGGGCTGAGCGGGTCCTTGACCATGAGGCCCTCGTTGCCGCGCTCGCGGGTCTCTGCGAAGATCCGGTCCAGGTGGGTCGGATCGGTCGCCTCCTCGAGCCGCGCCAGCAGGAAGGGAGGCTCGAGGCCCAGGCCTTCAAGCAGCTTTCGTCTCGCCGTGAGAGGTTCGTCAAGCAGCGTTCTTCCGTCGAGCCACAGCACGTCGAAGATGACGAGCACCACCGGAACCTCTCGCCTCAGCTCGTTGTCGACCTTCTTGCGGCCGAGCCGGCGCTGCAGCTCGAAGAAACGCAGGACGCGGCCGTCGCGATGTGCCAGCACCTCGCCGTCGAACAGAACGTCGTGGCCAATCGTGGGAGCAGCATCGACAAGCTCGGGGAAAGCTCCCGTCGTTTCCTTGAGGTCGCGCGAGAACAGCTCCACGCGCGACTCCTGGCGATGCAGCTGGCAGCGCACGCCATCGTACTTTTCTTCCGTCCAGACGGCGCCCGCGCCCATGCGCTCGAACGCCCCCGCAGCGGTTTCGACAGGGCTCGCGAGCATGAAGCGGACCGGCTGAAACAGAGTGATGGTGCTGGCCTCGAACTCGCCGCGCTTGCAAAGCACCGCCGTCTCGCCGATGTCACCCGTCACAAGATGCACGCGCTTGACCTGTGTGATCGGGACGCCGAACCCCTCGCCGATCGCGGCTTCGACGAGGCCCTCGCTGAGCCCAATGCGCATCTCGCCGGAGACGATCTTCACGAAAAAGCGCGCGGCTTCCGGCGGCATGCGCCTGAGTAGCGCCTCGAGCGGCCTCGCTTTGGCGGCGCCGCGCGATGTACGGATAGCCTCCAGCGTCTGTTCGACGTCCTCGAGGGTGACGGCCTCGGGCTGAGTGCTGCCGTCGAGCGCTTCTCCCGCCCAGTCGCCAAGGTCCGAGTGCCTGCGGAAGAGGCTTCCCAGCTCATCCTCGTCGCGACCCGAGATCGAGGAGACGACCTTGCTCAGCGTCGACCAGCCGAGGCCAAGGGTGCGGCGCTGGGAGGGCGGAAACGCCCGCCCGCTCATATAAACGGCGGCCCGGCGTAGGTCGTCCTCGCCCAGGGTGCGGAAGTAAGCGCCGAGGATCCGCGTCTTCTCGAGGGTCGCGGTAGTCGAGCCGACCGCGGCGCCTGCGCGGGCGAATTCAATCACGGTCGCCTATCGTAGGGCTGGATGCGGCGCTGCCCTTACCTCGAGGAATTGGTCAAGGAACGGCAGCTCATGCTGCGCGTCTACAAGTTTGACTGCCACGTCGACCACCGCTCCAAGCGCAAGTACGCGCTGAGCGACAGCCCACCCATCTGCGTACGTAATTTCGAGGATTGCCCGTTATACCAGGCTGAAAAAGGGCGCGAGGACCGCACAATTACCCGCTACACCGACTGAAATCGTCCCAGTACCCCGCCACACAAATGAATTGCCCAGTCTGTTCCGCCCCAGCGCTTCCTATCGACGACGCGTGCGTCTTCTGCCACGCGCCCCTCGTCGAGCAGGATGAGCCATCGGAGCTCCTCGACTACCTCGTCGAGCGGATCCCGATCGCCCAGGTCAAGCGCGGCCACTTGAACCGCGGGCCGATCACCGAGGTCGCGATCGACCTCGACGGACGCAGCTTCCGGGCCAAGGTCAAGAACGACGCGCTCGAGCTGGCGCCTCCGGTTGAGCTGGCGGCGTGGGTGGACCTGCTGCTGATGAAGCTCAGCGAGGCCGCCGCGGGCGACCACAACCTGCGTCGGGCGGTGCTGCGATCGGGGTGGGCTCTCCGGTAAGCAGGCTCCCCAAGCTGCTTCTCGCCGCGGCCCTGGTACTGGCCGCGTGCGGCGTCCCATCCGGTCACCCGCACCAGACTGTGCTGCTCCGGGCGACGGGGATGGGCACGCAAACGACACAGTCCTTCACCGCGTCGGGGCCGTGGAGCATCGCATGGTCCTTCCACTGCGACAGTGGCAGTGGCGGCAGCCTGTTCATCGATGTGTTCAACGCGTCCGACCACACGCCCGACTTCAAGAATCGAGGGATCGCCGCCGAAGGCGAACAGAGTGCCGCGGACACTTCCCACTTCGCGAACCCAGGCTCGTTCTACCTGGAGATAACCTCGACCTGCGCATGGACGATCAACGTCTATGAGTAGCTCATTTGCGGCGCCGCTAAAGAGCTAATGCCAGCTGCTCGTTAGCCTCGAGAGCCCATGCCCGCACACCCTTACGGCGCAGGGAGCGCGCGAAGTCTTCCGTATAACCGTGCACCGTGTAGACCTGCTTGGCGCCTGACCGCTGCACCACTTCCATCAGCTCGTCGAAGTCGCAGTGGTCGGAGAGATCGAAAGTCGCATCGGCGCCGAACAGTCGCGCGAAATCCGGATCTTTGGCCCAGCCAGAGATCAAGGCGGTTCTATAGCGGCCCAGTCGGCGGATATCGTCTTTTCCGACGGGCGGTGCGATCACCACGCGGTCGTCGATAGGCTCCCCGTTGAGCTCGATCCAATCAGGCAGCGACCGGCCGGCCATCGCATACTGCCGAGCGCAGGGCGCACAGCGCTTCTCAAGGGCAAACCTGAGTCCGTACTGCGCAAGCTGGAGCATGACCTCTTCGGTTTTGCCCAGGGCGTGGCAAAGCAGGACAGGTGTCACCCGGCTGTCGAGGGCTCGCCGGCACCAGCGCGCGATCAGCTCCAGCGTCTCGTCGGGATCGCCGAATCGAAAATGCGGCCGCCCATACGTAGTCTCGGTGATGAGCACGTCCGCCTTGGGCACGAGCGTCTCGATCCGCCCAGGCTGACGAAGCTTGAAGTCGCCTGTGTAAAGCACCGACCATCCGTCATGCTCGAAGTGCAGCTGAGCCGAGCCGAGCATGTGGCCGGCAGGGTAGAGCGTCATCGTTCCCTCGCCGCGGCGGAGAGGCTCTCCGTAGCCAAGCATCCGCCAGCCGCGTGGCCGTCTCGCCTCCGGGATCAAGGCCAAGGTCTGCGGGGTGAGCAGCGCTTCCTTGTGCCGGCGCGCGTGGTCGGTATGGGCGTGCGAGATGAACGCGAAGCTGCGCACGACCAGCGGGTCGAGCCATAGGCGATGACCGGGAAGTGACACGCCGTGGTCCCAGACCACCTCGCGGGTCACACCGTGTCCTCCAGTCGCACGATGTCTCTCTTTGCGAACAGGTGCCGGCCTACGTGCACCCCGATCGCCTCATAAGCTTCCCAAGGCACACCGATATCAGCCACCCAGACATCGCCTGACACCCGCGGACCGTCAGCCTTGAGGAGGCCAGACTTGGGCAGGCCAAGCGTCACAGTCACACTGGCGCGCACGGTTGGAGCGTAGGCGACGCCTGCGTCGGCGTCGAGCCCAGACGGAACATCGATCGCCACCACAGGCTTGCCGGAGTCGTTGATCATCTGGATCCATTCGGCGAACCGGCCTTCCGGAGCGCGCCACAGGCCTGTACCGAACATCGCATCGACCACCAGACCAGCCTCGTCGAGGTACAGCTCGCTCGATACGTCCACAGCCAGCTTGCGCAGGACTTCGAGCTCGCGTGCGGCCGATCCGCGCAAGCGCGATTGGTCGACGCAGCACACCGCTCCCAGCTTGCCCCAACGTCGAAGATGCCTGGCGGCGGCCAGGCCGTCTCCTGCGTTGTTGCCGACGCCGCAGACCACGACCGCTGTCTTGTCGCAAAACCGGGCGACCTGCCAGCCGGCCGCCTCCATGAGCCAGTCGACCGGGATGCCGAATCGCTCCTGCGTGAGCGAGTCGACCTCTTTGACTTGACTGCTAGTGAGTGTTGGAAGGACGCTGGACGACAAAAGAACAGTATGGGTCGCGGCGGTGGATCGAGTCGGACTGCGAGACGGCCGCGCCTGTCAGCCGGGAGATGAGCTGCGGCGTGATGGTGCAGACCTGGGGGAACTTGAGCGCCGTGTTGCGGAAGGGGCAATTGTGGATGGTCACCTTGACTCCCTCGGCGGTTTCCGACTGCTCGGCCAGCGTGCCGGCGCGGCGGATCCAGGCCACGACGCGACGGAGCTTGTCGTCGAAGTCCAGGCCCTGGAGGTCCTTCTCGATTGCGGTCGCGTGGCGGGCAGCGACCCGGGCGAAGACCTCGTCCAGCGCGTCCGGACCGCCCATGTCCTGGACCTCCTGGAGGACCATCGTCGCGAGCTGGCCATAGCGCTTGGGGAAGACGGCGTCAGCCCGCTCGGTAAGAGCGAAAAGGAGCGATGGCCGGCCCCTGCCGCTCCGCTCCGGCTGGCTCACGACAAGGCCGTCCCGCTCGAGGTTGGTGAGGTGCTGGCGGACGGCGTTGGGCGTCACGCCGAGGTCGTTAGCGATGGTTTCCGCGCTGGAACGGCCCCTGCGCCGAAGCAGCTCGAGGACTTCCATGCGGGTCGAACGGCCGGCAATCATGGTTGGCTCATCCGGTCGCTAATTCGGGATGCTAGCACAGGCCTCGAGGGCTAAAACGATTTATTACAGGTGTACCTTGACAAAAGGCGGAGGCGCCCTAAACTTGGTAGCCGGAGGAGATAGAGGGACATGCCAATGATCAAGCAGGCGAGCCGCGCCATTGAGCATATGACCGCTCGGGAGCGCCGGATCCAGCGGGCCAAGTACGCCCGCCGGAACAAGATGCGGTATATCGACAAGCTCCTGAACGAGCTCGAGATGCTGAACCTGGCCGACCAGCGCCAGATGCCGCCCGTGCTCTCGGTCGCGATCAACAAGGTCATCGAGGAGTCGCCCGAGGTCACTGTTCTGGCCCAGGCGAAGCCGGCGTCGGTGATGGAGGCCATGGATGCTCTTTACGAGATCCAGGACAGCCTCATGTACAACCAGATCGAGGACGAGTAAGCGCCCTAAGGACGTCTCCGAGGCCGGTTTCTGAATACGATTCCGGCCTCATTCTTTGCCCTTAAGCTGTCGGTTCCGTATCGCGCCTGATCGAGACGACCGACTCCTGCGGATCTTCGTTGATCTCGAGGTGAAACAGGTCAGGCCTGGCGTAGTGACCGGTCACATCGAAGTCATACTTCGCCCGCGCCACATCGGCGAGATCGAGGTCGGCGAATAGGATCGTCTCTCCACTGAAGTCAGGACCTGCAAGCACATCACCCAGTGGTCCCACGATGCAGCTTCCGCCGAGGCAGACCACGTCGTCGGGCCTTGATGCGAGCTCGTTATTGATGTCCGCGGGAAAGTCGGAAAGCCTCGTGAACTGGTTGGCGGAAAGGACAAAGCAACGGCCCTCCAGAGCGATATGGCGCACCGTAGATAGCCAGGTCTCCCGCCCATCTGCGGTCGGGATGCAATAGATCTGGATGCCCTTCGAGTACATGGCCATCCGCAGCAGCGGCATGTAGTTCTCCCAGCAGATGACCGCGCCCAATCGCCCAAACGGCGTGTCGAAGACGGGGAGAGTGGATCCGTCGCCGAAACCCCAGACGAGACGCTCGGCCGCGGTAGGCATGACCTTTCGGTGTTTGCCCAGATAGCCGTCTGGCGAGACGAACGCGGCAGTGCAGTAGAGGGTGCCTCCATCTCGCTCGATGACGCCAATCACCAGATAAATCCCGAGCTCGGCAGCGAGGTCGACAAGCTGGTCCAGAGCTGGTCCCGGAATGTCGACAGAGCTCTCCCAGTACCTCCGGAAGTGATCTCGGCCGTCCGCGGTACGTTCGCCAATCACCGTGCCGAACGAGATGCCTCGGGGATAGCCGGAGATGAAGGCTTCCGGAAACACGACCAGGCCCGCTCCACCGTCGGCTGCGTCAGTGGCCAACTTCCGAACTTTGGCAAGGGTCGCGGCGCAATCAAAGACCACGGGTGCAGCCTGGACCACCGCGACTCGCGTGCCGGCGGTGGTGGTCACGATTCGCTGCCCGCGGATGCCGGATGCCCGCTTCTGGAGTTGAGCTCGTCCACGAGCCTGCGCGTCACCGGAGCCGCGATTCCAGCCTTGGCTGCGCGCCTGAGCAAGGCGCCGCCCAGCGCATCAAGTTCGATTGGTCGGCCGGCGGCCTGATCACGCTGCATCGATGACTCCATCGACTCGGGCACCGAATCCAGCAGATGGAGGACTGCCTCCCGATCAATGTCAACTCCGTCGGCTCCGGCGATCGCGGCTGCTTCACCGATCAGCGCGATGGCGTCTTGGCGACGCCTGGTGCGTATCGCTCCCACATTGGCGCGCTCGTGTGTGGTCAGCAAGGCCATCGGGGCAAGCAGTGCAAATTTGTCCCACAACATGGCCAATTCGTCATCACGGATCCGGACATCGAGACCGGCCGCGCTTAGGTGTGCAGCGATCGACTCAGCGCGATCGCGGTTATCGCCGGAACCAGCGATCTCGACCGACGCGAAGGGGCTGGTGTGGCGGATCAATCCGGGCTGTGTCCTCGCCGTCTCAATGCGGATAGTGGCAGCCAACACACTCGATGGCGGGTAAACGGTCCGCAGGAAATCAACGTGCTCGATGCCGTTGAGAAAGGGGATGACGATGGCCTGCCCAAGAGCGTCCGAAGGTACACGATCCAGAGCGTCTCTCAGTTGTGTGGCCTTGACCGTGATGAAGCAGGCGTCAACAGAATCGGTCAAACGCGCTGCGGTTCGCACCGAAACGCCGAAGTTGCCGAACCGCCCGCTCTCGAGCTGCAGCCCGTTCTGAGCAATCACACGCGACGTCTCGTCGCCCGCCAGCACGAGGACCGAGCTGCCTTCCCGCGCCAGCACCGCCGCCAGCAGGCCGCCCACACCTCCCGGCCCGAGCACCGCGACGTTGAGCCGGTCCGGCGTCATGAGGAGCCAATGATATGCGCCACTTCAGGCACGACCGAGGTCAGCTTGTGAGCGCGGCCTGAGCCTTGGTGATGTCGTTGGGGACGACGGCCAGGTGGTTGTTGACCGCCATATGGATCACTTCGATAATGACCTCCCGCATCACCGAGCCGTGACGGCTCGGACATGTGGCTGTTTCCCGAAGGTCAGTTCGCGGCGCTGCGTCTGGTCGAAAGCGTGACCACCACCACGGGGGTGGTGATCGCCACATATCGGCCGGCTTAGGCTTCTCCCTCCGCCTGGCGCACGCGCCGGCTCAGCGTCTGGAGAAGCCGGTAGGCAACCTCGGGGTGTTCCTTCAAGAAAGGCTTGAAGTTCCACTCGGGGATGGTCGCCATCGTGACGTCGCTGTCGGCCGTGATGGTCGCGCTGCGTCCTTCCTGGTCGAGCAGGGCCATCTCCCCAAAAGAGTCGCCAGGCCCGAGCTTTCGCGTCTTGCCCTGGACGGTCGCCACGCTGACCGTGCCGTCGGTGATGATCATGAAGCCGACCCCGCCGTCGCCCCGGAGCACGATCTCGTGGCCCGCCGGGTGCTTGACGGTCTTCATCTGCTTTTCGATCGACCGCAATTCCGAATCCGGCAGACCCTGCAAGAGCTTGGCTTGTTTGAGCTCGACCACGCCCAGATAGTAAGCGCTGGCGGATATCTAGGTCGCTGTGTCCTTCTTTTCGTCCAGGAACTTCTGGAAGAGCCTGTATGCCTCTTGCTTCCGGCTGTCGACGATCTTCGTATAGCCCTGGAGCGTGTTGAGGTTGGCGTGTCCCAGCACCTCTTGAACCAGGCGCACATCGCCGCCAGTGACCTCGAGCAAGGTCGTCGCCGCAGTATGCCGTGCCACGTGCGGTGACTTGAACGACCAGGCGCCAAGCTGCCGGCGGATCTGTTTCACGATGTAGCGCGCGCCTGCCGATGTCAGGCGGCGCTCGCGGTCGTCACCCGCGGCTCGGTCGAAGTTGATGAACATCGCGAGACAAGCGTCCTCACGTGTGGTGAGGTATTCCTCCATCGCGGCGCGCGCGTCGACGGTGAGGTAGACGCTCCGCTGCTTGGCGCCTTTGCCGGTGACGACCAGGCGGTTGCCGGAGCGCGGGAAGTCAGTCCGGTCCAGCGCCAGCGCCTCCGAGATGCGGCAACCGGTGCTGACGAGGAACTGGACAAGGGCCCGGTCACGCTTCTCGGGCAGCGTCTCGCGGGGCAAGGCGGCGAAAAGGCGCGTCAGCTCGTCGGGATCGATTGGTTTCGGCAGCCTCTGTTCGAGCTTGGGAAGCGTGATGCCGTTGGACAGGTCGCGGTCGATCAGTCCTTCGCGTGCGATCCAGCGCAGCCACGACCGGATCGCGACCAGAGCGCGCGCCCGAGAAGCAGGGCTCTTCAGGCGCCCAGCGAGGTGGCGCTGGTATGCGCGCAGGTCGTCGTGGCGCAGCTTGTCGACCTCGAGGGTGTGCCCATTTGCTGCGAGGAATCCGAGCAGCTTGCGGATCTCGGAGTCATAGGCGCGAACCGTGTTCGGGCTGCGGTTCGCTTCGAGTTGAAGCCAGCCGAGATATTCGTGCGCGGCGGCCTGCAGGGCGAGTGGCATGTCGAGGCCGAGCTCATGATAATGGACAGGTAGTGGGGGCCCTCCAGGTACTGAGTCCTCCGCGTGAGGAACTCCCTGGCGATGGCTTCGGCGTCGATCCCGTCTTCACCGAGCGCGTCACGAACGTGGCGCTCTGGTTCTATCGCAAGTACTGGCGGGTCGAAACCGAAGGCGTGAACAACGTCCCTGCGCGCGGCCGGGCGCTTCTGGTCGCAAATCACGCGGGGATCGTGCCGTACGACGGCGCGATGATCCGGACCGCGATCATCGCCGAGCATCGGCATCCGCGTCACGCGCGAATGCTGGTCGTCGACTGGGCATTCGCAATGCCCTTCACCAACATGCTGCTGGTCAAGACTGGCAATGTCCTCGCTCATCCGCTCAACGCGACGGCACTCCTCGAGCGCGACGAGCTGGTCGGTGTCTTTCCGGAAGGAGTGAGGGGTGCGGCGAAGCTCTATCGCAACCGTTACCGGATCCGGCGACTGGGCCGTGGCGGTTTTGTGCAGGTCGCATTGCGAACTGGCGCGCCGATCGTTCCGGTCGCGGTGGTCGGCTCGGAAGAGGTGCACCCGGTGCTGTTTGACATGCAGCCGCTCGCGAGGTTGCTCGGCCTGCCGGCGCTTCCGATCACGCCGACGTTTCCGTGGCTTGGCCTCGGCGGGCTCGTTCCGCTGCCGTCGAAGTGGTTCATCGCTTTTGGCGAGCCGATCGAGGTGGCACAGCATGGACCGGAAGCCGCGGATGACGCGCGACTCGTGCTCGAGTTGAGCGAGCGGGTGAGGGAATGGATTCAATCGACCGTCAACAGGTTGCTGGCGAGGCGCCAGACGATCTTCTTCTAGCGAGTCGGGCCGATGGGCGCTGGTAGCCTGAGGCGATGACCAGGTCCTCGATTGCAGCAGTCATCGCAGCCATGACCGTCGCCGCCTGCGGGGGTTCTCCAGCGGCGCCCCACGGCCCGACCACAGCCAATGTGGCGGTGCAGCCGGCCGACGTGCCAAGCGCGATGGTGAAATGCGATCTCAGCGGCGACATCAACAATTTCATCAAGCAAGAGCAAACGCCCGATCCGAACGCGTCCAAGACAACGGCCACCGAATGGCAGGACGCGAAGAAGAACGGGGCCACGAACGCTTACGTCGCCCTGTACACGGACAGCAGCCAGCACTGCTCAGCCGTCAAAAGCAGCTCGGCAGACCTGAGCGCGGCCACCTACAAGCTGGTGGTGAACTTCGTCATTCAGTTCAAAGACGAGAAGAGCGCAGTGACGGGCTACAAAAGCGACAACACCGTCTTCGGGTTCAGCGCGTCGACTCTTCGAAGCGGGGGCAACGCTGTGCAGGAAGGCACAGCGACTGGCCTGACCGCGAACTCAATTGTGCTGTCGAGGCCGGTTGGTGATCAGACGTTCTATATCGCCGTCTGGCAGAACAAGGCGTTCATGGTGATCCTTGCGATCCTCAACCTCGATCCGGCGGCGAGCAAAAAGGTCGCTGGCGCGGAGAACGGCAGGATCAAGTAGCCGGCGCGACCGAAGTAGTTCCCCTTATATGAGCGGCCGCTCGGGCCACTAGAATGACGCGGCCGATCGCAAAATCCGCCAACGTCGCAGCCCGCACTCGGCGCCGGCAGGGATCCTGGTCCCCGCTTCGCTCAGCGCTCGTCGTGGCGCTCTTGCTTACCTGCGTCTTCTCCCTGCCCACCATCGTGGACGCCGCCCGATCCGTGGTGCCGCCGCGCGGTCCCGTCGGTGAGCCCGCCCCTGGCCAGGTCGCCGGGCAGGTCGCGCTGGGCGGACTACAGCCGGGCGCCTGCCTCAGCTTTCCGGCGACCGGCCGACACGCCGACAAGACCATCTTCATCGACCCCGGGCATGGCGGACTGGACCCAGGCGTCGTCGGAATGGCCGGAGGACGCCAGGTGCTCGAGAAAGACGTCGCGCTCGCCGTGGGCACGCGTTTGGCGACCCTGCTCCGCGATCGTGGATACCGGGTCGTTCTGTCGCGGACCAAAGACTCGTCGGTGACGAATCTCGGCCCCAACGACACGATCACGGGCGCGTTGACGGCGTCGGCCGAGCATCGCGACCTGGTGACACGCGCCGCATGCGCGAATGCGGCGGGCGCTTCAGTGCTGGTGTCGATCCACTTCGATGCGTTCGACGATCCGGCGGTTGGCGGGACCGAGACGTTCTACGACGCCGAGCGTCCCTTCGCCTCCGAGAGCAAGCGACTGGCCACCGACCTGCAATCCGCGTTGGTCGCCGCGCTCGGCACTACGAACCGCGGAGTCTGGACAGACGACCAGCTTGCCGCGCCGACGCTGACGGCGGCGGGCAGCATGTACGGCCACCTCATCGAGCTCGGTCCCGCGGCCGCGGGATGGGTGGACCAGCCGAGCCAGATGCCAGGGGCCCTGGTGGAGCCGTTGTTCCTGACCAACGCCGCCGAGGCCAACCTGGCGAAGACCCCGTCGGGCCAGCAGCGTGTCGCGACCGCTCTCGGGACCGGCATAGAGAAGTACCTGAGCGGCTCGTAGTCGGCCGCCGTCGCGAACAGTTAGTGTCTGGCCGGAACCGTGATCGACGATCCTGTCCTCGTCAATGACTGGCACCCGGTGGCGAGCGTAGACGAGCTCGCTTCTGGTGGGCCGCGTGGCGCGCGTCTCCTGGGCGAGGACATCGTCTTGTGGCGTTCGGGCTCGGAGTACTTCGCCTGGCGGGACCTGTGTGTGCACCGAGGCACAAGGCTGTCCCTCGGGAAGGTGATCGACGGCGCGGCCCTCGAGTGTCCGTACCACGGATGGACCTACGCCCGCGACGGCCGGTGCGTTCTGATGCCGGCGCATCCAGAGCAAACGCCCCCGGCGAAGGCGTGCGTCGATGCGTATCGTGCCGCAGCGGCGCATGGCGTGGTCTGGGTCACGCTCGGTGTTGGGGCCTCACCCATCCCGAGCTTCGAGCTGCTGTCAGACCCCGCCTATCACGTCCTTCTGGCGGGACCTTATCGCGTGCAGGCGAGTGGCCCGCGGGTCGTGGAGAACTTCCTCGACGTCGGCCATTTCCCGTTCGTCCACGAGGGCGTGCTCGGCGACCGATCGCGGCCGGAGATCGCCGATTACGAAGCGGAGATCACCCCGAGCGGCGTCGTCGCGACGGGGGTCAAAGTCTTCCAGCCGGATCCGTATGCGACCGGACGCGGCTCAACCGTCACATACACGTACCGCGTTCACCGCCCGCTCTCGGCTTCCTTCATCAAGCATGGCGAGCTCTCGTTCGGCATGCTTCTTTCGGTCACCCCACACGACGCGGTCGACAGCTCGGCCTGGATGTGGATGGCCATGAACTACGAGCCGGACTCGCCGATGATCGAATTCCAGGATCGGATCTTTGCGCAGGACAGGCCGATCCTCGAATCGCAGCGACCAGAGCTTCTGCCACTTGACCTCCAGGCGGAGCTCCATCTACGAAGTGATCGCACAGCGATCGCCTATCGGCGCTGGCTTCGTGAGATCGGGATGCGAACCGGCGTCGCCTGAAGGCAAGGTGGTGCGCCTGGCAAGAATCGAACTTGCTGCCTCTTGCTCCGCAGGCAAGCGCTCTATCCGGTGAGCTACAGGCGCTAAAGACGCTGGTTCAGTTTAGGCGAGGGTCAATCGCTGCCGTCGCAGCCTTGAAGGCAGTCAGGTCGAGGTTGCTGACCACCACCAGCGCGACGAACATCGAGCGCCGCCAGGAAGCCAATCGTACCGAGGGCCGGTCGTAGGTAAACGAGCTGAGGCCCAGGCCGGTGGCTGCGCCGCGAGTGAGGCCGGGGGTGAGCAGATTGGGCGGTGGTGGTGGAAAGCCGAATATGCCCGACTGCCAGGCGCGGTCGGCTTCACCCTCGTCCGCGAACCGGGCGACAAAGCTCGTCATTGCCTTGACGTTGGAAGTCGCGCCGAGCTCAGCGTTGCAGGCTGACGGATTGGCCGCGAAGATCGAGATCGCGCCTTGGGTCGCGCCTTCCTTGCCCAGCTGCTGCCACTGGTCCGACTCGCGGCTCGCGAGCGCGGCGTCGGCGCCGGCGAGGACCGAGAGGTAGACGTCGATCGGGCCCGATCCCGGGCACACGTTGAGCCCCGCCGGCACGTCGCCGGATTGCAAAATCGCGACCGTCGCCGCGGTGTGCGGGGAGGGACTCGGTATCGGGCTGAACGCCGGGTGCGTCTGGGTCTGGCACGCGACCAGCGCGCATGCCACTAGGATCATCGACAGCAACCGGCCCACGGAGGCCGGAGTTTAGACTGGGTGAGACCTATCGCGCCTGTAGCTCACCGGACAGAGCGTTCGGCTCCGGACCGAAAGGCAGCAGGTTCGATTCCTGCCAGGCGCACCTTCCTCGCTCCGCCGTCTTCCTACAGCATGCCCTCGACCAAGCGATCGAGGCGCTCGGCCTGGTGGTGAATGTCGGCGGCCAGCACACGCACGCCTTCGTCGTATGCGCGGTCCGCTTCGTTTACCTGCTCGCTCAATCGCTGGATCCCGCCCAACGCCGTCTTGAACTCACGGTTCAGCGTGGAGCGGGTTGTCTCGATGTCGGTCAGCATCTCGAGGAACTCCCTGCGCTCGAGAATCATGTTCACCGTGAGGAGGACGGCAAGGGCCGCTGTGCACGACGACATGAATAGGTCGATGTCGTGCCCCGTCACGGATGAATAAACATCACCCGCCGAGGCAAGAAGCAGTGTCATCCAGGGCAGGGCGAGCTGCCAGAGGTCGAGGGGAGCTTGCTGAGTTGCTGGCTTCGGCGTGGACGCCGGGTAGACGGCGGCCAGTCCGATCATCAGGAAGCCTGCAAACCATCCAGTGTCGAGAATGCTGCCCACGGCTCCGAACGCACCTTGAGCGGTGAGGTAGGCGAAGGCGCTGTCGGCGATGGAGTAGGAGGCGACGCCCGCGAGAAGGAAGGCCATCCTTCCAGCCTGCTGCTGGCTCGCACGCCGGATGGCGAGGATCAGGATCGTGCCGATCAGGATGTCGCCCACCGGGTACGCCAGGTCGAGAATCTTGGTGGGGCTGCTGGACGTCCATACCGACTTGAGCCCGAATGCCCACGCAGTCGAGGTCAGGGCCAGGGCGACGATGACGCCGTCGAACCAGACGCGCCAGCGCGAGGAGGTGCCTCGCGCGTTGCCCCAGAAGGCGCGAATGCCGGCGAACGCAAACGGCACCGCTGCCAGGAATCCCGCGTCGGCCAGAGATGGGTACGGGACCTGCGTCCCCAGCCCGACTTCGTAGATCGACCAGACGACCTCGCCTGCCGCCCATAAGCCGGCTGAGATGCTCATCAGCGCCCAGCCGAGCCTGTCGTTCCCGGCAGCCCGGCTCGCGGCCCACGCGCACGCCGCTGACGCGAGCGCCGCGGCCACGGCCTCCCCGATATCGTCCATCGCCGTCACGGCGTGCTGCCCGAAGTAGGCAGTCCGAATGTTCAGGGCGTAGGCCAGAGACAGGAGCGCGACCGCCGCTGCGGCTGCGACGAAGGTTCTTCGCCGACCGTCCAACGCCATCCATGCGCCCACTTGAGGAGCGAAGTTAAGCACTCCGCTCGCTCGATTCATCCCTCCAACCGACAGAAAGTCGGAGCGAATGCAGCGAATGGTTTTGGAGTGCCTGACTTCGGATCAGGAGGCTAGCGTTTGATCTTGCGTCTCCGGGAGGCCCGGGCCGAGGTCAGATCTCTACTTGTCCTCGGGCACGTCCAGGCTGTCGAACGTCTCTTTGTTGATGAACTTGAACAGCTGGAGCGGCTTGCCGCCCTCGTGCACGACTGCGATCGCCGCGTAGCGCTCCTGGCGCTTTCCGCCGCTGGTCGTGCGGACGCTGCGGCGCTTCTTCAGCTCGTTGTCCGGGATCTGGACCTTCTGCTTCGTCTTGAGGTTGAAAAACTCCACTGGCACCCTCCTGTGAATTGAACTTGACGGCAACCCACAATACAGCCTCCCGCCAGCCAGCAATGTCGCCGCCCAGATCGGATGTTCGTATCTGCTAGGTTGGGGAGGTGATCGGCAAGGCCGAATTCGGGCGCACCGGGCACAAGAGCACGAGGGTCATCTTCGGCGCTGCCTCACTAGGGGGCGTCACTCAGAAGGTCGCCGACCAGACCCTTGAAGTCCTGCTTCG
>VBDS01000050.1 GCA_005889085.1 Chloroflexota bacterium | reverse complement strand
GCTGGCCCAGGCCGAAGCCCACCGCGGTCATCAAGAGGATGGGGATGTAGGCGCGGCGGCGGTAGCGGAGGAACGCGAAGCAGACCTGGGAGGTGATGAGTACCAGCAGGACGGCGACGACGAGACCGGGTGGGATGAGCTTCAAAATGCCACCAGCCCCTCCGGCCCTGCCCCATCCCCGCCGCGAGCGGCGGTACTTCCCCACTGCGTGGGGAAGAGCCACCTCCCCATAAATGGGGAGGACAAGACTCCCTCCAGGCAGCGGGGGTGGGTTGTCCTGAGCATGCTCAGGTGGGTCCCCTGCCTCGGCTCTCCAAGTCCCGTCGAAGCGGGCTTTTGGTCGGCTTTGCGGACTCCGGGGTCCCTTTCAGCGAGTGTTGGGCAACGCGCACATGCCCGCCACCCTTCGGGAGCACCGCCAATCCTACGACGGTGCCTTCTGGGGTGGAACGACCTGGATGTGAAGCTCTGCCAGCTGCGCCGGATCGACCGGGCTCGGAGCCCCGAGCATCAGATCCTGATGGCTCTGCGTCTTCGGAAATGCCACGACATCGCGGATGTTGTCGGTCCCGGTGATCGCCATCATCAGGCGGTCGATGCCTGCCGCGATTCCTCCGTGCGGCGGCACCCCATACTCAAACGCTTCGAGCAGGTGACCGAACTGCGCGCGAATCTTTTCCCGGCTCATGCCGAGGATCTCGAAGACCCGCTCCTGCAGCTCTGGCTGGTGAATCCGGATGCTTCCCCCAGATATCTCGAAGCCGTTGAGCACGCAGTCGTAGGCCCTCGCCCGGACCTCATAGGGACGTTCGGCAAGGAGGTGCATGTCCTCCGGCCACGGTGACGTGAAGGGATGGTGTCCGTACGTCAGCTTGCCCTGATCGTCCTCTTCGAACAGGTACATGGGGTAGATCCAGAGGAAGTTCCACTCATCATGGCGAATCAGCTTTCTGCGTCGGGCGATCTCCCGGCGCAGCAAGCCCATCACCGTTTCCGCTTTTCGCCGCCGATCCGCGACCACCAGGATGAGGTCATCGGCACCCGCACCAGCGGCCGCCTTGATCGCCGCCATCTCGCCTTCGCTCATGTGCCGGTCGAGCGGACCTGGAATCCAGGCCAGGCCCTTGGCACCTGCGCCCTTGGCGATCAGAGCCAGCTCATCAAGCTCGCGGCGGCTCATGTCCCGACCGCCCGGCACGGCGAAGCAGCGCACCACACCTCCGGCATCGAGCGCCGAGCGCAATACTGTGGCGCCTGTCTCGCGGAGTGCGTCGCTTACGTCCCCGATCTCCAGGCTGTAACGCAGGTCGGGTTTGTCGGTGCCGTACTTCAGCAGCGACTCCTGCATGTCGATCCGTGGGAAGGGCGTCGGGATCTCGATCCCCAAAACGTCCTTCCAGACTTTCGACCAGAGGCCTTCGATCAGGGTGAAGACGTCTTCCTCGGTGCAGAACGACATCTCCACGTCGAGCTGAGTGATCTCGACCACGCGATCTGCCCGAAGGTCTTCATCACGAAGGCATCGCGCGATCTGGTAGTACCGGCCGATACCCGCCACCATGAGCAGCTGCTTCAGCTGTTGCGGTGATTGCGGCAGGGCGAAGAACTCACCAGGATGAAGGCGCGACGGAACGATGAAGTCGCGCGAACCCTCGGGCGTGCCTTTGAGCAGCATCGGCGTTTCCACTTCCATGAACTCGTGCGCGTCCATGTAGCGATGGATCGACTGCACGACGCGATGCCGGAGCTCCAGGGTCTGCGCCAGCTTGGGCCGCCGGATATCGAGATACCGATACTTCAGGCGCAGCGCCTCATCTGCGTTCACGTCGTCCTGGATTTCGAAAGGCGGGGTCTTGGCTTCCGAGATGATCTCCAGGTCGCTGGCCACTACCTCGATCTCGCCCGTCGCCATCTTTGGGTTCTCGGATCCGCCAGGCCGGCGGGTGACCTTGCCTTTGACGCGAACGACGTATTCGTTTCTGACTTCGGTTTCGCCGATCGATCGGATCACGACCTGCACCAGGCCCCAACGGTCACGGAGGTCGATGAATGTGACGCCGCCGTGGTCGCGGCGTCGCGCGACCCAGCCGTACAGCTCGACCTCTCGGCCGTCGTCGCTCGCGCGCAGCGAGCCGCAGTGGGGCGCTGAGAATCCGCTCATGCGAGGCGCGTCGGCAGCTCCACCCACTCGAGCTCTTCCTGCTCACCGCTTGTCATGTCACGCAGTTGGGCTGAACGACGTGACGCCGCGTCGGGAGTCAGCAGCACGACCCACTTCGCGCCCAGCTTGTTCGCCGCGCGCATCTTCGCCGCCAGGCTCTTCGACTCGTAGTCGACCGCGGTCGACCTGACCGCGCGGCAGATGCGCGCCACCTCGGCGGCCGCGACCACGAGATCACCGTCTGGCACCACGAGCACGTCGGCCGGCGGTCTTGCGATGACGTCCACGCCGGTCGCGGCCATCAGCTCGGTCACGCGGTCGAGGCCGCTCGCGAAGCCGACCGCCGCTGTCGGCGGCCAGCCCTCGGCCTCGGCCAGGCCGTCGTACCGGCCCCCACCACCAAGCGCATCCTGCTGCCCCGCGGCACCGCTGGGAAAAAACTCGAACACGGTGCGGGTGTAGTAGTCGAGGCCACGCACGAGATACGGGTTGAGCGTGTACTCGATCTCGGCTGAGTCGAGAAGGCGTCGCACCAGCTCCCAGTGCGCCGCGCACTCGTCGCACAGGTGATCGGTAATCTGCGGCGCGCTTGACTTGAACGGCGCGTCCTGCTCCGACTTGCTGTCGAGCAGGCGCAATGGATTGCGCTCCAGGCGCTGCTGAGAGTCCGGGCTGAGTTTTTCCTTGAGCGGCCGGTAGTAATCCCGAAGGCGCTCGAGATATGCGGGCCTGCATTTCGAATCGCCGATGGTGTTCAACTCGAGCCGCAGGTCGCCGAGTCCAACCTCGCGCAACCAATCGCGCGCCAGCTCGATGACCTCGACGTCGAGTGCCGCGGCTGCGCTGCCAATCGCTTCGACGTCGAGTTGATAGAACTGGCGGTAGCGGCCCTTCTGCGGCCGGTCATAGCGAAACATCGGCCCCGTCAAATAAAGACGCGCCGGCTGAGGACCCTGGTTGAGGCCGCGCTCGAAGTAGGCGCGCACGACTCCGGCCGTGGCCTCTGGGCGCAACGCCAGGGCGCGGCCGCCGCGATCGTCGAAGCGATACAGCTCCTTGGCGAATGCGTCGGTGTTCTCACCCGCGCGCTCGATCAGCTCGGCGTGCTCGAGGATGGGCGTGACGATCTCCTCGTAGCCGAACCGGCGCGCGACGGCAGTCGCGGCAAGCTCGGCCGCATGCCACAGGGGCAGCTCGGCGGGCAGGATGTCCCGAACCCCGCGTACCGCCTTGATCGGTTCGGAGCGAGGCATTGAGTGTTCGATTGTAAGAAGCACCGGGTCGACGGGTTAAACTCTCGCGCCGGTGACAACCGCTTACGTGCAGATCGCCTCGCTTGTCCTCGCCTCGCTGGCCCTGATCATGGGCGCGTACCTGTTGATCATCGGCAAGCGGCCGTGGCGCGGAGGTGAGAGCACCGAGGTCGCGCCGCGCGTACGGCTGCTCGGCCTCAGCTACATCCTCGTTTTCGGCGCGGCGATGGTCCAGATCATCGCCCAGCCGAGCGGCGTGGAGGCCGAGGCGCTGGGCGGACTGATGGTGCTGGGCGGGGTGATCGTGATTGTCGTCGTCTACCTGGAGGCCCGTGCGTCGAGACTCGCGTCGCACGAAGACCGTCTGGACAACCGGCTCAAGAACTAGCTAGAGGCCCGCTCTTTCCCGGTTGGAGCGGTAGCCCACGGCGGTTTTCAGCGTGTCCGTCAGGTCGTCCAGGCGGACTGGCTTGCTCATGTAGTCGTCGAAGCCCGCCCGCAGGCAGCGCTCCTGGTCGCCCGGCCCCGCCATCGCAGTCAGGGCGATGAGGCGCGGCCGGTTGCCGCGCGGCCAGCGCCGGCAGATCGCCTCGGCCGCGACCAGGCCGTCCATCTCCGGCATCAGCACGTCCATCAGCACCGCGTCGTAAGGCGTCTGGGCCACCGCCGCAACCGCCTCGCGGCCGTTCGACACGACGTCTGCGGAGTGCCCGAGCTTGGCGACCAGGCGCTTCAGAAGGTTCTGGTTCAGCGCGTTGTCGTCTGCGATCAACACGCGAAGCGCCCCTGGTTCGACTGTGGACTGCGCCCCCTGGGGTTGGGCGCCCCGGCCGCCGACCTGGATCATCACGTCGTGCAGCGTGCGCGGGGGTACCGGCTTGGTCAGCGTCGCCTGGATGACTCCGCTGTCGGCGGCCGCCGTCTCAGCAGGACCCGGCGGCGCCGACGAGATCAGGACGATTGGCATCTGATCCGACCGCCGCATTCCCCGGAGCGAGGTCGAGATCTGCACACCGTCGACTGCCGGCACGCGGTGCTCGACGAGCGCGATATCGAATGGCCGGCCCGCTTTGACGGCGGCGATGGCCTCCTCTGGCGTGGTCGAGGTCGAATTGGCACCCCACTGCTCGACCTGCAGGGCGAGCAGCCGCTTTTCCGTCGGGTCGGCGGCCACGACCAGGACCCGCATCGCTTCGAGGGTCAGCTGCGTGGCGGCGACCGAACCCGGGAGCGCCTCTGCCAGGACTGTGAAGTCGAAGACCGTGCCGGCGTCCGGCCCTGCCTCCACCCCACCCTGCTCGACCCGCAGGTCGCCGTCCATCATCTCGACGAGCCGCTTGGTGGTGCGCAGGCTCAAGATCGCGAGCCGGTCTCCAGGCTCGAGTCGGTCGTGGGGTCCCGTCACGCCGTCGAGCCCGCCGCGAAGGATCCTCGCCGGGACACCACGACCGGTATCGCGGATCTTGAAGTGCAGCGCGACCAGGCCGCCGCGGTCCTCCGAGGCCAGGTCGATTCCGATCCCTCCGCGATACGTGCGGTCGACCGCGCCATGCAGCAGGGTCAGCAGGATCTGCTCCAAGCGGCGCGAGTCACCGATCACGACGGTCGGCACGTCCGACGCTGCATTAAAGGAAATGTCGAGACCCTTGGCGCCCGCCGCCTCGGAGACGAGCCCGAGGCAGCTCTCGACCGTCGAGCGAACGTCATACGGATGCAAGGCCAGCTCGAACTCACCGTTCTCGATGCTTGCCGCGTCGAGGACTTCGTCCACGATTCGCGCGACCTGCTCGACACCCGACTCGACGATCGCCGCCAGCTCGCGCTCTTCGCTCGTCTCCGCCCCGCTGGCCAGCAGGCCGGCGGCGCCGACCACCGCGTTGAGCTGATTCCGCAGCTGGTGGCCGACGTCATCGAGAAGCTCCGAGTCGACCTGGACCGAACGGTGTTGGTGGCCATCAGGGCTTTGCTCTGGACGTTTGGCGCTCATCTCACTGAACTCGCCACCCATCAGTAGAGACCCTCCATCGGAGGCTGGTTGGTCGGCGCGAACATGGAGTCCGGGAAGTCCACGCCATTGGCCTTGAAGTGGGCGGCGAAGTTGGATCGCGCCCCGGTAGCTGTGTGGAATCCCACCGCGCGGCCGTCCGGTGTCACGGCCACCTGCCGAAACGTGAACAGCTCCTGGAGGGCGATCTCGCCGTCGACCATGCCGAGGACCTCCGCCACGTTGACGATCTTGCGCGCACCGCCCCGCAACCTCTCGGTCTGGACCACGATGTTGATCGCCGAGGCGATCTGGCCGCGGATCGCGCGCGATGGGAGCTCCGTTCCGGCCAGTAGAACGAGCGTCTCGAGTCGCGTGATCACATCGCGCGGGTTGTTCGCGTGCACCGTGCTCATCGACCCGTCATGGCCTGTGTTCATCGCCTGCAGCATGTCCAGCGCCTCGCCGCCGCGGACCTCGCCGACGATGATGCGGTCGGGCCGCATGCGCAGCGAGTTGCGGACCAGGTCGCGGATCGAGATCTGGCCATGGCCCTCGACGTTGGCGGGCTTCGTCTCGAGGCTGATCACATGGACCTGCCGCAGACGGAGCTCGGCCGCGTCTTCCACCGTGACGATGCGCTCGTCTCCCGGAATGAACCCCGACAAGACGTTGAGCAGGGTGGTCTTCCCAGAGCCGGTGCCGCCGGACACGATGACGTTGAGCCGTGACTTCACCGCCGCGTCGAGATACTCGAGGATGGCCTCGCTCGAGCCCCCCGCGCCCACGATGCGCTCCGGCGTGAGCACTTCGCGGCCGAACTTGCGGATCGTCAGACACGGTCCGTAGATCGCGACAGGTGGGATCACAACGTTGACGCGCGATCCATCCTTAAGGCGCGCGTCGCACATCGGCTCCGACTCGTCGACCCTGCGGCCGATCGTCGACACGATGCGGTCGATGACACGGCGTAGGCTGGCCTCGTCTTCGAACGCGAGGTTGGTCAGCTCGATGCGTCCACGCCGCTCGACGAAGATCTGCTCCGGCCGGTTGACCATGATCTCGGTGATATCGGGGTCACGCAGCGGCGCCTCCAGAGGCCCCAGCCCGATGACCTCGTCGAAGAGGATGTCGACCAGTCGCTCGCGGTCGGCGGCGGTGACCAGAGCTGCGGGTGGCTTGTTTCGGAAGTGCTCTTCGGTGAGCTGGGTCAGCAGCCGCCGGATGCCCGCCCGGTTGGTGATGTCGATCGCGGCGGCGTGGCGGCGCAGCAGGTCGGCGTGGATTTCCGCCTTTGCGGCGCCGAGGGCGGGGCTCAGGGTCGCCGGCGTATCGCCAGTGCGGAGCGTCTCGAGCTCTGGCTGCACCGCTGTCCCCTCGCGGGGAACCGCCCGGCGCTCTACCGGCGCGACGGTCGGGGTTCCGTCGACGGGAGTCTGAGGGCTGGCCACCTGCTGCTGCGGCCCGGTCACCGGGGCCTGGGGCGCGGTGGCCGGGGTCTGCTGGTAGCGGCGGTCGAATCGCTCGGAGAGCTTCACCGAGGCCTGCCCACGGCGCGCTTGAGGAGCCGGCGGTGCGCGCGTTCGGCGGCCTGCTTCACCGTCTCGTCGGGTTCGCCCATGGTGAGGCGGTGGAGTCCGTCCGCGGCGGAGCGGTCCCCGATCGCGGCCAGCGCTTTGCAGGCGGCCAGGCGCACCTGCTTCGGCCACCGGCGGTCGTGGGCGATCCCGAGGAGCGGCGAAACCCGGAGCACGTCCCGCCGCAGGCCGCACGCGAGCACCGTCGCCAAGGCTGCGCGCTCGTTCGCGGGTTGGCGCATCAACGCCTCGATGTCGACGTCGGTGGCGGCCCTCGCCAGGGCGATCGCAAGGCGGTACAGCGGGATCTCGCCGGCCGACGCCATCAGCTCGTCCACTGCCCGCCGGCCGCCGAGATGCCCCAGCGAGCGCACAGCCGCCTCCCTGACCCGCGGGTTCGGGTCCTTGACGAGGTCCGAGATCCACAGCACTGAATCGGTGATCCGGGCGGCGCCGCAGATCCGGGCGGCGGCGGCGCGGGTGACGGCATTCGGGCTGGCTAGAGAGTTGACGAGATCGTCGTACAGATTCGACCGGCGCAACAGCTGGTGGACCATCCAGTGGCCCATCACGCCCACGCCCGGCCGGCTGAGCGCGGCCTCGATCGAGCTCGCCACCCCGACCGCATCGGCCAGCAGCTCGGCAGCTGGGACGTTAAGGACAGCCGCGCCCTCCCCGGCGAGCGCAGTGTTAAGCACCCGATCAACACGACCCGCCACCCGAGATCGCCCGGCGCCTCGGGTGGGGGACTGGATCACCGGCTTTGTATTTGAGCCATTGCTGCGAAGCGGAGGGTCCATTTGGGGGGCGGTTGCTACAGTATCGGCGTTTTGAACGCCCGTGAGGTTCCTGAAACCTTATATCGGGCGCGGGAGGAAGAGTTAGCCCAGGTGGCCGCTAGCGGCAGCGGAGCCGGCGGGGACCAGGCGCCGTCCGCACTGCAGATGCGGACGCGGATCCTGGAGATGTCGGCCGTATTCTCGGAGCTAAACGACGGCGTATTGCGAGCCGTCGCCCGCCGGATGCGGCCGGTCGGCCTGGCGGCTCGGGACACCCTCCGCCTGGGCGGCCAGGGCGGCGACATCGTCGTGTTCCTCGCCTCCGGCCAGGTCGAGGAGTCGGTCACCGACACCACGGGCAAGGTGCTGCTCACGCGCCGGCCGGCCCCCGGCGACATGGTCATCCTCCCCGCCCCCCGCACCGGCGAGCGCTACGTGACCAACATCTACGGCCTGACCGACGCGGTCCTTCTGACGCTCGACCGCGATGGCCTGCTGGAAGGACTCGGCCCGCACCTGGAGAAGGTCGCCGTGACTCTAGACAAGCTCTGGGAGCAGGAGGTGTCGGCGGCGGCGGCGATCCAGTCCCAGGTCGCCTCCAAGGACGCGGCCCCCATAGTGGCCTTCTTCTCGGCCAAAGGCGGAGCGGGCACGACGACCCTCGCCATCAACGCGTCGGCGGCGCTGGCCCGCAAGTTCCCGCGTCAGGTCCTGCTGATCGACCTCGCCGCGCCCTTCGGCCACGCTGCCCTCTTCGCGGACCTGATCGCGACGGGTTCGGTGGCCAGCGCGTCGAAGGCATCGCAGGCGGATTTTGAGACGGTCCTGCGCGGCAACATGGTCAACCACCGCACCGGCATGGGTGTGCTCCCGGGCACGCTGCGGCCCGAAGAGGTCGACACCTTGAACGGGGAGCTCATCGGCCGCGTTCTTGACACTGTGGTGCCATGGCAGAAAGTCATCGTCGTCGACCTGGGGACCTCGCTCGCCGAGGCCGCCCTCGCCGTGATCGAGCGCGCCGAGTGCCTCGTGATCGTGGTGCCGCCCGAGATTGCCGCGATGACCGACGCGCGGCGGGCGCTGGCGATCTTCCGCGACATCATGAACGTGCCCGACAACCGCGTCGAGCTGGTGCTGAACCAGCGGTCGCCCCATCCACCGCTCGACCGCGCGGGGGTGGAGGCAATCCTCGGCCGCAAGATGTCCGTCGTCGTCGGGTTCGACGACTCGCGGCCGGAAGACGCAACACTCGCAGGCGGGATCGTCCTGCAGCACGACCCGTCGTCGATGGTCTCGCGCGGCGCGACCGAGATCGCGCGGGTGATCCTGGCCAGCCTGAAGTTCGATGCGTAACCGCCGTTCCGGGCAGGCCCTGGTCGAGTTCGCGCTCGCGCTGCCGATCCTCATCGTTCTCGTCGCGGGCGTGCTGGAGCTGGGCCGCGGCTACTCGTTTGCGGTCGAAACCTCCGACGCGTCGCGCGACGCCGCGAGGTTGGTAGCCGGCAAGACCTCGACGACCAACGGCCCTGGGCTGACCGCAATGTGCAACCTGGTCAAGGCCGACCTCGCCGCCGCGGTGGCGAGCGCCAACGTCGCGTGCCCGACCCAGGTCAACCATGCGCCTCCCTTTGTCGCAGGCACGGACTACACGGCACCGGCCCCGGACCACGCCGTCGTTGCGGTGTACTGCGGGACGAGCCTCGACTGCACGGGATCGGTCCAGTCGAACTACAACTCTGAGGTCGACGTCTTCGTCTACTACGGGTTCAGCGACCTCAAAGTCCTCGGAGGCGGGATCACGATCACTGGGTCGAGCCGCGCCACGACCGCGTGGTGAGTCGCCGCCAGCTCGGTCAGGCGCTACTGGAGTTCGCGCTGATTGCCCCCATGCTCTTCCTGCTGATCGGCGCCACGGTGGATCTGGGACGCGGTCTGCTCATCTACACCTCGCTGCAAGGCGCTTCTCGCGACATGGCGCGGCAGGCGGTGCTCGGCTACTACAGCGGATCCAACACGTTGGCCCCGGACTGCACAGCGCTTTCCACCCCTTGCACCCTGGGTCCTCTGACCAGCGGCGCCCACCAGCTGGACGCGCTTGGAATGTCGGTCGTTTACGCAGACTCGACCGGCGGCCTCACCAGCCCACCGTCGTACGGCATGTACGCGGCCAACGGGACGCAACCGGGCACCATCTCGCTCACAGGGGCGATCAATCCGAGCACCGTTTACGTCTTTGTCTACGAGCTCGATCCGGCCTCGGGCAACACGCGGTGGAGCTGTTCGACGTGCGGCGGCGCGCCCGTCCGCATCCCCGGACATCAGCTCGTGGTCGTCGACCTGAAGCTGCAGTGGAAGCCCGTCCTCAACACGTTTCTCGGAATCCCGAGCGTGATCACTTTCGACTCGCAATCAGTCGGGCGGCTGGAGTACTGATGAAACGCGTCAGCCGGGCATCATCTCCCCACCCGGCCGCGCGGCGGCCACCCTCCCCGGCAAGCGGGGAGGGGAACCGCCGTCAGTCGGGGCAGGTGATGATCATCGTCGCGGTGTGGCTGGTCGCGCTCATCGGCTCTGCAGCGCTGATCCTGCTCACCGGCTCCGTGGAATGGCAGCGCAACCAGCTGCAGCAGCTCGCCGACCAGGCGGCGCTCGACGCCGCTTTGAAGATCGGCGTGGGGTGCAACGTGGGATCCGCAACGAACGTGATCCAGGAAGCCGACCTGTTCGTCGGCACGCAGCGCGTACGCAGTGGAACCCTCACGAGCCCTCCTGCCGGCTCCTGCTCGGCCGGATATACAGCCACCGACAAATTCACCTCGAACATGCTCACCGAGACCATCAACTACCCCTATCGCGGACATCAGCAGCAGGTGGAGGTGGTCCTCACCCTGGCGTTGCCGATCTCGTTCGGCAACTACCTCGGCACCTCGAGCACCAACGTCACCAGGCGCGCCGTCGCGCAGCAGCTGAACGGCTCGACGGCCGCGGTCACGGCGACGACTCTTTCTTGCATGGGCGGCCAGGTGAACGTCAGCGGCAGCGTCATCGCCTCCAACGCGATCAGCCTCAGCGGAAGCTGCGCCCTTTACGTGCATCAGAGATACGACGCGACCTCCGGCACCTACTCGGACCTGGGCAACGTCTCGGATTACACCAATGGGCAAGCCTGGGTCGGCGGCGGGGGCACCTGCACACCGGTGGCGAGCAATGCAATTTGCACCGACGGCTATGAGCTGTCTGGCCACACGGCGATGACGTGCGGGACGACCGGGACGAGTGCATTCCTTTCCGTGCCCAATCAGGCGATCAACCCGAACCCGTGCGCCGCCGGAAAAGCGCCACAGCCGGTCGCAGCGCTGGCGGGCACGCTGCCGCCCGAGCCCAACACGGACGCGGCCGCGATCGCAACCCTGCAGGGAACGGGCGGCGCGGCCTGCACTGCCGGCGGCGCTTATCCCAACATCGTTGTCGGGGGAGTGACGGTCGCCACCGGGAGGGGTCCCGTTCCAACCAAGGACGCGAGCGGGTTCTATCACTTCAAGCCGAGCTGCTACGGCTACATCGACCTCACGAGCATGGCCGGCGGCATCTCGAACCGCCAGATCGGCCCGGAGAGCGATGTCGATACGCACTTCATCATCGCGACCCTGCCCGCCGCGAGCCAGGCCGGCACGCTGCTGGTGGCGACGGTCAGCGCCGCATCGACCCCGAACAAGTTCGCCGCGCCGGCGGGCTGGATCTCCGCGGCCGAGGCCAACCAGGTTGGAGAGGGTCGGAGCGAGATCTGGTACTACCCGAACAACCCGGGCGGGATCAGCAGCATCACGTTCACGATGAACCCGGCGACGATCGCC
Source organism: Chloroflexota bacterium (assembly GCA_005889085.1). GTDB lineage: Bacteria > Chloroflexota > Dormibacteria > Dormibacterales > Dormibacteraceae > 40CM-4-65-16. Next base: position 5,303 of record VBDS01000050.1, on the reverse strand, counting down.
GGAAACGCGCAGATGAGCGAGTGGTCGGGCGCCGACACCGCGCCCCTCGACCAATCGGGCTCCTCGACTGTGCTCGTCCCCACCGCCAGCACCGTGATCGCGACGAGCGGCGCGATGGCGCAGACCGGTGAGCTGGTCATCACCGGCGATGGCTTCAAGATCCCCGCCGGCCAAACGTTCTCCCGGGGAGCCGGGTGGGCCGGACTCGCCACCGACCTGGCCCAGGGCTACAGCTCCGAGTACCGCCTCGACCTGCCCGTGGGGGTCGCCAGCGAGACGCTCGCTACGAGTACGCCGTCGCTGTGGGCCAACGCGATCGCGACCTTCAAAGCAGGTGGCTCAGCTTTCGGTGCGGTGCTGGATCCTGGCTTCTATTACTTCAACGGCTCGGGCCTTGCCGGCGGAGGTGGCATCTGCCTCAACGGCGCAACTCTGCTGGCCCGGGACGCGACTCTCGAGTTCGTCAACCAGGCGGGCTTTTCCACGGGGACATGTGCCGCGGGCGGCGGGGCCTCCTGCACTGGCAGCTGCCAGTTCGGCTCGAAGCCTTGCTCCATCTCGGCCTGCCCCCCAAACGCGGTGGCCGACTCGGGGGCCGGCGGCTACACGTGGTTCGCAGCCCCGTGCTCGGGGGCCCCGCCCGGTGATGCAAGCTGCCCGGGGTCGGCCTGGTGCCCGGTCGGAGATCGAGCCTGCTGGAACCTGCTGGTCTGGACTCCTGCCGGCAGCACGGGGCAGATCGCGATCACCGGGACCGCGGCCAAGCACTGGCTGCTCGGTTCGATCTACTGGGCGGGCACCTGCACCGACACCGTGAACGGGACGAGCACGATCGACGGGACGCTCACGTGCGGCACCCTTTCGATCTCAGCGGCGGCCGGGGCGGGCACCGCCGTGGGTAGCGACTACGGCGTCAACACCGCCGTCGTGGAGGCCGTCCTTGTCGAGTGAGCCCCGGCCGCGAACTGACATTTGGCCTTATTTGTTGCGCTCCGGCGTCCTTTTTGTGAAGCTTGCGCCCACATTAAGTTGTCAATAGCCACCTCCGCCCTCGCCAGACCGCGGCGCGGGCGCCTTTACATCGTGATCGGAGCAGTGCTGGCGGTGCTCGCCTTCATCACCGCCGCCGGGATCGCAAGCCTGCCGCTCATCCAGGGCAGCACCGCCGGCATCAAGGTCGTGGTGGCGAGCCACGATATCAAGGCTCGGACGGTGATCCAGTCCGGCGACCTCACGATCACGAACTTCCAACCCGCCCCGCCGCAGGCCTTCGCCGTGGTCAAGGACGTCGCGGGCAAGGGCGCCAAGGTCGACATCCCGGCGGGCAGCCCGGTGACCGCCAACCTCATCACCTCGGCGGGTGACCTCCTCAGCAACAGCGATGTCGCCTTCCTCCCCATCCCCAAGGGATGGGTCGCGGTCACCGTGCCGACCAGCGAGCAGGTCGGGGTCGGCGGCTACGTGCAGCTCGGAGACAGGATCACGATGCTCGCCACGATCAACTCGTCAACCTTCGGCCAGAGCCCTGGCGTCCCCGTGGTGCGCACCGTCTTCCGCGACATCGACGTGATCAGGGTCGGACCGGCCAGCGGTCCGCAGGCGTCGCAGACCGGGACGGTGACCAGCAGCCTGACCGTGTTGATGACAGCATGCGATTCCGAGTTCCTCTTCTGGCTTCTCAACAACGCGACGATGAAGTACGAGCTCGAGTCGTACACGGACTACGCAAACGTGCCAACGCAGCCCGACGACAAATGTCCCAACGTTTCGTCGGCCACCGGCGTCGGGCCCAGGGACGTGGACAAGCGCTGGCAGTTCACGACGCACTAGCCGCATGAGTACAGCGATCGTCCTGGTCGCGGTGGCGGCGGCACTCGGGGTCGGGCTCGTCGTCTTCGGCACGGTGCGGTCCCAGCAGTCGAGCGCCCCCGAAGATTCGGTCCGCGCCACGTATCGAACGCTCGCCGACGTGCGCGAGCAGCTCCGGCGCCGCTTCGAGTCGACGGGGACGCCTGTCTGGATCGCTTCGGAGCAGGTGCCCAGCAGGCTGCGCCGCGACCTCGTCAGCGCCGACATCGAGCTCCGGCCTTACGAGTTCAGGCTCATCCAGGCCGGCTTCGCGGTCGTCTTCGCGATCGTGGGGCTGCTGCGGTTCGGGCTGGGGATCGAGTTCGTGGTGCTTGCCGCGATCGGATATCTGCTGCCTGCCCTCTACCTGCGCAACCGGCGCGGGCATCGCCTGCGCCAGTTCAATTCAGGCCTTCCCCGGGCCATGGAGCTCATCGCCAACTCGATGAAGGCGGGCCAGTCTGTCGCGCAATCCCTCGGCGCGGTGACGGACAACGCCGGTCCGCCGGTGTCGGACGAGTTTGCGCTCGCCCGGCGCGAGATCGAGCTTGGCGCATCGATCGAGAGCGCCATGAACAACATGGTCAAGCGCATCGGCAGCAACGACCTGCGGCTGATGGTGATGGTGATCACGATTCAGCGGTCGATCGGCGGTGACCTTCCGGCGATCCTCGCCACGCTCGCGGATACCATGCGCCAGCGCGAGGAGATGCGGGCCGAGGTCATGGCCGCGACCGCGCAGTCGCGCGCGAGCGCTGTGATCATCACGCTGCTGCCCATCGTCGCCGCAGTATTGCTCTACTTCGTGGTCAGCGATTACTTCCGGCCGATGCTCGTCAACCCGCTCGGCTGGGTCATGCTCGGCCTCGCCGCGGTGCTTCTGTTCGTCGGCAATCTGATCATCCGGCGCTTGACGGCGATCTCGTGAACGCGCTTCCCTTCGTCATCGGAATCGCCGCTGCAGTCGGCGCTTACATGCTGACGATCGGCATCATCGCCTCACGCGCGGCCGACGCCACAACGCTTGCGCGCGAGCGCCTCGCCCGCCAGGAGGTGGGCCTCGGCCAGAGCGCGGTGGCGCTGCGGCTCGAGAAGCCGTTCCTCGAGCGACTGTTCGGACCATTTCGGCGCTGGGTCGACCGCCAGACGATGCGCCTGACGCCCGACGCGCAGGCCGCGAACTTCCGCCGCCAGCTCGATTTCGTGGGCAACCCGCTCAACCTCGACCCCGCCGGTCTGCAGACGCTCCGCATCGCAGCGGCGGCCGGGCTCGGCGCCATCGGCACCGCGGTCGGCATGTTCATCGGCACACCGTTTGCGACTGGTCTCGCCCTGGTGATCGGCGTGGCCCTCGGGTTCTACCTGCCTGTGTTCTGGCTGGACCAGCTCGTCCGCGATCGGCGCACCGAGCTCGAGGCGTCGCTGCCGAACGCGTTGGACGTGGTCGCGATCAGCATGGAGGCGGGCCTCGGCCTCGATCGGGCGCTCGAGCAGCTGGTGCGCCACCAGGACGACTCGCTGACCCTGCTCGTGGCGCGGGCGCTGCGCGAGATCCAGCTCGGACGTCCGCGGGCCGAGGCCCTCGAGGAGATGGCCGATGCGACCGGGATCGAGGATTTCACGTCATTGGTCCGCGGCATCCTCTACGCCGAGCGCACCGGTGTACCCATCGCGCGCACGATCGCCGCGCATGCGGCCCAGATGCGGGTCAAGCGGCGGCTCAAGATCCGGACCGAGGCAGCGCGGGCTTCACTCAAGATCCTGATCCCGACCGTCGGCTGTGTGTTCCCGACGCTGTGGCTGATCCTTCTGGGACCAGCGCTAATCGTCGTTCTGACCCTGGGCCACTGAAATGTCGGTTAGTCCGGACTAACGGAACTTTTCCTCGAGCAAGACGCCCGACAGGCCGGACTATCCGGGGTTCAAGCCAGGAACGGGTTGACTTTGCGTTCGCGTCCGATCGTGGTGGCGGAGCCATGCCCGCTGTAGACGATCATCTCGTCAGGCTGGGTGAGCAGCTTCGAGCGGATGCCCTCGAGCAGAGCCGCGCTGTTCGAGTTCGCGAAGTCTGAGCGGCCCACAGAGCCGGCGAACAGCGCGTCGCCTGTGAAGAGGAATCCGTCGATCTTCAGCGTCACTCCGCCCGGGCTGTGTCCCGGCGTGTGCAGCACATCGAACTCCAGTGAGCCTGCGCGATAGGGCTCGCCTTCGGCCAGGCTGGCCAGGTTGTCGACCCTGGTCGCGATCGGACCGAACTCTCGCCGCAGCGGCCGGCCCTGATCCAGGACGTCCCGCTCCGCGTCGTGGACCGCGATCGGGATCGGGCCGAAGGCCTCGCGCAGCTCGTGCAGGCCTGCGATGTGGTCGAGGTCGGTATGCGTCAGAAGAACTGCCTTGACGTTCGCGCCGCGCTCGCGCGCGGCCTCGACGACGAGGGCAGGCTCGAGGTTGGAGTCGATCACGACGGCGTCGTGCGTGTCGTCGTCCACAACCAGATACGAGTTGGTGCCGAATCGGCGGTCAGCGGTGACCTCGATCCGCAGCATCACAACGGTTTGCGGACGACGACGTACCGCTCGGTTTCGCGATACGGCTCGAACCCTGCCCGCAAGAACATGCTCAACGGGCCGCGGTAGTGCGCCTGCGGCGCCGTAGTGTCTGTGCGGCCGGGATACGCTTCCGCGGCCCGCAGACCCCTGGCGCGCAGACGCTCCACCGCCCCGTCCAGCAGCCGCGTCGCCACGCCATGACCGCGATAGGGCGCGGCGATGACGAAGCAGGCAATCGACCCCACGCCGTCGTGGTCCGCCGCTTCGAGCCCGAACCGGTGCATGACTCCGCTGAGATGTGTGGTCTCGCCATAGTTGCACCAGCCGATTGGCTTGCCGTCCACAAAGGCCAGAAGGCCCGTGACCTTGCCCTGGGTGATCATCGCCATCATGTCGCGCCGGTTGTCGTGTCGCGTGCGCAAGGCCCACTCGTCCTCGCTCTGCGTGCGATGCGTTTCCATGCAGTAGCAGAACTGCCACTGCGGAAAATCGCGGAACGCTTCGTGATCGAAGAACGCGAGGTAATCCTCGAGGCGGTCGGGTGTGACGTCGTGCACGGCGACTTCTCCGATCGACTCCTTTCTCGCGATTTCTGCACGTGCACCTGGGTCGAGTGCAAGACGCAGTGCTTGTAGCAGGCCGTCGGCATCCGATTCGAGCAATGTCGCCAGCGGTTCCTTGGCTTCCCATGACGTCTTGACGCGAGAGCCCGACGGCGCCGGCGCGACCTCCCATCGCGTCTGGTGCGGCGGCAGCGCCGCGAAGATCGGCGCGAACACAAATCGAGTGTTCAGCACGAGGTGTACAGGGGGCGTCATCGCGACCACCTCGTCCTCGACCGCGACCTGTCCACCGCCACTCATCCAACGGATGTGTCCGCCCTCCACGAAGGCGCCCTCAGGCGTG
>VBDS01000108.1 GCA_005889085.1 Chloroflexota bacterium | reverse complement strand
TCCGTCGCATCGGCTATGTGGCCCGGCTGATCGCTCGAAGCGGCGGCATCGCGATCACCGCCGCGATCTCGCCCTACCGCGAGGTCCGCGACGAGGTGCGCGGCCAGACACCCAACTTCGTCGAGGTCTTCGTCCGATGCCCGCTCGACACCCTGGTTGAGCGCGACACGAAGGGCCTTTACCGCAAGGCGATCGCGGGTGAGATCGCCAACTTCACCGGTGTCAGCGATCCGTACGAGGAGCCGCTCCGCGCCGAAGTCACATGCGATACGTCAGAGGAGAGCCTCGGCGAGTCTCTGGCAAAGGTGCTCGACAAGCTGGAGCGCCTCGGCTTACTGCCGCGCCAAGTGTTCGAAAGGCTGCCCTCGGGTGACGAGCTCCAGGAGCTCCGGACCGAGGCAAGAGCTCTTCCCCGACTGCAGGTTGGGCAGCGTGAGCTCTCCGATGTGTTCATGCTCGGCGCCGGCGCGCTCTCGCCATTGGACGGTTACATGGACGGTGATGACTACGAGTCGGTCATCGAGCAGGGCCGCCTGGCCGGCGGGGCGCCCTTCACCATCCCGATCGTCCTTCGCACCGACGAAATTCCCACTGCGGACCGGGTTGGACTTTTCGTCGGCGACAAACCGATCGGCATCCTCGATGTCGTCGGAGCTTACGAAGCAGATATCCGGCGCGAAGCGTTGGGTGTCTACGGAACCGAGGACGACGCGCATCCCGGGATCCGCGTTTTGAAGGAGTCGGGGCGCTGGGCCATCGGCGGCCAGGTTGTGGCGCTCGCGCGGCCCAGCTCTGGTTTTCCGGAGTTCGATCTGACGCCGGCGCAGGTCCGAGAGGTCAAAGCCGAGCGCGCCTGGAAGACGATGGTCGGCTTCCAGACCCGCAACCCGGTCCATCGGGCGCACGAATACCTGCAGAAAGTGGCGCTCGAGATCGTCGACGGGCTGCTGCTCCACCCGCTCGTCGGGGAAACCAAGAGCGATGACATCCCGGCTGCGGTCCGGATGCGCTGCTACGAAGAGCTGCTCGCGGGCTATTACCCCGCGGACCGGGTCCTGCTCGCCACCAATCCGGCGTGGATGCGCTACGCCGGGCCGAAGGAAGCCGTTTTCCACGCCATCGTCCGGCGCAACTATGGCTGCACCCACTTCATCGTCGGGCGCGACCACGCCGGTGTCGGCAATTACTACGACACGTACGCCGCGCACCGCATCTTCGATCAGTACACGCCGAGCGAGCTTGGAATCGAGATCCTCCGTTTCGAGCACACCTTCTACTGCTCGGCCTGCGGCGGCATGGCTTCCACGCGGACGTGCCCTCATCCCAAAGAGCTGCACCGGACTTTGAGCGGCACGGCTGTGCGCAAGCTGCTGGAAGAGGGCGCTGACCTGCCGCCGGAATTCACGCGGCCCGAGGTTGCGCGCGTGTTGCTCGACGCGGCGAAGGAGGAGGCGACGGCGTGAGGTATTACCCGGTGTTTCTCGACCTCGCCCAACAACCGTGCGTCGTCCTGGGCGACGGCAACCTGGCGATGGAAAAAGCCGCTGCACTGCGCGAGGCGGGCGCGGAGGTGCGCGTCATCCCGTCTTGCAACTACAAACCGGGCGACCTCGCCGGCGCCAGGCTGGTGTTCGATGCGAGTGATGACCCGGCGATCAACCGCCAGAGCTGGGAGGAAGCGGAGGCGGCCGGCATCCTTATCAACGTGGTCGACCGGACCGCCCAGTGCCGTTTCATCGCCCCGGCCATCGTTCGCCGCGACCCCGTGTTGATCGCTATCTCAACCTCTGGCGAAAGTCCCTTTCTCGCCTCTGCCCTGCGCGGCCGTCTCGAGCGCTGGTTGGGAAGGGAGTGGGGGCCGTTCACCGAGCTGGTGGGCCGGATTCGGCGTGGGCTCCGCGAGCGCGGCGTGCCAATCGCGGAACAGACGAAGGTCTATCGCAGGCTGGTCAGGTCAGAGCTGCGCGAGCTCCTTCGGGGCGGCCCGAGCCAGGAGGCGGAGGCGCTTGCGGCGAGCCTCGCCCGGCCGGGCGATCACTCTGGCAGGGTGGCGCTGGTCGGAGCGGGCCCTGGGGATCCGGACCTCATCACCGTGAAGGCGCGCGATCTGCTGGCGGACGCGGACTTCGTTCTGCACGACGCGCTCATCTCGCCAGACACGCTCGCGCTCTGCGGTCCCGGAGCGATCCTCGAGCCGGTCGGGAAGCGTGGCGGAGGTGACAGCACAGGCCAGGACGAGATCACCGATCGCATGATCGAGCTGGCCCGTTCAGGTCATTTCGTCGTCCGCCTCAAAGGCGGCGATCCCTTCGTTTTTGGCCGTGGTGGGGAGGAGCTCAGGGACCTGACCGAGGCCGGGATTGACGTGGTGGTCGTGCCCGGCGTTTCGTCAGCGGTCGCGGCGGCGTCATCGATCGGCGTGCCGGTCACGCTGAGAGGCGTCGCCTCCTCGGTCGCGATCACGACCGCAACAGGCTCGGACTGGCCAGGGCGAATCCGCGACCTGGCGCGAGCCAGCGACACGCTGGTCGTCCTGATGTGCCGTGCGAACCTGGCCGAGGTCGCCGCGCAAGTGGCCACGGCCGTCGGCGGATCGCGCCCGGCCGCCGTGGTCAGCAAGGCCACGTGGCGGGATCAGCGCAGTGTCGAAGGCTCGATCGCCGACATCGCGCAGCTCGCTGACCAGGCGGTCATCGAGGCGCCCGCCACGCTGATCGTCGGTGAGGTGGTCGGCGCCGTCACGGGCCAAATTTTGCGGGCCGTCGCACTGTAACGGCTACGGACCCGGGGCGCGAAGCGCGCTATTGGGATTGAGCGGAGACGCTGTAGCCCAGCGCGGCGACCGGGACGATCAGCTCGAGCACTGTCGCAGTTGCAACGAAAGCATCGGGCCTGTCTCGCAGGACGAGCAAGGCAACAATCGGTCCCGCGACGCCGATGAATGTGGACGTGAGCAGAACGGCAAACCAGACCTTGTTCCCGCGGGCCGCAGCCGTGGCGAAGACTCCGGTGATCGCAACCATCAGCAGGATCGCGATCGGGATCAATAGAGACACCGGGATGTAGACGTCACAGGCGGCCCCGTTGCACTGCGCGGCGATGGCCCTGAAGACGAAATACAGTCCGATGAGCAGGAGACTGGCGACCGGGAGCACCCGAATGGATCTCATCGGAACTGGCTAACGTGAGCAGCCGTGAAGTTTGTCGACCTGGCTGCGAGCCTGGACCAGATGGAGGCCACGAGCAGCCGCAACGAGCTCGTCCGCATCCTGGCGGATATATATCGCAATTGCTCGGCTCGCGAGCTCCAGCCGATCACCTACTTGATCCAGGGCCGGCTCGCGCCCTTCTTCGTGCCGGTTGAGATCGGTCTCGGGGAGAGGTCTCTCATGATCGCGATCGCGGCCGCTTATGGGGTTCCGAAGGAGGAGGTGATCAAGCTAAATCGCCAGACCGGCGACCTCGGCGTAACTGCGCAGGATCTCGCGAAGGCTTCACCGAGCGAGTCGCCCTCCGTGGTCGAGGTGCACGAGCGGCTGAACCAGATCGCCGCCGCGGGCGGTGCGGGCAGCGTGCAGCAGAAACTCGATGGCTTCACCGGCCTGCTCCGTGACCTGGACGCGATCTCTGCCAAGCACCTCGTGAGAATCACCCTCGGCAAGATGCGGCTGGGGATAGGCGATCCGACCGTGCTCGATGCGCTGTCTATGGCAAAAAAGGGAGACCGGTCGCTGCGACCGATTCTTGAGGGTGCCTACAACCGAACGTCCGACCTCGGACAGATTGCGTGGACGCTCTGGGATTCTGGCGAGGCTGGACTCGAAGCGCTGAAGGTCAGGGCGGGCCATCCGCTGCGTCCACAACTTGCGGAGCGACTCCCAAATCCGGAGGCCGTGATCAAGAAGCTCGGGACGGTGGGTGTGCAGCCGAAGTACGACGGCTTGCGCGTCCAGATTCACAAAGACGCGGATGAGGTGAAGATCTTCTCGAGAAACCTCGAGTCGATGACGGAGATGTTCCCGGAGCTGGTCGCGGCGGCCTCTGAGCTCGACGTCGACAGCGTCATCCTCGACGGCGAGGCGATCGCTTACGACGCCGAGTCAGAGGAGTACGTCCCGTTCCAGGAGACGACTGCGCGACGGCGCAAGGAGGGCATTCAGGAGATGGCCGCCCGAGTGCCGATGCGAGCCTTCGTCTTCGACGTGATGTTCCGCAACGGATCCGACCTGACGCCGTTGCCCTACGAGCGACGTTTCGCGATCGTCGAGGAGCTGCTTCGCGAATCCGACACGCTGCTGACGGCGCCGCTGACGAAGACCGATTCCGCTGAGGTCCTGACTCGGGACCTGCTCGACAACATCAGCCGGGGTCTCGAAGGAGTCGTGGCCAAGCGCCTCGATTCGCCCTACCAGGCGGGAGCTCGCAACTTCAACTGGGTCAAGCTGAAGCGGAACACGAGCGGCCACCTGAACGACACAATCGACGTCGTGTTACTCGGCTACTACCGGGGCAAAGGCAAGCGGGCAGAGTTCGGCGCAGGCGCCCTGCTCGCCGGCGTCTACGACAGCGACAAAGACGAGTTTGTGACGATCAGCAAGCTCGGGACCGGCCTTTCCGACCAGGGCTGGCGAGAGATCCATCAGCGCCTCGCCAGCCTCGAAGTTGCGGAGAAGCCGCCCCGAGTGAATTCGACCTTCGTCCCCGACGCCTGGCTTCAGCCGGCGATCGTGGTCGAGGTGCTGGCCGACGAGATCACGCCCAGCCCGCGTCACACCGCCGGCATGGCTGCGGACCACCCTGGATTTGCATTGCGTTTCCCGCGAATCGTGTCATTGCGAACGGAGGACAAGAAGGCCGAGGACGCGACGAGCGTCCGCGAGATCCGGGAGATGTTCGAACAGCAGCGTAGGTCGAAGGGGTGAAAGCCGTTTCTGGCGCCAAAACCGGCTAATTCTCAATTCGATAAACGTCTTTGGCGCCAAAGACGTGGGATTTCCTATTCCGATGCCGATGGGTCAAACGATCAGGACGGCCTTGCCCGTGGTCTGCCGCGAGGCAACCTCATGGAGGAGCAGGACCGCATCCGCGAGCGGAGCCTGGCGCCCGACGTACGGCCGGATCTTGCCCGCCGCGTAGAGCTTGAACAGCGATTCGGTGCACTCTGGAATGAGCTGCGGCGCCCGCTGGCGGTACAGGCCCCAGTGCAACCCAACCACTGAATAGTTCTTCACCAGGATGTAATTGGTTGCCACCGTCGGCACGCGTCCCGACGTGAACCCGACCACGACGATCCGACCCTCAAACGCAACGCACTTGGTCGATCGATCGAACACGTCGCCGCCCACCGGGTCGTAGATGACGTTCGCGCCCTTGCCATCAGTCGCCTCCTTGACCGCGGCAACGAAGTCCTGTTCGCTGTGGTTGATCGCCAGGTCGGCGCCCATCTCACGACACACTGCGAGCTTGGCCTCCGAGCCCGCGGTCGCGATCACACGCGCGCCGGCGGCCTTGGCAAGTTGAATCGCAGCTGTTCCGACACCACCCGCGCCGCCGTGGATGAGCACAACCTCTCCGGGCTGCAGGCGCGCGCGGCGGTGGAGCCCAAACCAGCCCGTCTGGTAGTTGATGAAAAACGCCGCGGCCTCCGCGAAAGACATCGCTTGAGGGATCTTCAAAACTGCGTCGGGCTCGGCATGCGTGACCTCTGTGTAGCCGCCCCGCTGCGTGCCGTCTTGGGAGACAGCGGCGAGGACGCGGTCTCCCGGCTCAAATCCGCTGCCGGCCGGCGCCGCTTCGACTTCGCCTGCCACCTCGGCGCCGGGCACGAAGGGCAGCTCAGGCTTGACCTGATACGTGCCGCCAATCTGGAGCAGGTCGAAAAAATTGACCGCTGCCGCGCGGACACGTATCCGGACGAGCTCTGCCGGTGATGGGGCGGATGGCAGAGTTTCAAAGCGGAGCTTGTCGGGCGTCCCGAGCTCGCGGACAACCCACGCATTTGGCATCTCGCTGGATCGTATAGGAGTCATCTAGCGCGACGGCGGAAGCGCGCCCAGCAGCGCGGCGGCGGCGACAACTGCAATTGCCGCGCCGAGCTCCAGGCGGCGGCGGCGTAGCACAACCGTCACGAGTGCCGTACCCACGATCGCAACCTTCAGGAGCAGGGCCCAACCGTATTGGGTCGACATCAACGCGTCGAACGAAGCTGTGTGGGCGAAAGCAAGGAGCACGCCGGTACCGACCGCCGTGGCGAATGTGGCCGCGGCGTAACGGCCAAATCGTTGATCGGGAGCCGTGACGAAGGCGGCCAGGCCGCCGACCCAAAGTCCCATCGCCGATACGTGCAGAGCCACCAACACCTGGCCCGCACCGGGCAAGCCAGGGATGGCATGCGCGCTCAGCCCATCCAGCAGAGCGACAACTGACCCAACGACGAGGAGAGGCCATGACCGACGGGTCGCGATGAGGGTCCACAGGAGCAGCGCGGCGCCGAGCCTCAGCGCCAGCAAACGGCCAAAATTCGAGCCGAGGACCGCGACGGTGGTGTCGCCATCGAAGGAGAGGCTGGCGAGCTGGGCGATTAGCGTCAGGGGCTCGGCCACGATCAGGAGGACGACGCCAACCCAGACCAGGCGTTTGAAACTTTCGTCGCGCCGGATCAAGACTCGATAGGCGACCACGCCGAAGACCAGCGCGAATCCCGCGAAGTGGACCCAGCGCGCCAGCGTCTGCATCGCCAATCCCAACGGAGTCGAAGTTCCGATCTGACTGGCGTCAATCAGCGCGGAATATGGATTTGAGCTTGGTTTGCCGACGTCAAAGCTGAAGCTCCCGCGCGAAGGATGGGTGTCGGCGGCGAAGACCTGCCAGGTGACGACGAACGTTCCTGTTTCCGCTGAGTCAATCGCCGCTATTAGCACAGCGCCGCGCATCACGGTCGAACCCGCAACCTGGCGGCCGCTCGGGCTGAAGACCCGAATTCCCGGCCCCGCCGGCGTCGCGGGCTCGGTGAAAAGCAGCGTGACGCTGCCCGGCACCGATTGGAGCGTGGCCCTCGGCGCAGGGTCGGACTGGACGAGCTGGGCGTGGGCCAAGGCGGCCTGGGGAATGAGCGCCGCGGCCAGCGCCAGCGCGAAAAGTGAGAGCCGCGCCGGGCTCAGGAGTAGGCCGGTGCCTCGGCTCCTACGCCCGTTTCCTCGACCCGAGCCGGGCGCTGGTGGCTGATCCGCAAGACGAGCCCCGCCGCGACGAGGCACAGCAATCCGGAGCTCATGAAGGCGATCTGGTAGTCGCCGAAGTAGGTCCTCACGGCGCCCGCGGCAAATGCGATCGTGGCCGCGCCGAGCTGGTGCGCCGCGAAGATCCACCCGTAAACAATGGCGAAGTTCTGTTGCCCGAAAACTTTGCGCGCCAGCTGGACGGTCGGCGGCACCGTCGCGACCCAGTCCAGGCCGTAGAAGACGATGAAGAGGATCAGCCCGAACTGCGGGCTGCCGAACACATAGGGCAACAGAAGAAGCGAACCGCCGCGGAGTGCGTAGTAGATGAACAGAAGGAGGCGGCTGTCGAACCGATCCGTGAGGTAGCCGGATGCGAGCGTGCCGACGACGTCGAAAACACCGATCACTGCGAGCAGGCTCGCCGCCGTGACCTCGGCCATGCCGTGATCGATCGACGCCGGGATCAGGTGGGTGCCGATCAGGCCGTTGGTCGACGCGCCGCAGATGAAAAAGCTGCCCGCGAGGAGCCAGAAGTCGCGTGAGCGAACGCCCAGGCGCAAGCCGCGAAACGCGTTCGCGATCGGGCTCCCAGTGCCCAGCGGCACGTTGTCGGCTTCGGTGGCGCCGTAGGCGCGAAGGCCGAGGTCGCTGGGGCGGTTCCGGATGAAGATCGCGACCAGCGGCACCACCGCGAGCGCAGCCACGCCGACCGTGATCGCCGAGTAACGCCAGCCGACGTTCTGCGCCAGCCAGCCCAGCCCGGGCAGGAAGATGAGCTGGCCCGTCGCTCCGGCCGCCGTCAGCGCGCCGAGGACGAGGCCCCTCCGGTGGACGAACCAGCGGCCGGCCACAGTGGCCGCGAGCACCGAAGCCATGCAGCCGGTGCCGAGACCGACCACGACTCCCCAGAGCAGGTAAAGCTCCCACGGCGAGGTCATGAGCGTCGTGAGGAGCGCGCCGCTCGCAACCGTGATCAGCGCACCGACTGTCACGGCGCGCAGCCCGAAGCGGTCCATCAGCGCCGCTGCAAAGGGACCGGTCAGCCCGAACAGGATGAGGTTGATCGAGACCGCCACCGAGATGACCGCGCGGTTCCAGCCGAACTCGTGCTCGAGCGGAACGATCAGGACGCCTGGCGTGGAGC
>VBDS01000049.1 GCA_005889085.1 Chloroflexota bacterium | reverse complement strand
GCAGCCAGCGCAGGGTTGTTTGCCCTGTTCGACCTCTACCAGTGGGCGGTCGCCACGGTAAGCGACCGGTTCCACAACGACTTCACCTTCTACTACGCGGCGGCCCGTGTCGGCCTGACCCACGGCTGGCCGTCGATCTACGACCTGTCCCTCCAGCAGGCGGAGCTGGACGCCCTGGGATCCGGCATCAAGGTCGCCGAGCTCGCCCGCTACATCAGCCCGCCGCCCGTGGCATGGTCGGCCTTGCCGCTTACGGTGCTGCCGTATCCGGCGGCCTACTGGGTCTGGAGCGCCCTTCTCGTCGCTGCGCTGGTCCTGGCGTGGCACCTCGCCGCGCCCGGCAGTGGGCACGCTCGTGTCATCTTCCTGGCCGCGGCTGTCGGGTGGCTGCCCGTGATCTACGGCCTGCAGCTGGGACAGCCTGGGCTGTTCGTCGCGCTTGGAGTTGCAGGGTGCTATGCCCTGTTGCGCGCAAATCGGCCGCTCTGGGCCGGCGTCGCCCTTGGCGCCCTGGTGCTCAAGCCTCAGCTCGCGTTCCTGGTGCCTCTTGCGCTCCTCGCGGCACGCCAGGACCGTGCGTTCACCGGCAGCGTGATCGCGCTCGGCATGCTGGCTGCGGCTTCGGCTCTCGCACTGGGCACCGCCGGCGTCGCCGCGTATGAGGCGCGCTTGAGCTTCGCCGCGAGCGTCGCGGCCAACCGCGACCTGACGCTCGCTTACTTCCTGGGCGACTATGCCCGCCCGCTCCAGGTAGCGGTCGCCGCCTGGACGCTCGTGCTCGCGTACCGGCTGCGCCACCGCGGGCCCGAGTGGCCGCTCGTCTGCGCCCTGGTGGGCGGCATGCTCGCGACTCCTTACGTCCATCTCGACGACCTGCTGATGCTCGGGCTGGCGGCGTGGCTGATCCTGCGAGCCAAGACGCCCGCATGGACCTGGATCTACGTGCTGACAGGAATCGTCGCTGTGGAGGGCGAACCGTTCTGGGGTCCTGCGCCGGCCCTCGCCGTCGAGGTGGGCGCCCTGGTCCTGCTTTCAGTCGCCGCGCTGCAGGGCGCGGCGGTCAGCGTCCGTGACGACCTTCCCCTTCCGCAAACCGACGCGCGCCTTCCTGCGCTTCGCCCGAAGCAATGACTCCGACGCCCGCCCGGAACTCGGTCCGCATCGCGTCTTCCAGGCTGAGCGACCACTGGCGGAGAACGCTTGAGCGGTCGCTGCGCATCGCACCCTGCGGAAAGGCCGCGAGCTCACGGGCCAAAGCCTGCGCCTCTCGCAGCGCCTGGCCGCCCTCGACAATCCTCTCGACGAGACCGATGCGCAGCGCCTCCTCGGCCGACACCGGGCGCCCGGTGAGGATCAGGTCGAGGGCGCGTCCCTGCCCCACCATGCGCGGCAGGCGAACGGTGCCGAGATCGATGAGCGGGACGCCGAAGCGGCGGTTGAAGACGCCGAAGGTCGCGCTACGCCCCGCAACCCGAAGATCACACCAGAGGGCCAGCTCGAGGCCGCCCGCCACCGCGTAGCCCTCGACCGCGGCGATCACGGGCTTGCCCAGGATCATCCGCGTCGGTCCCATCGGGCCCTCGCCCGTCTCGCTGAGCGGGCGCCCCGCGCCCGCCGCCAGGGCCTTCAGGTCGAAACCGGCGCAGAAGTTGCCGCCGGCCCCCGTCAGCACCGCGACCGAAAGTGACTCGTCGGCGTCGAAGCGCTCGAAGCTTTCGGCCAGGGCAGCGGCTGTCTTCGAGTCCACCGCGTTTCGGATCTCGGCCCGGTCGATCGTGACGGTGACGACCGCACCATCGACGTCATAACCAACAGTGGCCTGGCTCGCTAGAGAGCGCCTCGTTCGTGATCGTCTTCCATGAACGGATATCGATGGTTCTTCGGCGGCTCGTAAGTCTCCTTGATGACTCGCGGGCTCACCCAACGGATCAGGTTGAGAAACGACCCAGCCTTGTCGTTCGTGCCTGAGGCACGCGCCCCGCCAAAGGGCTGGAGTCCGACCACCGCGCCGGTGGGCTTGTCGTTGATGTAGAAGTTGCCCGCCGCGTTGACGAGCTTCTCCGAGGCCGTGCGGATCGCCTGTCGATCGGTCGCGAAGATGGCGCCCGTCAAACCGTACGGGCTCGTACGGTCGCAGAGGTCGAGGGTCTCCTCGAACTTTCCATCGGCGTACGGGTAGACGGTGAGGATCGGACCGAACAGCTCCTCGCGCAGGAGCTTGAAATCAGGGTCGGTTGTCTCGATCACGGTCGGCCGGATGAACCAGCCGACCTTGTCGTCGCCTTTTCCGCCCGCGATGACCTTGGCGCTCTCGTTCTTGCGTGCGTACTCGATCGCGTTCATGTGGTTCGCGTATGCGCGACCGTCGATGACCGCGCCCATGAAGTTGCGGAAGTCCGCGACGTCGCCTTGAGGTATGGCATCGACGAGGTCCACGAGCTCAGGCTTGATGCTCTTCCACATCGACTGCGGAATGTACGCACGGGAGGCGGCGGAGCACTTCTGACCCTGGTACTCGAACGCGCCGCGGATCAGCGCGGTGCGCAGCCCGTCCGCATCCGCCGACTCATGTGCCACCACGAAGTCCTTGCCACCCGTCTCCCCGATCAGGCGCGGATAAGTGCGGTAACGGTCGATGTTCTGGCCGACCTCGCGCCACATGTTTTGAAACACTTCGGTCGAGCCGGTGAAGTGAATGCCCGCGAGCTCGTGGTGGCTCAGGACCTTTTCCGAGATCTCGGACGCGCTGCCGCTCACCAGGTTGATCACGCCTGGAGGCATGCCTGCCTCGATGAGGAGCTCCATCAGGAAGTGACAGACGAGGAGGGTCTGGGTCGCAGGCTTGAAGACAACTGTGTTGCCCATGAGCATCGGCGCGGTCGGCAGGTTGCCCGCAATCGACGTGAAGTTGAAAGGGCTGACCGCGAAGACGAAGCCCTCAAGCGGGCGGTACTCCAGCCGGTTCCACGCTGTGCCATCGTTATATGGCTGGTTGCGCAGAAGCTGGTCGCCGAAGAACGCGTTGTAGCGCCAGAAGTCGATCGTCTCGCATGCGGCGTCGATTTCGGCCTGATGCACCGTCTTCGATTGACCGAGCATGGTGGCGGCGTTGATGGTGTCGCGCCAGGGCCCTGCCAGGAGGGCCGCGGCGCGCAGCAGTACGGCCGCGCGCTCGTGATAGGCGGTGGCCGCCCACATCTTTCGGGCGCCAAGCGCGGCGTTGATCGCGTCGTCGAAGTCCTTGGCGCCGCCGACCGCGTACTCGGCGATGGCCAGCTCGTGCCGGTGCGGAGACCGGATGTCGCCGCGAGAAGCACCCCACCGGCGCTGGTCGCCAATGAGCATGGGCACCTCGGTCCGAGCGTCGGTCAGCTCGGCAAGGCGCGACTTGAGTGGCTTGCGGTGAGGGTCACTTGGGGCGTAGGAGCGAACCGGTTCGTTGGCGGGCTGGGGAACCTGGAAATGTCCGTCGGCGGTCATCTGCCCTCCTCCGCGTTGATCTTGCGTCTCGATCATGCCACGTAACCCAAACCCGTATCCCGAAAGGTGAGCGTCGGCTACGCGGCGGAGGCCGCGAGCTCGGTTGGGGACCGAGTCCGCCGAACCGTGGCGCTGCTGCACCGGCGCGGGTACGCGGTCAGTCCGCCCCGCCTCGCCGAGCTCTGCCTGGGCGGGCGAGTGTCCGATCTGGAGATTCGCTGGGCGGTCGCCGCTAATCCCGACCTGGCGATAGCCGAAGGTCTCGTGGTCGAGCGCGATGCGGTCAGCCGGGCGAGCGCGATTCGCAGCCGATCGCTCGCCCACCGCACCGACTCCGGTGCTTACCTCGATCTCACCCTGGCCTTCGTCCGCAAGCTGATCGCAGTCGCGCCGTTCATCAGGGCCGTGTCGATCGCCGGCTCGCTGGCGAGCGGCGGCTTCCGAGCGTCGGACGACGTCGACCTGAACCTCGTCGTCGACGACGGGCACCGCCACCTGGCCTACGTCGTCGTCAACGTTTTGGGCCTGCTCCACGCCATGGGCCATCGCGGCAAGCCCGTCGACGACCTCACCCGCAGACCGATCGCGCCGCGGTTGATGACCGCGAACCTGATCCTCGAACGCTCGCAGTGCCGCCCGCTGGTCAGGCATGACGAAGACATGGCCTTCGAGGTTCTCGTCGGCGAGCCGGTCTTCGGTCTGGACGTGATCAGGGAGATCGTCGAAGAGAACCCGAGACTCCTCGAGCATCTTCCGCAGCTTGCAGAAAAGACTGCGACGCGGCTCGTCGAGGCGCCGCCGCGACGCGCGCCTGCCGTGCTCTTTCCTGCGTTTTTCGACGTGCCCGCGCGATACCTCGGCCACGCAGCATGGCGCTACATGCAATGGACTCGACGCAACCGGCCCGAGGCGCTCGCACGCGTGGCCTATGTCCGCGCGACCATGCGTCCCTACACCCTGTTCGACACGAATTGATACGTCTGATCCCGGCCGCCGTCCTGATGATGACGAGCGTCCTTCTCTTCATCTTCGGGCTCAACCTTCTGTATCTCACAGTGCAGGCACTGCGACAGCCCCACCGCCCGTTCAGGCCATCTCATCATGAGTGGGGAGGAACAGAACCCGCCGTATGCATGCAGCTCCCCATCTACAACGAGCGTTATGTCGCGGAGCGCGTCATCGATGCGGTCTGCGCCATCGAATGGCCGCGCGACCGCTTCGAGGTGCAGGTCCTCGACGACTCTGACGACGAGACGACGCAGATCATTGCTCGGCGCGTGGCGCACTGGCGGCGCAACGGAATTCATCTCTCGCACGTGCGCCGAGGCTCACGAACAGGTTTCAAGGCCGGCGCGCTGGCGTACGGCCTGGAGCTGACCAACGCACATTTCATCGCGATCTTCGACGCCGACTTCGTGCCGCCCTCGGATTTCCTGCGACGCACGATCGGCGCGTTCGACGATCCGGTGGTCGGATTCGCTCAGGCGCGGTGGGGCCACCTCGATGAGGGCTACTCGCTCTTCACGCGGCTGCAGGCGATGGCGATCGACTTCCACTTCCTCGTCGAGCAGGCTGTGCGCTCAGCGCGCGGCTACTTCACGAACTTCACCGGCACCGCGGGAGTCTGGCGGCGGATGGCGATCGTGGACGCCGGCGGCTGGAGCGCGCGGACCCTGACAGAAGACCTCGACCTCAGCTACCGGGCCCAGCTGCGCGGATGGAAAGCCGCCTACATCGAAGACCTCGTCGTCCCGGAGGAGCTGCCCGTTTCCGTCGACGCGTACCGACGCCAGCAGTCGCGCTGGGCCACCGGCAGCTTCCAGTCCGCGTTCAGGCTCCTGGCGCCGGTGATGCGAAGCAATGCGCGAGTCGCGGTCAAGTTCCAGGCCGCGGTCCACCTGCTGGCTTATGGCGTGGGCCCGGTGATGCTCGTCCAGCTCGCCTGCTATCCGCTTCTCCTGCTGGCCTTCGGATGGCCTGGCGTTCAGCTGCCGTGGTTCGTCGCCGACTCGTCAGCGGTCACGATCCTCGTCGGCGTCGCGCCGTGGCTTGGTTTCGTCGCCGCACAGACGCGGCGCGGCCGGAGGTGGTGGTCGGGAATCCCGTCCCTTCTCTGCCAGGTCTTCGGCGCGGGCATGTCGCTCAACACAGTGATCGCGCTCAGCCGCTCGCTGCGACCCGGAGGCGTCTTCGTCCGGACACCCAAGCACCACATCGTGCATGCCGGACAGGAGTGGCGGGACCAGGCCTACGTTCGAGTGGGCGATCCCCGCGCGTTGATGGAGGGCTTCGCCGGCCTGGGTGCACTTGCCATCGTGCCGGTGGCGCTGGCTCTGGGCCAGTTTCTGATCGCGATCTATGCGGGCATGTTCGCGCTGGGCTTCCTCGTGGTCGCGGCGCTGAGCCTGGTCGACTTCCTCGAGGTGCTGACGCTGCGCCGCCTGGGCCGGCGGGCACTTTCTCGTGTCCAGGCGGCTTCACCGGCAGTTGGTTTGCTCGGTCTCGGAGCAGTCCTCCTCCTCGTCGCAGCCCAGCTGCCCGAGCCGTTCGAGGACGGGTATGGGCACTGGCTCATCGCAGCCAACCTGGCCGCGACCGGACACCTGCACGACCCACTCTTCGGCATGGAAGACACGTGGCTTCCCGGATATCACCTGCTGGCCGCCGTCGTGCTCCGCATTTTTGGCCTGTGGCAGCTCGGGGCGCTGAAGGCGTTGAGCGCGCTGCTTGGCGTGGCTACCGCGGCGGGCGTGTATGCCCTCGCCCCGAACGTGCGCCAGGCTCGGACTGCGGTAGCCCTTCTCGTCCTGAACCCGGTGTTCCTGTTCACGTCCGGTTCGGCTGTCGTCGAACCGCTTCTTACCGCTCTGCTCACAGCGTCGGGCCTCGCCGCTGTCCGAAACCGGATGAAGCTGGCGGCTCTGCTCGCGGCGTTGGCCTGCATCACCTCCACCAAGGCCTGGATATGGGTCGCTGTCGCGGCAGCTTTCGCCGCCATTGAAGCGGTGAGGTCGCGCTCGGCCGGGCGCAATAGGGCCGGCGCGGTGGCCTGGGCGGTTCCAGCGCTCGGAGTGCTTGTCTTTCTCCAATTCGGCTTCGCACCGGTCGGCCACTCGATGGCGCGCGGCGCGGTCGAGGTGATGTCGGCCACGGCGCGCGGGAGCATCCCGTCAGGCGGCGTGGGCAGGCTCGGCGAGCTCGCATCCACATTCGGACTTGCCGCCCTTCCGCTGTTTGCGTTTGGCGTGGTCGGCGCGGTGGCCGCGCTGCACCAGCAGACACGAGCCATATGGCGATTCGTCTACGTCCCCGCCGCGATCTACCTGGTCGCGATCTTCGGGCTGGTTGCCGCCGGCGCCTACAGCGGAAGCCACCGCTACCTGTACCCCGCGCTGCCCGCCATGGCGCTGCTGGCGGCGGCCGCCCTCGACCGATACGCAGGTGTGATCCGGCTGACGGCCATCGGAGCGACAGCCGCGCTGGCAGTCGCGTTCGTGCCGGTCTTCTCGAGCTTCGCCAACGCCAACGCGGGCCTCGTGGCCGCAGGTCGCGCGTCGGCTGGGACTCGCGGCGTGCTCCTGACCGACTCGCCCACTGCCGCCTACTACAGCGGCAGGCCCCCATCGCAGATCACAGGCAGCCGGGCGCTGCCGCTGGACCGGACGCCGGCCCTCGACTGGATTCGATCCCAGCACGTGAGCGAGCTCGTGCTCGTCAATATCAGCTACTACCGCGCCACGGCGGTGTTTCCCGACCTCGCCGCCGGCCAGGCAAGCCCTCCATTCCGGACGCTCGGCCAGGAGGCGCACTACCAGGTCGCCGGCGGCAAGCCGGTGTTCGCGTATCGCGTTGGGACAGAGCTTTTGACCCAATCGATCTATCCGGGTGTCGACGCGTGCGTCGAGGGGTCGCCAGGCGAGGGCAAGACTGCGTCGCTCGCCAAGGGCCTGGTGCTCGAGGTGGCAGGCCGCGATGTGGCCGGCGAAGGCATGGGCATCGGCACCCCGATCGTCAAGTACCCGGATGGATGGGTTTACTCGCTGACCGCCACCACAACAGACCTGTCGACGGCAACCACGACCGTGTGGAAGCGCACCTTCCAGCTCGACGAGATCGGCGGTGACGCAGCCCACAAATACCAGTTCTTGCCCATCGAGTCGCGTGGTGCGATCGAGGTCACTTACACGGTCGACGGCAGTGGCGTGACCGTTGCCGTCAAGCCTCTCTGGCTCGCCCCCGGCTACTCGCAGGTCGGCATCCTCAACGAACAGTCGGCGGCATTCGACGACGTCGCGGCCGCCAACCATCCGACCCTGGTCGGCGCGGCATTTGGCAACTGGGTCCCGGTGACCGGCGTATGGGCGCGGTTGCGCTCGACCTCGTTGGGAGTGGAGTGGTCGGCTCCCGCGCTTCCCGGAGCGCAGATGTACGCAGGACGCGAGCTCCTCGCGCCAGACTTCGATTGGGCCGGGCTCGACTACATATTCCCAGCGTCGTTCGCGGGCGTCAGCTACCACATCAACGTGCAGGAGGCGAGATGACTGCCACCCAGCCCCACCCCACGTCCCTCCCCGTAAATGGTGAGGGTGCCAACGCCAGAACCGACGTTGTTCTCGTCTACCCACAGCGTGCGCCCAAGCAGGGCCGGCACTGGATCATGCCTTCACTGGGCCTGATGTACCTGAGCGCCTCGCTGCGCCGGGCCGGCTACTCGGTGCGGCACATCGACCACACTTTTCTGGAGCGCGACGATGTCCTCGCGGAGATCGAGCGCCTGCGCCCGTCCGTGATCGGGATCTACTGCATGATCACGATGCAGGACGAGGCGCTATCTCTCGCCGAGCAGGTTCGCGGCAAGGCGCTGACGGTGGTTGGCGGACCGTATCCGTCCGGCGAGCCGGAGACGTTTGTCGACCAGTTCGACCTCGTCGCCGTGGGTGAGGGCGAGGAGACGATCGTCTCGATCATGGAGCACCTCGACGACAGACGATTTGAAGAGATCCCCGGCGTCGTCTTCAAACGCGACGGCGAGATCGTCAAGAGCACCGCGCGGCAGCGAAGCAAGGACATGACTGACCTGCCCCTGCCTTATCGCGGCGACATCCCCAACGACGAGTACATCCACTACTGGCGCAAGCACTGGAAGGATGCGACGACTCCATTGATGTCGACGCGCGGGTGTCCGTTTCGCTGCGACTTCTGCCACAAGTCCGTGTTCGGCGACCTGTTCAGCGCTCGACCGGTCGAGTCGGTCGTGGCCGAGATGCGCGAGATCGCAGAGCTGGGCTACGACCACATCTGGATGTCCGACGACCTCTTCACACTCAACTACAAGCGGACCTTCGAGCTCGCGAGAGCAATCGAAGAAGCGCACCTGCCGCTGACGTGGGAGTGCCTCAGCCGCGTCACGCATGTCGACCAGGCGCTTTTCGAGCAGATGCATCGCGCCGGATGCAAGCGCATTTTCTTCGGCATCGAATCCGGCGACGAGCGGGTGCTGAAGGAGATGAAGAAGGGAATCACGCCCGACCAGGCGCGGGCGGCGGTGGAAGCATGCGTCGCTGCGGGGATCAAAGCAGCCGGGTTCTTCATGGTCGGCTACATCGGCGAAACCACGGACTCGCTGATCCGGAGCATCAACTTCTCGAGCAGCCTGCCTCTCGATTACGTCAGCTACACGATCGCATATCCTCTGCCCGGCACCGGCTTCTACGACCGAGTGCGCGAGCGTCGCATGCATGGCGAGTGGCACAAGGTGCGTCACAACCGCCTGCTCTTCAACACCGACTTCTCCGAGCACAAGCTGCGGGCGGCCATACTGAAGGGCGCGATCCAGCATCGCCTGAACCGGATGCACATGCGACCGGCCGCCAGAGCGTTCCAGCTCGCCACCGACCCAGTGCTACGCGCTCTCAAATAGCGCTCGCTCTGCTCGCCGCTGCAATCTGCGCCTGCGGCGGTCCGGCCGCGGCGCACACACCGCCGACATATCCGGGCACCGGCCTCGTCCTCCTCTCTCTGCAAGATGGCTCTCCGCGCGGAGCCGCCCACGTCGGCAGCGATCCCGTCGCAGTCATCGTCTCGGACGATGGCCGCACGGCCTACGTCGCGGACAGCTCTCCTGGGGACGTGTACGCGGTGAGCCTGCCCGGCATGAGGATGGCGTGGAAGTCGCACGTCGGCGGTGCGCCATTCGGGCTGCTTCTCCAACAGGACCGCTTGTTCGTTTCCCTGTTCGACGGCGCCGCGGTGGATGAGCTCGACCCCGCGAGCGGCCGCAGGCTCGCGAGCCACACCGTGGCGCAGGGACCGGCCGCGATCACGGTCGACCCATCGGGCAAGGTGGCCGTCGCGGGTACCCGCGGCGAGGTCGACTATCTCGACGGCACGTCGCATCCGGCCGGCCATGGATTTGGAATCGCGAGCGTTGGAGGAACGTTGTGGACGGCGGACTATGAGCGCGCGGAGCTCGTCACCGCTGGAGGAGCCCATAGAGCGGGCCTGCCGCTCCCGGTATTTCCGTTCTGGCTCGCGCCCGGGCCCGGCGGAACGCTGTTGATCGCCGCCGAGGGACCGTCTGAGGACAGCGACCCAGGTGGCGTGTTCTCCTACGACGGCATGAGCGGCGCATTCAGGACCCTTGCCCAGCCGCGCGATCCAGACCAGGTCCTGCAATCGGGCTCGACGGTGTGCGGAGCCGCCCACGTCGGCAGCGATCCCGTCGCAGTCATCGTCTCGGACGATGGCCGCACGGCCTACGTCGCGGACAGCTCTCCTGGGGACGTGTACGCGGTGAGCCTGCCCGGCATGAGGATGGCGTGGAAGTCGCACGTCGGCGGTGCGCCATTCGGGCTGCTTCTCCAACAGGACCGCTTGTTCGTTTCCCTGTTCGACGGCGCCGCGGTGGATGAGCTCGACCCCGCGAGCGGCCGCAGGCTCGCGAGCCACACCGTGGCGCAGGGACCGGCCGCGATCACGGTCGACCCATCGGGCAAGGTGGCCGTCGCGGGTACCCGCGGCGAGGTCGACTATCTCGACGGCACGTCGCATCCGGCCGGCCATGGATTTGGAATCGCGAGCGTTGGAGGAACGTTGTGGACGGCGGACTATGAGCGCGCGGAGCTCGTCACCGCTGGAGGAACCCATAGAGCGGGCCTGCCGCTCCCGGTATTTCCGTTCTGGCTCGCGCCCGGGCCCGGCGGAACGCTGTTGATCGCCGCCGAGGGACCGTCTGAGGACAGCGACCCAGGTGGCGTGTTCTCCTACGACGGCATGAGCGGCGCATTCAGGACCCTTGCCCAGCCGCGCGATCCAGACCAGGTCCTGCAATCGGGCTCGACGGTGTTCGTCGCCGCCCACGGCGACCGCGAGGTGCTGGCGATTCGCGGCGGCAGGACGGAGAAATGGGCTCTCGGCGCGGCCGCGGTCGCGATCGCGGCCGACCCCACGCTCGGCGTGCTGGTTGTGACGGTGAACGCGCATGAGTGAAGCCTGGCCGAGCCTGTTCCGCGTCGCCGTGGGCCTGTACTGGCTCTACTTCGCCAGCCAGAAGTGGCAAGGCGTCGGCTGGATGAAGCCCCTCATCGAGACCACCGCGAAGGCAAACCCGATTCCAGGGCTCCATGAGTTCCTGGTCGCGGTGGTCGTGCCGAACTGGTTCCCCTTCGCGCTCGCTCAAGCGTTAGGCGAAACGCTGGTGGCCATTCTCTTGATCCTCGGGCTCGCCACGCGGTGGTCCGGCATCCTGGGCCTTCTGCTCGCGGCCAACCTCGCGCTGACCGTGGCGTTCGCCGTGAACGACGACGGGTTCCGCTGGATCTACTACCTCGCGGTCATCGTCAACGCGCAGGTGATCGCCTCGGGGCCGGGACCGTTTGCGCTGGGCCGATTTGGTTGGGTGCCCGAATTTTTGCGCTGAGGCCCTCGGTGCTCGCAATCCTGCTCTGCGCATGCGCCACCTCGAGCACCCCCTCTGCGCCGTCACCTTTGACTGTTGGCTGCCGCAGCGGTGCGCCGGAAGCCGGCGTCCACAACCCGGACCGTCTACTGGTCCTCGATCCATGCAAGCAGGCGACTGGAACGGTGGTCGACGTGGCCCGCGAAGACGACGGCGACTATCACATCTGGTTCAAGCCCGACGCGGGGTACGAATCTCTGCTCAACTCCGAGAACCACTTCCAGGCCCGCCCTGCGATGCTGGCCGAGATCGTCCCCGCCTGCCCTCTGGATAGCAACCCTTCCAACGCACCCGCCGCGGCACGATGTCCGAAGACGAAACTGGCTATCCCGGTCATTGGCAACCACATCTCAATCTGGGGTCCCTGGGTGCTCGACACGGACCATGGATGGCAAGAGATCCATCCAGTGGACTCGATCCAGATAGGCTAGTCGCCATGAGTGTCGACGCCGAAGGCTATGGATTCCCCGAGCACCAACGCACGCTGTCGCGCCTGATCGACGACATCCGCGTGCTTTCCCCGGCCGGCGTGGAACGCGCTGCGCAGGGCTGGGACCGCCACGGGCGGCTGCACGGCCTGCAGGCTATCCACGAAGCCGAGAAGGCGGCGGTCCACGCGATCGAAAAGGAAGGCCGCGGTGCGGCCTGGGACGAGGTCCGGCGCAACCTTTTCGGGATGACCGAGGCCGGCGGGGCGTTGGTCAGCTGGAAGGCGGAGCACGGCGAGGTCGGCCACAAGGCGGAAGACGCGGCATTCATGGCTGCCCTCGGACTCGTCGCCGGCAACCTGATCAGCAAGGAGCAGCAGGCCGCGCTGGTGCGCCCCCTGTCCGAAGCCCTGCCCTGGCTGCTGCCAGAGGAAAACCAGCCAGTCGCCTGATCCTCCCCCATCCGTGGGGAAGGTGCCGGATTAACCTGCAGGTAGGCTGGGCACGAGCTCCGTCAAGTCGATATCCATGTTCTCCAGCGCTGACGGATCGACCTTGCGCCGGCTTTCAATGAGCTTGCCTCCGACCTCGTTGGTCTTGGCGTCGTTCATCGAAAGCACACCCTCGACCACACCTGCGCGCAAATAGAACACGGAAAACGTAAGGGCGCGCCGGTCACCGCGCCACGCTGCCGTATCGTCGCCGGCCGCGTTGCCTCGGTACTCGAGGCTGACGTCGTACTGGTCGGACCAGAAATAGGGCAGCTTGGTGTAGGGAGCGTCGCCGCCGACAACCGATGCCGCGATGCCACGACCATGACCCTTGGCAACCTCCCAGTGCTCGACGCGGATGGGCCGCCCGAGCACGGGATGATTGTGGAAAGCCATGTCACCGCCGGCGTAGACGTTCTCCGCAGCTCTTAGTCCCTTGTCGACGCGCACACCGCCCCCCTCGATGGGAAGCCCCAAGGCTCGCGGCAAATCGAGATTCGGATCTATGCCCGCGGCGACCAGAACAAGGTCGGCATCTTCGTGGGTTCCGTCGGACAACCCCACGCCTGTGACCCGACCAGCATTCACATGCCACTCATCGACCGTCGTTCCGGTACGCAGGTCGACGCCGTGGCTGCGATGGATCTCGGCGTAGATCTCTCCGACCTGGCTGCCGAGCGCCCTCTGCAGGGGAACTCCGAGCGCCTCGACCATGATCACTTCCTTCCCAAGCTTGCGCGCCGATGCCGCCACCTCGGCTCCAATAAACCCCGCGCCAACCATGAGCAGGCGTTTCGAGCTGCCCAGGGCCTGGCTGAGAGCCTGGCTGTCGCGGAGCGACCGAAGAGTGAGCACGTTGTCTGCGCTCGGAAGGCCCTGGGGGCGACGCGGGGTCCCGCCCAGACCGAGCACCAGGACATCGAACGCAACCTCACCAGCTGACACTGTCACCGTGCGCTCCCGCAGCGAGCCTCCGATCACGGGCGATGCCAACCTCAGGTCGATGCGCTCTCTGACGTAGTCCGCCTCTTCGTGGAGGAAGACCTTCGGCAGCTCAACCTCGCTGCGCAAGAACTCCTTCGACAGGTAAGGGCGGTCATAAGGGCGATCCCGGTCGGCGCTCAAGATCAGGATCTCACCGTCGAAGCCGCGCTTGCGAAGAGCGAATGCCGCGGCATCGCCGGTGCCACCACCGCCGACGATCACAACACGTGACATCTACTTTCCTGATGAGAGGCGCGCGCGGCGCAGCCAGCCATGGGCGTCGGGCGCGGCACCACGCTGGATGTCGACGAGCGCACGGCGCAGCCGCACGCTGACGTCGCCGGGACCGCCGTCGCCCACAATCCACGAGCCGCGCTCTGACTTGACCGCGCCGACGGGGGTGATCACCGCGGCGGTGCCGCACGCGAACACCTCGGTCAGCGTCCCATCCTCGCAGCCGGACCGCCACTCGTCGACACTGATCCGTCCCTCTTCGACCGCGTAACCCAGATCGCGTCCCAAAACGAGCAGAGAGTCGCGCGTGATGCCCGGCAGCAGCGTCCCTGTGAGCGCAGGAGTCATCAGCCGCGCCTGGTGACCCGTGCCGAAGACGAAGCAGAGGTTCATGCCGCCCATCTCTTCAACCCAGCGGTGCTCACGTGAATCGAGCCACACCACCTGGTCGCATCCCTTCTCCGCGGCCTGCGCCTGGGCAAGCAGACCGCCCGCGTAGTTGCCACCGGTCTTCGCAGCGCCTGTGCCGCCGGGCGCAGCGCGGCTGAAGTCTTCGGAGAGCCAGACAGTGACTGGCTTGACTCCGCGCGGGAAGTAGGACCCGGATGGAGACGCGATCAAGAGGAACGTGACCTCTTCGGAGGGATGGACCGACAGGCTCACCTCGGTGGCGAACATGAGCGGGCGGAGATAAAGACTGTGCTCAGTCGCGGACGGGACCCACTCGTGATCGGTTTCGAGCAACAGGTCGATGGCCTCGAGGAAGGTCTCCTCGGGCAGTTCAGGCAGGGCCAGCCTGCGCGCCGAGCTGCGGAAGCGCGCCGCATGGGCGTCCGGCCGAAAGGCCGCCACCCCGCCGTCCGCCTGCCGGAAAGCCTTCAGCCCTTCGAACACCGCCTGGGCGTAATGGAGGACAGAGGTCCCTGGATCGAGGGTGAGCGGTGCGTAGGGTGTGAGCTCGGCGTCGTGCCAGCCGCTGCCCGCCGACCAGCGGATCCGGACCATGTGCTCGGTGAAGATGCGGCCGAAACCAGGGTCGGCCAGCCGCCGCTCGCGCTCCGCCGACGGTACTCGCCGGCTTGTCGGGCTGGCGTGAAACTTGATCGCCGAGGTGCGCGAGCTCACCGCTTCGCCAACACTAACCGGTGCAGCGGCGAACGCGCTTTTGAGCTTGACGGCGGCAAAGAGGCCGGATCTTGCGACCCGGCCTCGCGAGAGGAAGGAAGGGGTTCTTGCTTAGAGCTGTCGCGTGGATGCGACCTGTATCGGTATGGTCACCACCACCGGTTCGACGCCAGGGATGGCCTCCGCAGCCAGCTCGATCGTGGCCGGTAGGACGGCCAGGATCGGCTTCTGCGACCTCTTAAGCAGCCCCCTTCTTGGGGGCGGCCGGGTGGCTACCACGGGGTCGAGCATCTGCCGGAGCTTCAGTTCCAGAAACTGGTCGAACTCGTTCATCTGTAGCAGAAACGCCTCCCACAACCGGAGTACCCGCGGCTTCAGAAATTTTCCGTGGTGGTTCGCACGGCGGGAGCGGAAAGGCGCCTAAGACGAGCCTACGCCGCGCGCGAGGTGGGCTGAACAGCCGACCGCTTGTCTTCATCGTAAGCCGCCTGGGCAAGCTCCATGAGTTCACCGTTTTGGCCGAGGCTGTGGGCGAGCTTGACAAGCCGCAGTCGTGTGGGGCCGGGTCCCAGCACCCTTGCAGCCAGGACGACGAATGGCTTGACCAGGAAGAGGCTCGCCGAACCGTTCACCTTCTTGATGGCTCGACGCGCTGTCATCGCGATTAGAGAACGCGTCCGGGCGAGCGAGTATTGGTACGCACGGGCTTCATGCAACGACGAAGTCGTCTGACTCACGGGTCACCCTTCCTCTTTCTATCGACGGCGCCATCAAAGCCACGCCCACCACCCCAGTTTTGAGGAGCTCCACCGAAGCAACCGGTGGTAGCCCCCTCGCTTGATCAACGCCCCCGAGCGATCCAGTACTCGCGCGTACGTAATGGGACGTTTCGCATGCAGCCGAACTACGGAAGTAAAATCCTGTTAGGCGCACCGTGCGCAGAAGGGGGACCATCTTGGAAACCGTCGGCCTCGACGCCGGTTACGGCGACGTCTTCGAAACGTTCCAGTCCGCGTCCGACGAGCTGGCTCGGTTCAAGACCGTGCCCGCCGTCGCGGAGGCTGCTCTCGAGCTGGCCCTGAGCATGACGAAATCCTCAGTCGCATTTCTGGCGCTGACGGGCGAGGACGGCGAGGACAAACGAGTCTTCTCCCGGGCGGTGGATCCGACCGAGACAATGCAGAGGGACGAGATCGAGAGGATCTTTGCCGCCGCGGGAGCGTCCTCGCGCACCTCCGGCGCTACGTGGAGTGGGGTGCCGGAAAGCAACGCCATGCCGGCTCTGCGCTCGACACGCTCTCATCACCTTCAGGCCGGGGGCCGCACCCTGGGCATTATCGGCGTGGCCAGCCCGGCCGGCTTCACCGCCGTGCAGCAGCGGATGTTCGGACTCTTCGCCAACCAGGTTGCGGCCGCACTCGGCCTCGCCGAGCTCGTCGAGAAGCGCCAGGAGATGATCGACACGCTGGTCAACCTGCGCGCCGACCTGGACCGAAGCGAACGGCACAGGTTGATCAACGAAGAGCGGGCGAAGAGCGCAGAACGCGTCGAGCGTGCCCACGAGGCGGCGGTGGATGCGCTGCTCGCTGTATCGCGCCACGCTCGCACCGGTCACGGCCTCGCGGATTTCTATCGTCGCCTGACGCGCAGCATCGCCGAGCTTGTCGCGGCCCGCAAGGTCTTGTTCTGGCGGCTCACCGACGAAGGAATGCTGGTTCCGATCGCGGGCGCGCATGGAATCGACGGGGCTTTCCTGGCCCGCGTGCAATCGGTCCCGTGCGCGCCGGACCGCGATGACCTGGCGAGTCGGGTCGTCTTTCACGACCTTATGTTCAAGGCATCGCGCGCAGACGAATCAGGCGATTTGCTGTACGCGCTCGATGCGTTGAACGTTCACGACGCGATCGCCATGCCGTGGCGGGCGGGCGACCAACGTCTTGGACTCGTCGCCGCGTATGACTCGCGGCGCGCTGATGGCTTCTCGCGCGAGGACGCGTGGGTCCTGCAGAAGGCCGGGCTCGCAGCGGGCCTCGTGTGGCAGCTCAAGTACGCAGAGGTGGACTTGAAGAAGACCCTTGAGCGCCTCCAGAAGGTGGACGCGGCGCGGCAGCTGCTGCTGAAGAACGTAAGCACTGCAGTTGACAAGGCGCGCAAGCGATTTGCAGGCGACCTGCACGATGATGCGCTCCAGAAGCTCACGGCCGTTGAGCTTCAGCTTCAGAGGATGCGCGACCCGAACGGCGACGGCCCGGAGCTCCTGACCGGCGCTCAGATGCTGCTGGCGCAGACCGAGGAAGCGCTCCGTCGCCTGCTCTTCGAGGTCCGGCCGCCCGCCCTGGAGGTCTCAGGAGGATTTGTTGAAACCGTCCGCGACCGAGTCCAGATGTTGAAGTCATTGACCGGGGCAGAGGTCGAGCTCGAGCTCGACCTTCCTGACGATCTGTCTTATGAGGACAGGTCGATGCTGTTCCGCCAGATCACAGAGGCGATGACGAATATCGAAAAGCACGCGTCGGCGACCCGCGTACGCGTGGCGCTGAAAGTGGATGACTCGGGCGTCCATGGAGTGGTCGAGGACAACGGACGCGGATTCGTCGTCGGCGAGCGGGACCGCCTGCCGGGACACCTGGGCCTGCTTGCTCTCAACGAACGCGCGCTGCTGGCAGGGGGTTGGAACAACGTGAAAAGTGAGCCTGGGCTCGGCACCACAGTCGAATTCTGGCTGCCGGTGTCAGAATCCAGGCTGCAGGCTTGAAGACCGACACAACCCGAGTGCTGATCGTCGAAGACCACCAGGTCGTGGCCGATGGTCTGGCCGCGCTCATCAACGACCAGCCGGACATGCACGTCATCGGACAGGCAGGCTCCGTCGCGGAATCGCTTACGCGCGCGATCGAGCTCAAGCCTGACCTCGTGCTGATCGACTTTCGGCTCACCGACGGAACCGGGGCCGACGCCGCCGCCGGCATCCGGCAGATGCGGCCCGAGACCAAGCTCATCTTCTTGACCCGGGAGGACAGCGATGCCGCCCGCTTTGCCGCCCTCGAGGCCGGGGCCAGCGCCTTCATCCACAAGTCGCGCGCGGCCCAGGACGTCGTGGACGCGATCCGAACGGTCGCGGAGGGCGGGTCCCTGTTCACGCCACGTTCGATCGCTCAGCTGCTGAACAGCCGGCGCGAAGTCGAAGCGCAGCTCGAGCGTCTGACGCCGCGCGAAAAAGAGGTGCTTCGTCTGATGGCCGAGGGCACTTCGAGCCGCGAGATCGCGCACAGGCTAGGGATCAGCTACACAACGGTCCGCACCCATATCCGCAGCCTGGGCAGCAAACTGGGCGTCCACTCCAAGCTCGAAGCAATCGTAAAAGCCAGGGAGCTGGCTCTCGTCGAGTAGGGCCCAAGTGCCTCCGGCCCGGCGACCACTCCCGCGCTTCGCGCGGGGACCCCAGTGGTTGGGGAGGACTCTTGAATTACGCGCCCGAGACCCGTCGGCGGCCGCCGGCCCGACCCAGAAGCCGAATCGCCGGCTGGTCCTCCTGCTGCCAGCGGCGCACCGTCTTACGCCGCCGCTTGTCCTCGTAGAGGTCGGAGTCGGCCGCCTGGTAGACGGCCTGCCAGTCCTGGCCCGGCCGCCACGCCGCTATCCCGACGCTGACCTCGACGTGCCCAGGCGCCTTCATGCTCAGCCCTGCCTGGTCGACCGCCCGGCGCAGTCGAGTCGCCACGTCGCGAGCGCGTTCGAGGTCTGTCTCCGGCATAGCCACAGAAAACTCATCTCCGCCGACTCGGGCGCACACATCAGAGGCGCGGACTACGCGCTGGAGCTGCTGCGCGACGAGCCTGAGCGCCCCGTCGCCCGCGCTGTGGCCGAGTTTGTCATTGATCCGCTTGAGGTTGTCGAGGTCGATCATCATCAGGGACAGCCGACGGCCATGCCTCTCGGCGAGGGCGACCTCCCGCTCCATGACGCGCTCGAACTCGCGCCGGTTCGCCAGTCCCGTGAGATGGTCGGTCCGCGCCTCACTTGCAAACTGGCGCGACCGATCGATGGCAATTGCAACCTGGTCGGCGACGGCCGCCATGAAGAGCAAGTCGGACGCGCCGAACACGCGATCGACGACTGTACCTACCGTCATCATCCCGACGGTTCTCCCACGCACGCGGAGCTGGGCGCGCATCGCGTTCCATTCCGGGCTCGAGACTCGGTCGACCTGTGACTCGGACCTCCCGACCGCCGACGCCGACGCTTTGACATGTGGACCCACCTGCCGGCTGAAGTCGTCGATCTGGTCGGGGTCCAGACCGACCGTGTGGGCCAGCTTGTAGGAGGAACGCTCGCGAAGCCACAGCCCCCCCGTGCTCAGCCGGAGCGCGGCCAGCGCCTCGACCAGCGCGACCTCGGCCGTCTCAGGGAGGTCGAGCGAGCGGCCCATCGCGGTGACGATCGCGGCAAGTCCGTACATCTCGCTCTCTCGCGCGCGGTGCTCCTCGTCGATATGGTCGAGATAACCGCGTGCGATGGCGGTGGTGAGGCGCTCGGTCACGTCTTCGAGGCGCCCCTGCGCGATGTTGATGATCTCGTCGTAGTGCGGCTGGCCCTGGATCGGCCGCGACAGAAGTTCCATGGTGGCGCGTCGATACACGGCGAGCACGTCAATCAAAGACTCGAGCGGCAACCCCTGCGCCGCCCTCAAACGTCCGTACTCGCGTGACCGCTGCTCGAAGGAGAGCCATGGCGGCTCGATGTCATTGCGCAGCGCGGCAAGCAGCATGTCGATGAAGCCTGCCGACGTCGTGACGAGGTCCTCGCCAGTCTGCTCGCTGATCATGACGAGCTCGGGCGAACGGGCGCGTACCACCTCGAGCGCCTTGCGGCCGCTCTCCATCGAGTCGACGCCAAGACCGCTCGCGAGGGTACCCAGAACATCCGCGGCGTAGGTGCCGCCTGACTCTGCCCCGGGATTCATTACGTCTTGAAAACGTCGCGGGGCGCGCTGGCACCTACTACTGCAACTGAGTTAGCCAAAATCCGCCCATCCGTACGGTTACCGGAACCCCCCATGTAGACGAGAGTTAGGCGCAGGTGAGCACGAGCTCACCGAACTCACGGGGGGTAAAGCAACCAAAATGGCAGAGCCGATCTCTGCGGAAACCACCGGCGTTACGCGCGAACTTACAACGTACCAGGCCGGCAATGAGGCGGACTTCGAGCGCCTGTATCAGGCCTCGTACGGAAAGATTCTCGGCACGTTGACCGCAATGCTGGGCGACCGCGCCGCGGCCGAAGATTGCGCCCAGGACGCGTTCGAGCGCGCTTACAAAAAGTGGGCTACGTGGCAGCCGATTGCGCCAGCCGAAGCATGGGTGCACCGGATCGCGATCAATGCTGCCGTGTCGTACCAGCGCAAGATGCGCTTGCGAGAGGTCGGCGAGGTGATTCGCCGCCTGGGCCGGCCTGGTCTCGCGCCAGACCCGCAAGAGCTGGTGGAGCATCGCGACCTGGCGACGGCGCTGGCGAAGCTTCCGCCGAAGCAGGCGGCGGCGATCGTCCTCCGCCACTACCACGGGTACACCAACCGTGCGATCGCGCAGGCGCTGGGAATTCCTGAGCGGACAGTGGCCTCGAGGCTCGCGGTCGCGAAAGAGAGGCTGCGTGTGATGCTGAAGCACTCGTACGGCCCGCAGGCGGGGCTCGAGGAGACCGCTGAGAGGAGCAGCGGCTTCGCGGTAGCCGAGTAAACACAAAAACCCCTCGCGGGCTGGTGCTGAGTGCGCTCGCCCGCTTTTCATTTCTCTCTTATGCGTACCGGATCAGGCG
Source organism: Chloroflexota bacterium (assembly GCA_005889085.1). Classification (GTDB taxonomy): domain Bacteria; phylum Chloroflexota; class Dormibacteria; order Dormibacterales; family Dormibacteraceae; genus 40CM-4-65-16. The sequence goes on along the minus strand of VBDS01000049.1, from coordinate 443 downwards.
ACCTGCTGTCGGCGCGCCGGACGGACAACCCGCGTCAGGCGAATAACCCCTCGACGCACTCGGCCCCACAGCCCTGCACGCGCAGACCGTGGCTCGGCGCGCCGCTCGTAACGCGGCGCGTTGGTGTCCGCGCACATCTGACAGCCACATCCATGACCGGTATCGGGAAGCCGTTTGCCGAGCTTGTCAAACCTCGCGTGCAAAAAGAATGCCTAGCAGTGGGTGCCCGGCAGGTAGTACGCCGGCTGTCCGTGGCAGCTCTGGTTGATCAGACCCGGCGGCTCCGAGTACCACTCGTCCCCTATGCCCATGGAATCGAGTGCCTGCTGCATGAACGGATGCCACATCGGTGCGGCGATGAAGTAGCTGTCCGAGTTCTTGGTCATCTTCATGTTCCAGTTGGCATTGCCGCCCCAAACGGCCACCACCAGGTGCGGCGTGTA